>JAEWGL010000194.1 GCA_023388335.1 Pseudomonadota bacterium | reverse complement strand
GTCTTTCATCTGGGTGCAGGGGTGCCATAGGACCTTGAGGTCACGTTGCATCCACTGATCGTTGAGGCCCATGGGCACTTCTCCTGGCGACGCGGCTTCTATAGACGGCGTAAGCCTAAGCAATGCCGCCGGGTAGGACAACCTGCGGTTCAGTGTCACGAGGCGTGAGTGCAGTCAGTGGTTCCCAGGGGGCCGGCATTCGCCTGCGGGCGGAGGAATGAGCTGTGCGCAGGTCCCTGCGAAAAAAATGTCAGTTCCGGGAAGGACTTGATATCAGTTTGCTGGCCGCAGGTGCACAGGTGACGTATTCTTAACGCAACACTCCCAGGGTGTTTTCCCCCCTCTTTTCTTGCTTTTTTCTGATCCGGAGTTCGCCGAAATGGCTGCTGGTTGGCTGCGCCTGTGCGCGTTGGTAATGATTGGTCTGACCAGCGCGAGCGCGCTGGCCAAGGACAAGACCCCGTCGGCGATCGTCGTCGGCGGTGGGCTGGCCGGCCTGACGGCAGCCTATGAACTGCAAGCCAAGGGCTGGCAGGTCACGCTGCTGGAAGCCAAGTCCGGCATGGGCGGACGCTCAGGCCTGGCGACCAGCGAATGGGTCGGCAACAGCAAGGCCCAGCCGGTGCTGAACCAGTACCTGGAACGTTTCAAGCTCAACACGTTGGCTGCCCCGGAGTTCGTGCGCACGCCGGGCTACCTGATCGATGGCGAGTATTTCAGCACCGCCGACCTGGCCACCAAGCAACCCGCAACCGCCGAGGCCCTGAAACGCTACGAGAAGACCCTCGATGACCTGGCCCGCTCGATCGATGATCCGCTGACCCCCGCAGCCAACAGCACGCTGTTTGCCCTCGACCAGATCAACGTCTCCAGCTGGCTCGACAAGTTGCAATTGCCGGCCACGGCGCGCCAACTGGTCAACCAGCAGATCCGCACCCGCTACGACGAGCCGTCGCGTCTGTCGCTGCTGTATTTCGCCCAACAGACTCGCGTCTACCGTGGCGTCAGTGACCGCGACCTGCGTGCTGCCCGTCTGCCGGGCGGCAGCCCGGTGCTGGCCCAGGCGTTCGTCAAAGCGCTCAAGACCATCAAGACCAGCTCGCCAGTGACGGCAATCGTCCAGGGCCAGGACGGCGTTACGGTGAAGGTCGGTGGCGTCGGTTATCAGGCCGATTACCTGATCATGGCCGTGCCGCTGCGCGCCCTGGCGAAGATCCAGATGACCCCGGGCCTCGACAATCAGCACCTGGCAGCGCTCAAGGGCACCAACTACGGCTGGCGCGATCAGTTGATGCTCAAGTTCAAGCACCCGGTGTGGGAGAGCCGCGCGCGCATGTCGGGCGAAATCTTCAGCAACACCGGCCTGGGCATGTTGTGGATCGAGCCAGCCCTGAAGGGCGGGGCCAACGTGGTGATCAACCTGTCCGGTGACAACGCCCGCCTCCTGCAGGCCTTCGGCGACAAACAGATGGTCGACCAGGTGCTGATTCGCCTGCACGCGTTCTACCCGCAGGCCCGTGGTGCCTTCACGGGTTATGAAGTGCGCCGCTACAGCGCCGATGTCGGCACCGGCGGTGCCTACCTGGCCTACGGCCCGGGGCAGATCAGCAAGTACTGGCGCCTGTGGGAGCGTCCGGTGCAACGTATCGCCTTTGCCGGCGAGCATACCGATGCGCTGTATCCGGGGACTCTGGAAGGCGCGCTGCGCAGTGGTCAGCGCGCCGCCAGCCAAGTGCAGGACCTGGCGGTCGGCAAGTCCTTCGAACCGGCCACGGCGGTAGCCGCGGCAGCTGCGGTTGGCGCCGCGGGCGCGGTGGCTGCCAAGGACAAGGGTGGGTTCTTCTCCAAGCTGTTCGGCGGGTCTTCGGACAAGGCCGGCAAGGCGCCTGCCAAGGCTGCGCTGGAGCCGGAGAAGTCCGAGCCGGTCAAGCAGAGCAAGCCGGGCTTTTTCTCGCGCCTGTTCGGTGGCGCTGACAAGCCTGAGACGCAGCCGGTTGCCAAGCCTGTGCAAGCGCCCCCAGCCCCGGCACCTGCCCCCGCGGCAGCGACGGTTGCGCCGGTAGCCGAGGAAGTACCAGCAAAACCTGCCCCTGCCAAAGTCGCTGCCAAGCCCGCTGCGGCCAAGCCCACACAGGTGAAGAAGACGCCGAGCAAGGCGCAGCAGGTCAAGAAGCCTGCTGTCAAACCTGCGCAAGCGAAAAAGACTGCGGCCCCGGATACCTCCCCCCGCGGGCGTTGAGCGTCTCGCGGGGCAGGCGCGCGCCCTGGCATGTGCAATCGCGCACCTGATGCCCGGTAACGCCTGAAGCACCTTTCTTTTACCCGACGTTAATGTTTCCTTAATAGCCAAACCGCAAACTAACAATCAGTTTTATCGATATGTCCAAGCAGTTTTTTCCGCTTTTTTTCGATACTTTTCACGTTAGTCTTAGGCCAGTTTTTACAGGAAACACGGCAATGCAACTGCGCAACTCACCCGCTCGCTATGGTTTGATCAGCATTGTTCTGCACTGGGGTGTGGCGTTGGTGGTCTTCGGCCTGTTTGCCTTGGGTCTGTGGATGGTCGGCCTGGACTACTACAGCCCTTGGCGCAAGGAAGCCCCCGACCTGCACAAGAGCGTCGGCCTGATACTGCTGGCGGTAATGGTGTTGCGAGTGGTCTGGCGCTTCGTCAGTCCACCACCGCCGGCACCTGCCGGTCATGGCTCATTCACGCGCGTGGCCGCCAAAATTGGCCATGCTGTGCTGTACTTCGCTCTGTTCGCCGTGATGATCGCCGGCTACCTGATCTCCACCGCTGATGGCGTGGGCATTCCTGTCTTCGGCCTGTTCGAGGTGCCGGCGCTGGTCAGCGACCTGCCGGACCAGGCGGACCTGGCCGGTGTCATCCATTTCTACCTGGCCTGGGGGTTGGTGATCTTTGCCGGCCTGCATACCGTGGCAGCCCTGAAGCACCATTTCATCGACCGTGATGCGACCCTGACACGCATGCTGGGCCGCAAAGCTTGATTCTCAACCTCAACTGCAAAGGAATCGAAAGGATGTTGAAAAAGACTTTTGCCGCGCTGGCACTGGGTACCGCTCTGCTGTCGGCCGGCCAGGCCATGGCAGCGGACTACAAGATCGACAAGGAAGGCCAGCACGCGTTCGTCGACTGGAAGATCAGCCACCTGGGCTACAGCTTCATCCATGGCACCTTCCGGGACTTTGACGGCTCCTTCACCTGGGACAGCGCCAAGCCTGAGGCGAGCAAGATCAGCGTCGACCTGAAGACCGCCAGCCTGTGGTCCAACCACGCCGAGCGTGACAAGCACATCGCCAGCGCCGACTTCCTCGACGTGAAGAAGTACCCTGAGGCGAAGTTCGTCTCCACCGCCGTCAAGCCGACCGGCGACAAGACCGCTGATGTCACTGGCGACCTGACCCTGCACGGCGTCACCAAGCCAGTGACCTTCCAGGCCACGTTCAACGGCGAAGGCAAGGACCCTTGGGGCGGCGAGCGTGCTGGCTTCAATGCCAAGACCACGTTGAACCTGAGCGACTTCGGCATCAAGGGCCCGGGCCCGACCTCCCAGACCCTGGACCTGGACATCAGCCTGGAAGGCGTGAAGCAGAAGTAATCGCTACCTCCCTAAACAACGACGCCGCCCAATGGGCGGCGTCGTTGTTTGTGCGGCGGATCAGCCTTTGCGGGTCAGCAGCGCAGGGCGCTCACCACGTGGGCGGCTCGGCAGGTCCTCGAGCTGTTCGGCCGTGGGGAAACGGTCGAGCTTGGACTCCTTGCGCATGATCTTCGGCTGGGTCTGGCCCTGGCCGTCGCGCGGGGAGCGAACAGCCGGTTCCTGACGTGCCTGGTCGCCACGGGCAGGCTGGCGACCGGCACCGTTGCCATCACGACGTACGCCACCACCAGCGTTGTTGCGCGGACGTTTGTCGCCACCGCCACCACCCGTACGCGGCTGGCCACCGCCATTGCTCTTGCCGCTACCCTGGGCCGGCTGGCCGGCAGGAGCGCCTGGACGACGATTACGGCCCTGGCCCTTGCCCTGGTAGGGGCTGACGTAGTCGGCGCGATTACCGAAATTATCGACTTCGTCGTCGAGGAACTCTTCCGGATCACGATCCGCAGGAATCGAAGGCATCGCCTTCTGGGTGGCTTGCGGCTGGCTTGGCTTCTTGTTGCGCGGTTTGCGCTCCTGGCGCTGCTGGCCGCTGGCCTTGTCTGCCGGTTTTTCCGCGGCTGACTTTTCCTTGCCTTTGTCCTTGCCCTTGTCCTTGCGGCCACCGCTGCCGGCGCTGCTGCCTTCGCCGCGCGGGTTGCGGCCACCGCGGCCAGGGTTTTGCGGACGTTCGCGCACTTCTGGCTTCTCGGCTTCCACCTTGCTGGCGTCGAAGCCCATCAGGTCGCCATCGGCGATCTTCTGGCGAGTGACGCGCTCGATGCTCTTGAGCAGCTTCTCTTCATCCGGCGCCACCAGCGAGATGGCTTCACCCGAGCGACCGGCACGGCCGGTACGACCGATACGGTGAACGTAGTCTTCCTCGACGTTGGGCAGTTCGAAGTTGACCACGTGTGGCAACTGGTCGATGTCCAGGCCACGGGCGGCGATGTCGGTGGCTACGAGGATGCGCACGCTGCCGGCCTTGAAGTCGGCCAGGGCCTTGGTGCGGGCGTTCTGGCTCTTGTTGCCATGGATCGCGGCGGCGGTCAGGCCGTGCTTTTCCAGGTACTCGGCCAGGCGGTTGGCGCCGTGCTTGGTACGGGTGAACACCAGCACCTGTTCCCAGGCACCGAGGGTGATCAGGTGGGCCAGCAGGGCACGCTTGTGGCTGGCAGCCAGGCGGTAGACGCGCTGTTCGATACGCTCGACCGTGGTGTTCGGCGGCGTGACCTCGATACGCTCGGGGTTGTGCAGCAGCTTGTCGGCCAGGTCGGTGATGTCTTTGGAGAAGGTCGCCGAGAACAGCAGGTTCTGGCGCTTGGCGGGCAAGCGGGCGAGGACCTTCTTGACGTCATGGATGAAGCCCATGTCGAGCATGCGGTCGGCTTCGTCCAGGACCAGGATTTCGACGTGGGAGAGGTCGACGTGGCCTTGGCCCGTGAGGTCCAGCAGGCGACCCGGGCAGGCGACCAGGACGTCGACGCCCTTGGCCATGGCCTGGATCTGCGGGTTCATGCCGACACCGCCGAAGATGCAGGCACTGACCAGCTTCAGGTCACGCGCATAGACCTTGAAGCTGTCGTGGACCTGGGCCGCGAGTTCGCGGGTCGGGGTCAGCACCAGCACGCGAGGCTGACGCGGACCATGGCGCTGGGATTTGTCTGGATGGCCGCCCGGGAACAGGCGCTCAAGGATCGGCAAGGCGAAGCCGCCGGTTTTACCAGTACCTGTCTGGGCGGCGACCATCAGGTCGCTACCTTGCAACACGGCGGGAACGGCCCGCTGTTGCACCGGAGTGGGCTGGGTATAGCCCGCTGCCTCGATAGCGCGGACTAAAGCCTCGGAGAGACCGAGGGAAGCAAAGGACATGGGCAATCCTGTTCTAATGTGGGCTGGGCCCGATGGGATGATCGTGCCTGGCGCGATGAACATCGAGGGATGCGATCGCGTCCGGTCCAGCAGGGCTTCACTGCGCATCCGGGAGGCGGCGGGCGGGCACTTGGCGCGCGTTCATGCCGGTCGGGATGCCTGTTGCAAGGCCGAGCGTCCGGGCGTAAGCCTGGCGGGAAGGCCCGAGTATAACAGAGCAATCAGCGCGTGCTGCTTTCCTGCTGCTCAACGGCGCGAGGAAAATTCCCGGTGTCGCCCGCGTAGCGTGCATTGAGTTGCGCGTAGGCAGGCTCCTGCTTGAAGCGCCGCAGCTCGGCGGCAAAGCGCTGGGCCAGTGCCTCGCTGCCGGGTTTACGCGCCAGGCCCAGGTATTGCGGTTGGCGACTGACCAGCAGCGGCAGTTCTTCGATCACCTGCTCAAGGCCTAATTGCCGACGCAGGTGCTGGCCCACGCGGCGGTCGGTGATCAGCAGGTCGATGCGCCCCAGTTGCAGCTTGCCGAAGTTGGCTTCAAGGGTTGGCGCCGCTTCTCGCCTGACCAGGGGCGACTGGAGAAACGAAGGGCCATAGTCGTAGCCGGGCGAGGTGCCGATGGTGAGTCCGTCCAGGTCCTCCAGGCGCGTAACCGCATGCGGGCGTGCCTTGGCCTGGAACAGCACGAACTCCACCAGCGACATGGGCTCGTCGGGATAGACCACCGAGGCCTGGCGCGAGACGGTCTTGAAGATGTCCAGTACCCCGTCGGCCAGGCCTTGCTCGACCATTGCCAGGCAGCGCTTCCACGGCAGCAACTGCCATTGCACCTCGACCCCCAGCCGCTTGAATACCTCGCTGGCCACCTCGAAGTCGACGCCGCGAGGCTGGCCGTTTTCTTCATAGATGTACGGGGCCCAGTCATCGCTGACGACGCGCAGCCGCTCGCCATGAGCCAGACAGCTCAGGCTGGCGAGCAGCAATGTGCAGAAAAGGCGGCTGAAATCGGGCATGACGGCAGATTACGACGTGGGCGGGCCGTTGACCAGTGTGGCTGCTGCTTGGGGAATGGACTCGGCAAATGCAGCAGGGCCTAGGTGCAGGTCTTGAGTTTTATAGCGCCCTTGAGATCGAGGGCCGCGTGGGCGGCGCTCGATCTCAAGGGCGACCAAAAACGCTAGGCGTGCACTAAAACCGTCTACTCAACGCGGCAGTTGCAGGTTGTTCCAGACCGCCAGGCTCGGTTCAGCTTGGTTGAGGGTGTAGAAGTGCAGGCCCGGTGCGCCACCTTGCAGCAGTTGTTCGCACATGCGGGTGATCACTTCCTCGCCGAAGGCCTGGATGCTCTGCACGTCATCGGCATAGGCTTCCAACTGCTTGCGGATCCAGCGCGGGATCTCGGCGCCGCAGGCATCGGAGAAGCGTGCCAGCTTGCTGTAGTTGGTGATCGGCATGATGCCCGGCACCACGGGAATGTCCACGCCCATCTGCTGCACGCGCTCGACGAAATAGAAGTAGCTGTCGGCGTTGAAGAAGTACTGGGTGATGGCGCTGTCGGAGCCGGCCTTGACCTTGCGCACGAAGTGGCGAAGATCCTCTTCGAAGTTGCGCGCCTGCGGATGCATTTCCGGGTAGGCAGCGACTTCCAGGTGGAAATGGTCACCGGTTTCCTGGCGAATGAACTCGACCAGGTCATTGGCATGGCGCAGCTCGCCACTGGCCATGCCCATGCCCGAGGGCAGGTCGCCACGCAGGGCAACGATGCGCTTGATGCCGGCGGCCTTGTATTCGGCCAGCAGGCTGCGCAGGTCGTCCTTGCTGTCGCCGACACACGACAGGTGCGGGGCGGCCGGCACTTTCACTTCGCTCTCCAGCTGCAGCACGGTGTTGAGCGTGCGGTCGCGGGTCGAGCCCCCGGCACCGTAGGTGCAAGAGAAAAAGTCGGGGTTATAGGTGGCCAGCTGGCGGGCGACGCCCATCAGCTTTTCATGACCGGCATCGGTCTTGGTCGGGAAAAACTCGAAACTGTAACGGCGTTCTTGGGACATCACTGGTTCCTCAGCTGCAAGCTTCAAGCCGCAAGCTGCAAGTCAAAGCCAGATCGGTAGAGGCCGATCTGGCTTGGGCATCGTTCAGGATTCGTGGGCTGCACGCTCCAAGCGGCTTGGCACGATCTGCCTTTTCTTGCCGCTTGAAGCTTGCAGCTTGCCGCTGCTTAGTAGCGGTAGGCGTCCGGCTTGAACGGACCCTCGACGGTCACGCCGATGTACTCGGCCTGCTGCGGGGTCAGTTGGGTCACGACGCCGCCGAAGCCACGGACCATTTCCAGGGCCACTTCTTCGTCCAGCTTCTTGGGCAGGACCTCGACGGTCAGGCGCTCGGCCTTCTGCGCGGGCGGCAGGGTGGCGAACTGCTGCTGGAACAGGAAGATCTGCGCCAGCACCTGGTTGGCGAACGAACCGTCCATGATGCGGCTCGGATGGCCGGTGGCGTTGCCCAGGTTCACCAGACGGCCTTCGGCCAGCAGGATCAGGTAGTCATCGTTCTGCGGGTCGAAGTCGCCATGGCCGGTGCGGTGGATCTTGTGCACCTGCGGCTTGACCTCTTCCCACGCCCAGTTCTTGCGCATGAAGGCGGTGTCGATCTCGTTGTCGAAGTGGCCGATGTTGCAGACCAC
>JAEWGL010000160.1 GCA_023388335.1 Pseudomonadota bacterium | reverse complement strand
GGGCAAGCCCGCTCCTACATTTTCGGCGGTGCCTGCAGAACCTACGGCGGCCGCAGATCCCATGTAGGAGCTGGCTCGTCCTGCGATGGGCCGCGCAGCGGCCCCAGAGCCTGTATTCGCGCTGTGCCAGGAAAACGCGTGCGCCGCATTTGCGACCGCTGCGCGGGGTTTGCAAAGATGGCATGGGCCCACACACCTACGGGCACCAATCTCGCTTCGCACGGCATGATCGGCGGAGCGCCCCATCGCGGGGCAGTAGAAAAAAATGCGCACCGTTGCGGTATTGCCAAAACCAACCCAGGGCCAGGGCGCTGCGCGTCAAGCGGCATGCCACAAGCACTTCACGCAGCTGGCATGTACGTTGCTGTAGGTACCCTTCGACCGTTTTCCAGACTTAAGTTTTTTAAGGTTTATGGGTACATATTTACTAATTTATTCTTCCCCGCCCACTGCTCAAGATCGCTCCTACAAGAAGGCGTCGTCCCCGGTCGACGCTCACCGAAGTACGCCCTCGTACTCATCCTTGCCTTGGAGTCCGTCATGACCAGCGCAGCAACATCGGCACCACTCATTGAAAAGCACACGATCGGATACGTGCCTCCAGAAGATCGCCACGGAAAGGTAAGGGATCTGTTCACCCTGTGGTTTGGCGGCAACATCGCCCCGCTGCCCATCGTCACCGGCGCCCTGGGCGTGCAGTTGTTTCAGTTGAACCTGGTGTGGGGCATCGTCGCCATCCTGGTCGGCCACCTGGTCGGCGGGGTGCTGATGGCGCTGCACTCGGCCCAGGGTCCGCAGATGGGCATTCCACAGATGATCCAGAGTCGCGCCCAGTTCGGCTCGCTCGGCGCGCTGCTGGTGGTGGTCATTGCCGGAGTGATGTACATCGGCTTCTTCGCCTCCAATATCGTCCTGGCTGGCAAGTCCCTGCATGGCGTGGTCGACAGCGTGCCGGTACCGGTGGGTATCGTCGTCGGCGCGCTGGGGTCGGGCATCATCGGCATCATCGGCTACCGTTTCATCCACGTGCTCAACCGCATCGGCACGTGGGTATTGGGCATCGGCATCGTACTGGGCTTCGGCTACATCCTCACGCATATCCAGACCGATGATTTCCTCACCCGCGGCAGTTTCAACATTTCCGGCTGGCTGGCCACCGTGTCGCTGGCGGCGCTGTGGCAGATCGCTTTTGCTCCCTACGTGTCGGACTACTCGCGCTACCTGCCGGCCAACGTTCCGGTGGCGGCGACCTTCTGGACCACCTACCTGGGTTCCGCGCTGGGCTCGAGCCTGTCCTTCATATTCGGCGCGGTCGCCGTGCTGGCCATTCCCGCAGGCATGGACACCATGGATGCGGTCAAGCTCGCCACAGGGGCCATCGGCCCGCTCATGCTGGTGCTGTTCCTGCTTAGCGTGATCAGCCACAACGCCCTCAATCTGTATGGTGCGGTACTGTCGATCATCACCCTGGTGCAGACCTTCGCGTACCGCTGGATCCCTACCGCCCGCAGCCGCGCCGTGTTGTCGCTGGCCGTGCTGCTGGGTTGCTCGGTGGTAGCAGTATCCGCCTCTGCGGATTTCATCGGCCACTTCGTCGACATGGTCCTGGTACTGCTGGTGGTGCTGGTGCCCTGGACGGCGATCAACCTGATCGACTTCTACGCCATTCATAAGGGCGACTATGACATCCAGTCGATCTTCAAGGTCGATGGCGGTATCTACGGGCGCTACAACCCCCAGGCGCTGCTGGCCTACGCCATCGGTATCCTGGTGCAGATTCCGTTCATGAATACCCCGCTGTACGTAGGCCCCGTGGCCGAGCACATCAACGGCGCGGACCTGTCGTGGCTGGTCGGGCTGCTGGTGACTTCACCGCTGTACTACTGGCTGGCGACCCGTGACAGCGCCTACCGACGTCGTCAGGTGGGCGCGAGGCTGGCAGCCGGGCACTGAAATCTCCTGGAGACCGACGCGTCCTGATCGCGAGCAAGTCGCAGGCGCTTCGGCGCCCTGACTTGCCGACGATTGGCTGTGCATAGCCCTGCACAGGCGCGCAACCCAGCATTTTCATATGACTCAACCACATTTTTAATAATTTTCCTTCTCGCCACCCTGCCGCAGTATCTGCCCGACCCACAACAACAAACGGACTGCTCAGACGGTCAAGGGGAATTGCAGCGTGTTCGATCTCGGTTACTGGCAGCAGCAAGCTGCCCGGTTGTCTTTCATCGATAAGGCACTGATCGGCGGCCGCCAGGTGGCGGCATTGTCCGGTGAGGCTTTCGATTCCATCAATCCAGCCACCAACCAGCGCCTGGCGCAGGTCGCCGCCTGCGGCGACGCGGACGTCGACCTGGCGGTCCGCAGCGCCCGACAAGCCTTCGACCATGGCCCCTGGGCGCGCATGGCCCCGGCCGAACGCAAACGCATACTGCTGCGCCTGGCCGAGCTGATGCTGGCCCACCGCGAGGAACTGGCCCTGCTCGACTCGCTGGACATGGGCAAGCCGGTGATGGATGCCTACAACATCGACGTGCCCGGTGCCGCCCACGTCTTCGCCTGGTACGGCGAGGCCCTGGACAAGCTCTACGACCAGGTCGCCCCCACCGCGTCCAATGCCCTGGCCACCATCACCCGCGAGCCGCTGGGGGTGATCGGCGCCGTGGTGCCATGGAACTTCCCGTTGGACATGGCTGCCTGGAAGCTCGCGCCGGCGTTGGCCGCCGGCAACAGCGTGGTGCTCAAGCCTGCCGAGCAATCACCCCTCTCGGCTCTGCGCCTGGGCCAGCTGGCGCTGGAAGCCGGCGTGCCGGAAGGCGTGCTCAACGTGGTGCCAGGGCTTGGCGAACAGGCCGGACGTGCCTTGGGTCTGCACCCGGACGTGGATTGCCTGGTGTTCACCGGCTCGACCCAGGTCGGCAAGTATTTCATGCAGTACTCGGCGCACTCCAACCTCAAGCAGGTCTGGCTCGAATGCGGGGGCAAGAGCCCGAACCTAGTGTTCGAGGACTGCCAGGACCTGGACCTGGCCGCCGAGAAAGCCGCCTTCGGCATCTTCTTCAACCAGGGCGAGGTTTGCTCGGCCAACTCGCGGCTCTATGTGCAACGCTCGATCCATGACGAATTCATCGAGCGGCTACTGGCCAAAGCCCGGCAGTGGCTGCCGGGCGATCCACTGGACCCGGCCAGTCGCGCCGGGGCCATCGTCGATGCCGGGCAGACCGCGAGGATCATGGGCTTCATCGAACAGGCACAAGGGGAAGGCGTGCGCCTGCTCGGCGGCGGGCGGCAGCTGAGCTTCAACGGCTCGAACAACTTCATCGAGCCGACCCTGTTCAGCGCCGTGGGTCCGGACATGCAACTGGCCCGGGAGGAAGTGTTCGGCCCGGTGCTGGCCATCAGCAGCTTCGACAGCGAAGCCCAGGCCGTGGCGCTGGCCAATGACAGCGTCTACGGCCTGGCCGCGTCTGTCTGGAGCGACGACCTCAACCGCGCCCACCGCGTCGCCCGCGCCCTGAAGGCAGGCAGCGTGTCGGTGAACACGGTGGATGCCCTGGACGTCACGGTGCCGTTTGGTGGCGGCAAGCAGTCCGGTTTCGGTCGTGACCTGTCGCTTCATTCGTTCGACAAGTACAGCCAGCTGAAGACCACCTGGTTCCAGCTGCGCTGAGCACGCTGCAAGGCATCCGCCGCCCGCGGTGGATGCCCGATTCGCTTTCCAACAACAAGAACAGATCGGGAGAGTGTCATGAGTGCAAGCGTATCTGTGCCTGCCGCTGGGCAGGTCAGGGAAGCCGGCTTCCGCCGGGTGCTGGGCCTGGGATCATTGCTCGCTGTGGCGGTCGGGCTGGTGGTGTCCCAGGGCGTGATGGTGATGATGCTGCAGGGGGCCGGGGCCGCGGGGCTGGGGTTCATCGCGCCCCTCGGGCTGGCCTACCTGCTGGCGCTGAGCTACGCCTGCTCCTTCTCGGAACTGGCGCTGCTGGTACCGCGGGCGGGTAGCCTGTCGAGCTACACCGAGGTCGCCTTGGGGCATTTCCCGGCCATCCTGGCGACCTTTTCAGGTTACGTGGTAGTGGCCATGTTCGCCCTGTCGGCCGAGCTACTGTTGCTCGACCTGATCGTCGCCAAGGTCTACCCGGGCGTGTTCCCGCCTTTTACCGTCGCCTTCGGAGTGCTGGGTCTGTTCACCGTGCTCAACCTGATGGGCATCGACATCTTCGCCAAGCTGCAAAGCGCGATGGCCGTGGTGATGGTCATCGTCTTGCTGGTGCTGGGCCTGGCCGCGGTGGCCAAGGGCACGGCCGACGGCACCGCCATCACTCTGCTGCAAGGTGACTGGAATCCCATGGGTGCTGGGGTCCTGGCATTGACAGCATTGGCGGTATGGGGCTTCGTCGGCGCTGAGTTCGTCTGTTCGCTGGTCGAGGAAACCCGCCAGCCCGAACGCAACATCCCCCGCTCGATGATCATCGGCCTCACGGTGATCTTCGCCACTATCGGCCTGTACGGACTGGGCGCGTTATTCCTGGTGCCGCGCGAGGCCCTGGCCAGCGATGGCCTGCCGCATTACCTGTTCGCCACCACGGTGTTCGGCAAGACCGGCGAGGTGTTCCTGGTCATCGCCGCCCTTACCGCCACCTGCAGCACCCTCAACACTTCCCTGGCCGCCATCCCGCGCATGCTCTACGGCATGGCGCAGAACGGCCAGGCCTTCCCAGCATTCAAGCGCCTTAGCCCGCAGGCTCGCACGCCTTGGGTGGCGGTGCTGTTCGTCGCGGCGATTACCGGCCTGCCGATGCTGGTGATGGGCCAGGACGCCGCCTCGATCAACTTGTTGCTGCTCGCGGCCGCGCTGGCCTGGCTGCTGGCGTACATCATCGTCCACCTCGACGTGATTGCGCTGCGTCGCCGTTATCCGCACCTGACCCGGCCGTTCCGCACGCCCTTCTACCCGCTGCCGCAGCTGTTCGGCATCGGCGGCATGCTCTATGCGATCTGGTATGCCTCGCCCAGCCCCGAGATGAGCCTGAGGATCTACGGCACCGCCGGTGTGGTGCTGGCACTGGTGTCACTGATCGCTGTGCTGTGGATCAAGTGTGTGATGCGCAAGCCGCTGTTTCGCCCCGAACCCCTGGAGCAGGTCGAATGACCCGCCGTCCCCCACAACGAGAATCTGTACCCCCGCAAGGGAATCAAGGAGAAAGCGAGATGAACGTCCCCTTCAAGCCGCAACGTGAGACCCGTGACTACCAGGCAGCGGATGCCGCGCACCACATTCACGCCTTCCTCGACCAGAAGGCGCTCAACGCCGAAGGCCCGCGGGTGATCGTCGGTGGCGAGCGCCTGCACCTGTGGGACAGCGACGGCAAGCGCTACCTGGACGGCATGTCCGGCCTATGGTGCACCAACCTGGGCTACGGCCGTCAGGACCTCACCGCCGCCGCGACCCGCCAGCTCGAGCAGCTGCCCTACTACAACATGTTCTTCCACACCACCCACCCGGCGGTGATCGAACTGTCCGAGCTGCTGTTCAGCCTGCTGCCCGGTCACTACAGCCATGCCATCTACACCAACTCCGGCTCCGAGGCCAACGAGGTCCTGATCCGCACCGTGCGGCGCTACTGGCAGATCCTCGGCAAGCCGCAGAAGAAGGTGATGATTGGCCGCTGGAACGGGTACCACGGCTCGACACTGGCGGCCACGGCGTTGGGCGGAATGAAGTTCATGCACGAAATGGGCGGGATGATTCCCGACATTGCGCACATCGACGAGCCTTACTGGTACGCCAACGGCGGCGACCTTACCCCCGAGCAGTTCGGCCTGCAGGCCGCGCGCCAGCTGGAGGAGAAGATTCTCGAACTGGGTGCCGAGAACGTCGCCGGATTCATCGCCGAACCCTTCCAGGGCGCTGGCGGCATGATCTTCCCGCCGGCCAGCTACTGGCCGGAAATCCAGCGCATCTGCCGCCAGTACGATGTGCTGCTGTGCGCCGACGAAGTCATCGGCGGCTTCGGTCGCACGGGTGAATGGTTCGCCCATGAGTATTTCGGCTTCGAGCCAGACACCCTGTCCATCGCCAAGGGCCTGACCTCCGGCTACATTCCGATGGGTGGCCTGATCCTTAGCAAGCGCATGGCCCAGGTACTGGTCGAGCAAGGCGGCGTCTTCGCCCACGGCCTGACCTACTCCGGCCACCCGGTGGCGGCCGCGGTGGCTATCGCCAACCTCAAGGCACTGCGTGACGAGGGCATTGTCAACCAGGTGAAGAACGACACCGGCCCTTATCTGCAGCACTGCTTGCGCGAAGTGTTCGGCGACCATCCCCTGGTCGGCGATATTCAAGGCGCCGGCTTCGTCGCTGCCTTGCAGCTGGCCGAGGACAAGACCACGCGCAAGCGCTTCGCCAACGAGAATGACATCGCCTGGCGCTGCCGCACCCTGGGCTTCGAAGAAGGCGTCATCATCCGCTCGACCCTGGGCCGCCTGATCATGGCCCCCGCCTTGGTCGCCAACCGTGGTGAGATCGATGAGCTGGTGAGCAAGACGCGCAGGGCGTTGGACCGGACTGCCGAGGAGCTGGGCCTGTTGTAAGTCTTCTCTGCGCAGATCGAGCGCCACGCGGGCGGCGCTCGATCTCAAGGGCGCTGAAAAGCCCAAGGCAAGCACCCAGTAGCCATCACCCGACCTCAAGACAACCTTTAACCGCATAAAAAAAATCCAGATCCGGTCACGGATCTGGATTGGTATAAAGCGGTACCGCCTTTCACCCTGCCTCGCGCAAATACTCTACCAGCCGCAGCACCATCGCATCACAGCCCTGCAACTGCTCCAGGCTGACGAACTCATCCGGCTTGTGCCCCTGTTCCATGCTCCCCGGCCCGCAGACCACCGTGGGAATCCCGGCCTGCTCGAACAGCCCGCCCTCGGTGCCGAAGGCAACCGTACCAAACACCGAAGAGCCACTGAGCAACGCCAACACCCGCGCCGCCTCGCTGTCGGCCGCGGTGGCCAAACCGGGATAGGCGCTCAACGGCTGCAAGCGGATGCCGGCTTCGGCGTGCACCGCGCGCATCTGCGGCACCAGTTCGGCCTGGGCAAAGGTCTCGAGCTCGTCGGCCACCACCTGGGCTTCGAAGCCGGGCAAGGCCCTGACCTCGAAATCGAACTCGCACTCGGCCGGGACGATGTTCAATGCCCGGCCCCCTTTGATCACACCGGTCTGCACCGTGGAGAACGGCGGATCGAAACGTGCGTCATGTTGCTGAGGCTGGGCCAGCGCCGCGCCGATCTCGCCCAGCTTGCCGATCAACCGCGCCGCGTACTCGATGGCGTTGACCCCATAAGGCGCATAGGCCGAATGGCAGGCGGCACCCTGGACCTGGCAACGCATGGCCAGCTTGCCTTTGTGCCCGAGTACCGGCTTGAGCTCGGTGGGTTCGCCGATCAGGCACAAGCGCGGCTTGTGCGCACGCTTGTGCAGGTCGGCGAGCATCGAGCGCACACCCAGGCAGCCCACTTCCTCGTCATAGGAAAAGGCCAGGTGCACCGGCAGGTTCAACGGCCTGGCGAGAAACGCCGGCACCGCCGCCAGCACCGAGGCGATGAAGCCTTTCATGTCGGCGGCGCCACGGCCGTACAGGCGGCCGTCCTTTTCGGTAAGACGAAACGGCTCGACCGTCCAGGCCTGGCCGTCCACCGGGACCACGTCGGTGTGCCCGGACAGGACCACGCCACCACGGTCGCGCGGACCGATGGTGGCGAACAGGTTGGCCTTGGTACCCTCGGCGTTGTGGAACAGCTCGCTGTCGACACCGAACCCGGCCAGGTAATCACGAATGAAGGTGATCAGCTCGAGGTTGGAGTCGCGGCTGACCGTGGCAAACCCGATCAGTCGCTCGAGCAGGTCGCGGCTGGACGGCTCACTCATCGCCCGGCACTCCATAGCTCGGGGCAGTGGTGGGATCGAGGGCGCGGCTCACATAGTCCTGCATCTGCGGACGGTAGTCCTGCCAGAGCCTGTCGAGCTGGCCGATCGGGTCTTCCTCGGCCCAGTCGACGCGCAGGTCGACCAGCGGCCAGGTCAATTCCCCGGCAACCTTCAGCGCTGCCGAGTGCACCGGCCCGGCCTCGCCACCGGCCTTCATCGCCGCGTGCATGGCCGCCAGCAGACGCTCGGCCAACTGGCCATCGGCCTGCTCGAAGGCCGCGACCATGGCCTCGATGACAGGCGGGCTAGAGAGCAGGTTGCCGGCTGCCACACACTGCTCGCCGGCCACGGCATTGTGCACCCCTAGGGCTTGCTGTCCGGTAAACAACGCGACGCGGCCGGTACTGTCGATCACTGTGACCTGACGGTATTCGCTCCAGCCATTGGCACTGAGTACCCGGTCCAGAGCCGCCGGCGGCAGTTGCCCCTGCTGCAGGGCATCGAGCAGCTGTGGGCCGAGGGCCGGCAAGGTGATGTTCTGGGTAGCCACGGCGCCGACCCCGGCGCGCACCCAGGGGCAACGGGCGCCGACAGCGATGCTTGACGAACTGATGGCGATGCCGAGCTGGCCGGTCTCCTGACAGCGACCGATGATGGAGAACGTCATTTTCTGCTCCTTGATCTTTTTTCATTGGATACAGGTCGCGGGCAATGCAACGGCCGCGTTAGTCAACTTCCTTGAGTGCATTCTGGGGAGCGCCCGACAGCAGCGAAACCACCTTTTTTATGGTCGCTGGGCAGGAAAAAACTAATGCGCGCCACAGCGCAGAAAAAACGCCCGCAAAGCGCTCAACAAAGTACGTACAAGCCAATGGACACCGGGCCTTCAGATATTTATGGGCAAGTGCTAGCTAAATACTAATTTAACCCTTTGATGCCCTTCCCTAGTCTGGCTCCAGGCAAAGGCGGTACGCGATACCGACCTGATTAGAACCGCCTTCGACAAGGGCTCAGACATGACAATCGACAAGACCGAAATTGATACGCTGGTAGTCGGCGCAGGCCAAGCTGGCGTCGCCATGAGCGAGCACCTGAGCAAACTCGGCGTGCCTCACCTGGTGCTGGAGCGCAACCGCATCGCCGAAGCCTGGCGCACCGGTCGTTGGGATTCGCTGGTGGCTAACGGCCCAGCCTGGCACGACCGCTTCCCTGGCCTGGAATTCGACCTTGACCCCGACGCCTTCGCAGGCAAGGACCAGGTGGCAGACTACTTTGAAACCTACGCGCATAAATTCAACCTGCCGATCCGCACTGGCGTGGAAGTGAAGAAGGTGACGCGCAACGCCGACCGGCCTGGCTTCACCATCGAGACCTCCCAGGGCGTGATCCAGGCCAACCGCGTGGTCGCGGCCACTGGCCCGTTTCAGCGTCCGGTCATCCCGGCGATCGCCCCCAGGAGCGACGCGCTGCACCAGATCCATTCGGCCGCCTACTACAACCCGCAGCAACTGCCCGAAGGCGCGGTGCTGGTGGTCGGTGCCGGCTCGTCGGGCGTACAGATCGCCGAGGAGCTGATGCGTGCCGGGCGCAAGGTCTACCTGTCGGTGGGTGCCCACGACCGTCCGCCGCGGGCCTACCGCAACCGTGACTTCTGCTGGTGGCTGGGGGTGCTCGGCGAATGGGATGCCGAGATCGCCAAGCCGGGTCGCGAGCATGTGACCATTGCCGTCAGCGGCGCCCGTGGTGGCCATACCGTGGACTTCCGCAGCCTTGCCCACCAGGGCATGACCCTGGTCGGTTTGACCAAGGCCTTCAACGGCGGTGTGGTGAGCTTCCAGGACGACCTGGCGGCCAACCTCAACCGCGGCGACGAGAACTACCTGGCCCTGCTGGACGCTGCCGATGCCTATATCGAACGCAACGGGCTGGACCTGCCGCAAGAGCCCGAGGCCCGCCGCCGCCAACCGGACCCTGCCTGCGTAAGCAACCCGCTGCTCGAACTGGACCTGGCCCAGGCGGGGGTCAGCTCGATCATCTGGGCCACCGGCTACGCGGTTGACTTCAGCTGGCTACAGGTCGATGCCTTCGATGCCAACGGCAAGCCCCGGCATCAGCGCGGAGTGTCCAGCGAGCCGGGCGTGTACTTCGTCGGCCTGCCGTGGCTGTCGCGCCGCGGCTCCTCGTTCATCTGGGGCGTTTGGCACGACGCCAAGCACGTCGCTGGGCACATCGCCACGCAACGCACCTACCTGGCCTACCGCGACGGCGCGCAGCGCCAGGCCGAAGCGCGCAGCACCGAACCGTCCATCAAGAAAATCAGCGCCCTGGGAGTCAATTGATGCCAACCCATACCCGCATCCGCATGTTCAACACCAAAGCCACCTACCCCAACCAGACCTTGGACAACGACCTGTGCCAGGCCGTGAGGGCCGGCAATACCGTCTACGTGCGCGGCCAGGTCGGCACCGATTTCGAAGGCCGCCTGGTCGGCCTGGGCGACCCGCGTGCGCAAGCCGAGCAAGCGATGAAGAACGTCAAGCAGTTGCTCGAGGAAGCCGGCTCGGACATGTCGCACATCGTCAAGACCACCACCTACATCACTGACCCACGTTTCCGCGAGCCGGTGTACCAAGAGGTCGGCAAGTGGCTCAAGGGCGTCTTTCCGATTTCCACCGGCCTAGTGGTGGCCGGCCTGGCCCAACCGGAGTGGCTGATGGAGATCGATATCATCGCGGTGGTGCCGGACGAGGTGTGATGGAACAGGGCCGTGAGCGCATATACATGGCATGACCAGACCCCTTGCCCTAGGCTTGAGGACTGATCCTGACACCGGGAGTGCCCGTGACCCTCACCCCAACCCTCTCCCAGAGGGAGAGGGAGCTGATCGGCGTGATCAGACAGCCCATGCACGACCAGATGACAGGGTCGGCCCCCCTCTCCCTCCGGAAAAGGCTAGGGTGAGGACTGATCCTGACACCGGGAGTGCCCGCGACCCTCACCCCAACCCTCTCCCAGAGGAAGAGGGAGCTGATCGGCGTGATCAGACAGTCCATGCACGACCAGACGACAGGGCCGGTCCCCTCTCCCTCCGGAAAAGGCTAGGGTGAGGACTGATTCTGAGACCGGGAGTGCCCGCGACCCTCACCCCAACCCTCTCCCAGAGGGAGAGGAAGCTGATCGGCGTGATCAGACAGTCCATGCACGACCAGACGACAGGGTCGGCCCCCCTCTCCCTCCGGGAAAAGGCTAGGGTGAGGACTGATTCTGATACCGGGAGTGCCCGCGACCTCACCCCAACCCTCTCCCAGAGGGAGAGGGAGCTGATCGGCTCGATCAGACAGCCCATGCACAACCAGACGACAGGGTCGGTCCCCTCTCCCTCCGGGAGAGGGCTAGGGTGAGGGCGTCTAGGCCCGCCTCGCCTCAGTTGGTACGCGCGTTGGAGAGGGCCAGGTCGCGGGTCGCTTGCCCCGCTATCACGGGCCCTACATCCTCGCCAATTCTTCTCGGCAGAAATCCACGAACAGCTGCGCCGGCTTGGTCAGTTGTACCCGCTTTAGGCGCGCCGCGGCCAAGCCAGAGGTGGCGACCGGTTCGGCAATGTCGATGGTCACCACCTTCTGGCCGTCATAGGTGTATTCCGAATGCGGGCGGGTGACCAGCAGCGAAAAACCGAAGCCTTGCCCGACCATGCCGCGGACCATCTCGATCGACGGCGAACTGAAGACGATGTTCGGCGTCAGTCCCAGCTCGTTGAACAGGCTGACGAAGTAGGTGCGGCTGGGCGCCACGTCTAGCAGGATCATCGGCTCCGGGCAGAGGTCGCGCAGCGACACTTGGGCCTGACTGGCAAAGCGGTGTTTCTCGGGCAGCAGCACGTAGGGCTTGTGCGGCGGCATCAGCGGCTCGGTCTCGATGGTGCCATCCAGGTCGTGGTCATAGAGGAACGCGAGGTCGAAGGTGCCGGCGGTCAGTCCCTGGATCAGGTCCTGCTGTTCCCCGTCGCGCAGGCGGATGTCCACCCCCGGGTAACGCTCGCGAAAACCGGCGATGAGCCGGGGCAGGTACAGCGGCGCCACGGTCTCGAAACAGCCGATGTCGATTTGTCCGGCCACCGTGTCGTTGTCGGCCAGGGCGTTCTGCTCGAATTCGTGGGTCATCTGCAACAACGCCTTGGTCTTGGCGTAGAACCGCTTGCCGCTCGGTGTCAACGACACGCCCTGGGCATGGTGGCGAATGAACAGCTGTACACCAAAGCTTTCCTCCAGGCTCTTGATTGCCGTGGAGATCGACGGCTGGGCGATGTACAGCTGGCGCGATGCCTCGGCCACGCTACCCGCCTCCACGGTGGTCACGAAATACTTGAGTTGTCGCAGGGTATAGGAAGCCACAGGCACCTCGTTGGCGCTTCAGCACAGCGCAGGTCAAGTCGGGATGCCTGTCACATTACCCTAGCGGCGGGATGCCGGGCGCCTGGCCGGCAAAGGATTTACCTAAGGCTGGAGCATATTTTTCATGGGCAAGCCTCGGCCTCTGATGCTGCGCCGAGCGCACGCCGCGCGACCCGCCGCGCGGCTGTGTGACTTGCCCCGCGCCGCGCCGCTACTTCACGACGCCACAGGCAATCCGATCCCCGCCGCCGCCAAGTTTCTCGGGGTGATCGCTGTGGTTGTCCGCGCCGGCGTGCACCATCAGCGCATGCCCTTTGAACTCCTCGGCTTTCAGCCGCGGAGCGAGCACGGGATAGGTGGCCTTGCCGTCAGCGCCGACATAGATCGCAGGCAGGTCGCCTTTATGGCCGCTGTCGTCATAAGGGCCCTTGTGCGCATTGGTCGAACCCGGGTCCCAGTGGCCGCCAGCAGCGCCCGCCGGCACCGTCTTGCCGCCATCCTGGGCCGCGTCGCAGGAGGGGTTCTGGTGCAAGTGGAAACCGTGCACGCCGGGTGGCAGGTCCTTGAGGTCGGGCGTCAGCACGGTGCCGTACTTGTTCTGCTCGATGCTGATGCTGCCGATCGGTTTGCCGACACCATCCGGTCCGGCCAGCGTGAGCTCGACGGTTTGTGCCTGGGCTATGCCCGCCGTGGCCAGCAATGCGGTCAATACCACTGCTTTCATGTCGTTTTCTCCATTGGTTGAGGAACATATTCCAGGTTGGGACCCTGGGCGCGACCATTCGATTCCATTCAGCGCGAACAAAAAAAGCGGGAAACGCTTCCGGTGTCTTCGAAGGAACCCTGCCGGCCAGCCACTTTCTACCCTAAACACAGAGGAGACCCCGCCATGCTCGATCCCGCCACCGGCATGCAACCCGGCGAACGCTACACCGTGGATAACCAGGAACGCACCTGGCAGTTTTCAGGCTTTTTCCTGGACGGCAAGTACTACCTCGGCCCGGAACTCAAGACCGCCATCGGCTGGCTGGAAGGCCAGCGCTTCTTCTATGACGATGTCGACCCGGACGGTGAGCCGATCTTCCCGGATCGCCTCGCCGGGACCATCGCCGATCTCACCCTGACCTTGGCCGATGGCACACGCCTGAAGCTGGAAGGCCACATCCAGGGGCATCCGAGCGACGTGAGCAAAGGGCTCTAGTGTCCGTTCGTCGCATCAGGCGCCAGTCCAATCCAACGCCCTGGCGCGGCGAGCTTCTCAACTAGGGAACAGCTTTCAACCCTGTCAAAGGAGCAACGCTATGCGTGACTACCCTACCCCGCCCTTCCCCAAGCAAGCCCAACCGGTGCCTGGTGAACAGAGCAAGATGGAGCCCTATCCCGATTGCGGCGAGCAGAGCTACGTCGGCCACCACCGGCTTGCCGACAAGGTCGCGCTGATCACCGGGGCCGACAGTGGCATCGGTCGCGCGGTGGCGATCGCCTATGCCCGCGAAGGCGCAGACGTGGTAGTCGCCTACCTTGACGAGCACGAGGACGCCCGCGAGACGGCGCGCTGGGTCGAACAGGCCGGGCGACAGTGCCTACTCCTGTCGGGCGACCTTGCGGAAAAAGCCCACTGCGACGAATTGGTTGCCAAGACGGTCGAGCGCTTCGGGCGCATCGACATCCTGGTGAACAACGCCGCCTACCAGATGAGCCACGACACCCTCGAAGAGATTTCCGACGAGGAATGGCAGCGCACCTTCGACGTCAACATCACCGCGATCTTCCGCCTGTGCAAGGCGGCCCTGCCGTCGATGGCACCCGGCAGTTCGATCATCAATACCAGCTCGGTCAACTCCGACTCTCCGACGCCGTCGTTGCTGCCCTATGCCACCACCAAGGGCGCGATCGCCAACTTCAGCGCCGGTCTGGCCCAGATGCTCGGGTCGAAGGGGATCAGGGTCAACAGCGTGGCCCCAGGGCCGATCTGGACACCCTTGATCGTCGCCACCATGCCTGAGGAGGACGTCGTCAAATTCGGCAGCCAGACGCCGCTGGGCCGCCCGGGCCAACCGGTCGAGGTGGCACCGATCTATGTCTTGCTGGCGTCGGACGAAGGCAGCTACATTTCCGGTACCCGTTATGGCGTGACGGGTGGCAAACCGATTCTCTAAATCTCGCCGTCAGGGGCTGTTGTGCAGCCCCAGCGGCGCAAGTCCGGTGATTGGCAATGTCGACGAGGGGCCTCGCAGACAGCCAAGTCCCCCTGGCCTCAGCCGCGCACACCCAGCATGCCGCGCTCGACGATGAAATCGATCACCGCTTGCAACCCCTGCCCGGTCTTGAGGTTGGTAAAGCTCCAGGGCCGCTCGGGGCGCATGCGCTGGGTGTCCTTTTCCATCACCTCCAGCGAAGCACCCACATAAGGCGCCAGGTCGATCTTGTTGATCACCAGGAAGTCCGATTTGGTGATGCCCGGACCACCCTTGCGTGGAATCTTCTCGCCTTCGGCAACGTCGATCACGTACACAGTGAGGTCGGCCAGTTCCGGGCTGAAGGTGGCGCTGAGGTTGTCGCCACCGCTCTCGACGAAGATCACTTCGAGGTTGCCGAACTTGCGCGCCAGGTCCTCCACGGCCGCAAGGTTCATCGAGGCATCCTCGCGGATGGCGGTGTGCGGACACCCGCCGGTTTCCACGCCGACGATGCGCTCGGGCGCCAGGGCGCCGGCTTCGGTAAGGATGCGTTGGTCTTCCTTGGTGTAGATATCGTTGGTCACCACGGCGATCTCGTAGTGATCGCGCATGGCCTTGCACAGGGCTTCGAGCAACGCGGTCTTGCCGGAGCCGACAGGGCCGCCGACGCCGACGCGCAGGGGTTGTTGGTAGCTTTGCATCAGGGCAATCCTCAAGAGCGGAATAATCGGGTGTATTGGGTTTCGTGCCGCGCCGAGGCAATGGCCAGCAGCGGCAGGCTGCCGCCCAGCTGGTCATCGCCCAGCGCCAGGGCCTGATCGAGCACCTCAGGCAGCGACTCGCTCAGGTCGCGCAACAGCGTCTGCGCGGCCTGCTGACCAAAGGGGACGAGCTTGACCCCTGCCATCACCGCGCCCTCCAGCCAGGCGAAGCCATGGCCCAGGGCCAGGTCGCGCAGCGGGATGGACCAGTGCGCACCCAGCCAGGCCATTCCGCCAATCTGGCTGAGCGCCAGGCTATCGCGCCAGGCCGGGACTTGGGCCAGGTGCCAACCGTCGAGCAGGCGTGCCAGGGCGCTGCCGCGCTGACGCTCCTCAAGACGCAGCTCGGCAGTCTCGCGGTTGGCCAGGAGAAAGCGACTCCAGTGGGCGAACGCCTCGGCATCCACGGCCTGGCACGCCTGGTACAGGCGCGCGAGCACGGGCCAGTCGAGGCAGCCCAGGGTGTCGTGAAGCTGCTCGCACTGCCAGGCGCAGAAGCTTGCGGCATCGCGCACCCAGCCGGCTTCGACCGCCCATTCCAGCCCCTGCGAGTAGGTGAAGCCACCCACTGGCAGGCCGGGGCTGGCCAGTTGCAGCACGCGCAGCAGCGCCAGGTCGCTCTTCATCAGCCGGCCAGGATCAGCGCGGCGCCGGCCAGCAGGCCGCCACCGAAGGCCTTCTGCAGGCCGGCGTGACGGCGCAGCAGGCAACCGGCGCCGAAGCCTGCCGCCAGCAGCAGGCCACTGACCGCGACGAAGCCCACGCTGAACAGCCAGAACGCTCCTGGACTTGCCTCCACGCCATGGGCCCAGCCATGGAACAGGGCGAACAGCGGCATGGCCAAGGCCAGCAGCGGTTGCCGGCCAGGCAGCAGCAAGGCGGCGGCAGCCACCAGCAGGGAACCGATGATCATCTGTTCCATGCCGATCACGCCACCGAACAGATGGCCGAACAAGGCACCGCCGAACATCGCGGCCAAGGTCGTGAGGGGCAATGCCAGGGTACGGCCGGTCAGGGCCGCCAGCACACCGGTGCCGAGCAGCATCAGCAGGTGGTCCAGGCCGGTCAGCGGGTGCAGCAGACCGTCCTGCAGGGGGTTGCTGTCGTGTCCCGGATGAGCAAAGGCCGGCAGGGCGACCAGCAACAGGACAAGGGCGAGGGTCTTCTTCATGGGGGTGTTCCTGTAGTTGTTCAGAGGCAGGTCAAGAATGCGCATGGCCAGGCAGGCGCACGAAAGGATGAGCCTGGTCAGGACCGTGGCCGTGCGGCGCACTCTGGTAGGCGCCAGCCTCGGGCTCGAACGGGGCCTGTTCGGCCTGCACGTCCAGGCCCAGGCCGCGCACCATGTCGTCCAGCACATGGTCGTGCTGGTAGCGCAGCAGCCCCGGCTCGATCTGCAGCGGTACGTGACGGTTGCCCAAGTGGTAGGCGGCGCGGGCCAGCAGCAGCGGATCGGCGCAGCGCACCGTGGACACCGCCTCGGCTGCCGACAGCACACGGATCACATGCGCGCCTAGGGCGTCGCCAAGCAGTTCGCCACCGCGCAGCAGGTGGCCACGCTCGAGCATCAACCCGGCCTCGCGGCCATCGTCGAGGCGCACGCGCAGGCGGCTCTTGATCCGGGCGTCGACGCTCAGGGTGACGCTGCCGGTGGTCTCGGCGCCTTCGGTGATTCGGCGAGTGAGGACAATCATGTTGACTCCTTCAGAACAGGAAATAACGCTGGGCCAGCGGCAACTCGCTGGCCGGCTCGCACACCAGCAACTCGCCGTCGGCACGCACCTGGTAGGTTTGCGAATCGACTTCGATCACCGGCTGCAGGCTGTTGTGCACCATGTCGGCCTTGCGTACCTGGCGGCAGCCCTTGGCCACGCCGATCAAGCTGCGCAGCCCCAGTTCCTCGGCCAGCCCGCGGCTGATCGCGGCCTGCGACAGGAAGGTCATGCGCGTGGCATGGCGGGCCGCGCCCAAGGCGCCGAACATGGGCCGGTAGTGCACCGGTTGCGGCGTCGGGATCGAGCCGTTGATGTCGCCCATGGGCGCTGTGACGATCATCCCGCCCTTGATCACCAGCGCCGGCTTGACCGCGAAAAAGGCCGGCGACCAGAGCACCAGGTCGGCCAGCTTGCCCACCTCGAGCGAACCCACTTCATGGGCGATGCCGTGGGTCAGGGCCGGGTTGAGGGTGTACTTGGCGATGTAGCGCTTGACCCGGAAGTTGTCGCTGTAGTCGCTGTCCGGGGCCAGTGGCCCGCGGCGCAGCTTCATCTGGTGCGCGACCTGCCAGGTACGCAGCACCACTTCGCCGACCCGGCCCATGGCCTGGGAGTCCGACGAGGTCATGGCGAAGGCACCCATGTCGTGTAGGATGTCTTCGGCGGCGATGGTCTCGCGGCGGATGCGCGATTCGGCGAAGGCCACGTCTTCGGGAATGCTCGGGTCCAGGTGGTGACAGACCATGAGCATGTCCAGGTGCTCGTCGACGGTGTTGACCGTGTACGGCAGGGTCGGGTTGGTCGAGGACGGCAGCACGTTGGCCTGGCCAGCGGCGCGGATGATGTCCGGCGCATGGCCACCGCCCGCCCCTTCGGTGTGGAAGGTGTGGATGGTGCGATCACCGATCGCTGCCAACGTGTCTTCGATGCAGCCGGACTCGTTGAGGGTGTCGGTGTGGATGGCCACCTGCACGTCCATCGCTTCGGCCACGCCCAGGCAGCAGTCGATGGCCGCCGGGGTCGAGCCCCAGTCCTCGTGCAGCTTCATGCCCACGGCACCGGCGTCGATCTGCTCGCGCAGCGCTTCGGGGCGCGAGGCGTTGCCCTTGCCCAGCAGGCCGATGTTGATCGGCAGGCTGTCGGCGGCCTGGAGCATGCGCGCCAGGTACCAGGGGCCCGGCGTGCAGGTGGTGGCATTGGTGCCAGTGGCAGGCCCGGTGCCGCCGCCGATGAAGGTAGTGATGCCACTGGTCAGGGCCTCTTCCACCTGCTGCGGGCAGATGAAGTGGATGTGCGAATCGATGCCCCCGGCGGTGACGATCTTGCCTTCGGCCGCGATAACCTCCGTGCCCGGGCCCACCGGCACGGTCACAGCCGGTTGCACGTCAGGGTTGCCCGCCTTGCCGATGGCGGCGATGCGTCCGCCCTTGATGCCGATGTCGGCCTTGACGATGACCCAGTGGTCGATGATCAGCGCGTTGGTCAGCACCAGATCCATGGCCTGCTCCGATAGCATCTGGCCTTGGCCCATGCCGTCGCGGATCACCTTGCCGCCGCCGAACTTGACCTCTTCGCCGTAGACCGTGAAGTCCTTCTCTACCTCGACCCAGAGGGCGGTGTCGGCCAGGCGCACGCGATCGCCGACGGTGGGGCCGAACATGTCGGCATAGGCCTGGCGGGAGATGCGGCTCATGCCTGCTCCTCCAGCGCGCCCATGACCTTGCCTTGGAAGCCGTAGACCTCGCGTTTGCCGGCGTAGGCCACCAGCTGCACGGTGCGCGCCTGGCCCGGCTCGAAGCGCACCGCGGTGCCGGCGGCGATGTCCAGGCGGTAACCGCGGGCCGGCGCGCGGTCGAAGACCAGAGCGTCGTTGACTTCGAAGAAGTGGTAGTGCGAGCCGACCTGCACGGGCCGGTCGCCATGGTTGGCGACGCTGAGGCTGAGGGTCGGGCGGCCGGCGTTGAGTTCGATGTCGCCGGCGGCGACCTGAATTTCTCCGGGAATCATGCTGCGCTCCTGCGGGCTGTCAGACGATGGGGTCATGCACGGTCACCAGCTTGGTGCCGTCGGGGAAGGTCGCTTCGACCTGCACGTCGTGGATCAGCTCGGCCAACCCGGCCATCACCTGATCGCGGCTCAGCACCTCGCGGCCCAGGCTCATCAGTTCGGCCACGGTGCGGCCGTCGCGCGCGCCTTCGAGCACCGCCGCGCTGATCAGCGCCACCGCCTCGGGGTAGTTGAGCTTCAAGCCACGGTCGCGGCGACGCTCGGCCAGCAGCGCCGCGGTGAACAGCAGCAGCTTGTCTTTCTCTCTCGGGGTGAGTTCCATGGTGCTTCTCTCAGGTGGCCCAGATACGCGGCGGGCACGGCGCCAGGCCGATCACGGCGGGGCGCAGCACATGCCACAGGCGTTGCAGGGTGCGTTGAAGATGTTGGTTGTCATGATCGAGCAGACGGATCACCAGCAGTTGCCCGAGCAAGGTGGCCCCGGCCGGGGTGGCCAAGCCTTCCAGCTCGGCGCGGACCAGGTCCAAGATCGCCGCATCGGCTGGCGCGGCGCAGAAGGTCGCCAACAACGGATGGCCGGCGAGCTTGTCCAGCTGGCCGCCATCCAGGCGCAGGCGCTCATGCAGCCCAGGGTCGTCGGGCATGTCGATCACCAGGCGGCTGTCCAGGGCGCCGTGATCGAAGGTTTCATTCATCACCGGCCGGCCCAGGCACAAGGTCTCCCAGGCCAGCAAGCGTGCGCCGGGGGCCAGGGTGAAACGGCTGTACAGCGCGGCACGGGCACCGGCGAAGAAGATGCTGTCCTGGGGCAGCCACTCCAGGGTGCTGCCCTCTTCCAGGCGAAAATGCTGCTGGAGTCGCGAAGTCGGCCCGGCGCTGCGGTAGAACTTGCTGGCCCCCGGCATCGTCAGCAAGGCATGGCTGCCTGCTTCCAGGTGCACATCCAGCGTCAGCCGATCTCCCCCGACGATGCCTCCCGGTGGGTGCAGGACATAGACGTGGCAGGGCGCGCCTTCTGGGTAGAACGGCCGCTGCACCAAAAGAGGTCCGAAATGCTTGCGTGCACCAATCCGGGTCTCCCGCTCATGGCGCACGAAGCGCAGCTTGAGCTCGGCGCTCCAGCCCTGCTGGGCATCCAGATCGGTAATGAGTTCCGGCAGCGACATGCCTAAAAGTCCCGATAAACTACGGCGCGATGCCGCCTCGGTTGAACAACGCACATCCGCCCGAGGGCGCATGTTTGACCTATCGATCAGTAATCGACAGGTTGGGCCTTGCAGGTTGCGGGCCAACTTGCCACGCGCCCCGTTTCGAGGCGCATCCCCCGACAATGACGGTGCAGGCATGCACCATGACCGCGCCGCACAGCCGCCTGGCCATGCCGGACATGACTGAGGCACAATCGCTGGCACAATCAGACAGGAGTCCGTTATGCACCTCGCCCCCGCCATCCCCGTGCTACGCATCTTCAGCGTCGACAAGGCCAAGGAGTTCTACCTGGACTTTCTGGGTTTCACGCTGGACTGGGAGCACCGTTTTTCTCCCGACTTGCCGCTGTATGCGCAAATCCATCGCGACGGCTTGATCCTGCACCTGAGCGAGCACCATGGCGATGCCACACCAGGCTCGACGGTGTTTGCCCGGGTTGAAGACCTGCAGGCGCTTGCGAGTGAGTTGCAGGATAAGCAGTACGGTTATTCGCGACCGCACGCAGAGCGGGTTGACTGGGGGCTGCAGATGGAGATTGCCGATCCGTTTGGGAATCGGTTGCGGTTTTGTGAGCAGCTGGAGAACTGAAGCCCCTCGACCACCCAGCGCCTATGGCACGTGCGACAGCAACCGTGAAAACCTGGCGTGAAGCAGCTGATGTATTCACGCGCCCCGTCCACCGAGCCTCGACCATCGTCCAATTCATTACTGGCCGTTTCAGATCCGCGACGGATGTATTATCGTGGCGAGGTGCGCAAATAATAGCGGCCTGAGCGATCAGGCATCTGCAAGACAAAAGAGGGTGTCATGAGCAACGAGATCAACTGGGACAAACTGGGCTTCGACTACATCAAGACCGACAAGCGCTACCTGTCCTACTTTTGCAACGGCGAATGGGACGCGGGGACCCTGACCGAAGACAACCAGCTGCACATCAGCGAAGGCTCGACCGCACTGCACTATGGCCAGCAATGCTTCGAAGGCATGAAGGCCTACCGCTGCAAGGACGGTTCGATCAACCTGTTCCGTCCTGACCAGAACGCCCTGCGCATGCAGCGCAGCTGTGATCGTCTGCTGATGCCGCGGGTGCCGACCGAGACGTTCATCGAGGCATGCAAGCAGGTGGTCAAGGCCAATGAACGCTTCATTCCGCCGTACGGCAAGGGTGCCCTCTACCTGCGTCCGTTCGTCATCGGCGTAGGCGACAACATCGGCGTGCGCACCGCGCCCGAGTTCATCTTCTCGATCTTCGCCATTCCGGTCGGCTCGTACTTCAAGGGCGGCATGACCCCGCACAAGTTCCTGATCTCCGAGTTCGACCGTGCGGCGCCACAGGGCACGGGCGCGGCCAAGGTCGGCGGCAACTACGCGGCCAGCCTGCAGCCAGGCTACGAGGCCAAGAAAGCCGGCTTCGCCGACTGCATCTACCTCGACCCGCTGACCCACAGCAAGATCGAGGAAGTCGGCTCGGCCAACTTCTTCGGTATCACCGCTAACAACGAGTTCATCACGCCCAAGTCGGCGTCCGTGCTGCCAGGCATCACCCGCCTGTCGTTGATGGAGCTGGCCGAATCGCGCCTGGGCCTGAAGGTCATCGAGGGCGACGTGCTGATCGGCGAGCTGGGCAAGTTCACCGAGGCCGGTGCCTGCGGGACCGCTGCCGTGATCACTCCGATCGGCGGCATCCAGTACAGCGGCAAGCTGCACGTGTTCTACAGCGAAGGCGAAGTCGGTCCTGTGACCCAGAAGCTCTACAATGAGCTGACCGGCATCCAGAGCGGCGACGTCGAAGCGCCTGCGGGCTGGATCGTCAAGGTCGACTGATCGCGTTTCGCCCGCCATTGCGGGGCAAGCTGGGGCGTCGATTCGACGCACTGGCTTGCCCCGCGCTGCTTTTCGGGCCAGATGAATTTTTCTTAAACCGGGCGCTGTCTATTCTTTGGCACAATCAGGACTCTACCCGCTGCCCAGGTACTAGCATGCCCCGCGTACTGACCATCGAAGACGACGCCGTCACCGCCCAGGAAATCGTTGCCGAGCTCACCAGCCACGGGCTGGAGGTGGAGTGGGCGGACAACGGCCGCGAGGGCCTGGCCAAGGCCATCGCCGGCGGCTTTGACCTGATCACCCTGGACCGCATGTTGCCGCAAGTCGATGGCCTGACCATCGTCACCACCCTGCGCAACCTGAAGATCACCACGCCGATCCTGATGATCAGCGCCCTCTCCGATGTCGATGAGCGAGTGCGCGGCCTGCGCGCCGGCGGCGACGACTACCTGACCAAGCCGTTCGCCTCCGACGAGATGGCCGCCCGCGTCGAGGTATTGCTGCGCCGCAACAGCGTGCCGATGACCCAGACCCGTCTGCAGGTCGCGGACCTTGAGCTCGACCTGATCAGCCACGAAGCCCGCCGCGGCGCGCGCACCCTCAACCTGCTGCCCACTGAATACAAGCTGCTGGAATTTCTGATGCGCCACGCCGGCCAGGTGATCACCCGGATGATGATCTTCGAGGAAGTCTGGGGTTATCACTTCGACCCGGGCACCAACCTGATCGACGTGCACATTGGTCGCCTGCGCAAGAAGATCGACGCGCCCGGCCAAACGCCGCTGATTCGCACCGTGCGGGGTTCGGGCTATGCCATTGCTGAACCCGTCTAAAGGCTGGAGTTCGTCGACCAGCCGCCTGTTGGCCCTGTACAGCTTTCTCTTCGTCACCTGGAGCAGCATCCTCATGGGCGTGCTGTACTTCGAGGTGTCCAGCTACCTGAACAAGCTCACCCGCCATTCCATGCTGCAACGCCAGCACCTGTTCGCCCACATGAGCGGCAAGCAACTGGACGACGCGCTGATTGCCAGCCAGGCATTCGAGGAGCGCAGCTTCGATGCCTACGGCCTGTTCGATGCCAAGCTCAACCCGATTGGTGGGCGCATCCGCCAGATCCCGGCAGAGCTTGGTCTGGATGGCAAGGTCCATGAGCTCAAGCGCTGCCTGGACGCCGACGACCCCCACCTGCCACGCGATAGCTGCGATGCGGTGGCGATCAAGGTCAATGATGGCCGCTGGCTGGTACTGGTCCGCGACAACGGTTCGCTGTTCGTGGTCACGCGGATCATCCTGCATGCCCTGCTCTGGGGGCTGTCGTTAACGATCATCCCGGGATTCGCCGGCTGGTACCTGCTGCGCAGGCGCCCGCTCAAGCGTATCCGCGCGGTGCAGGCCAGCGCCGAGCTGATCGTCGCCGGCGACCTGACCCGGCGCCTGCCATTGTCGACCCGGCGCGACGAGCTGGATATGCTGGCCGCCATCGTCAACGTCATGCTCGACCGTATCGAGCGCTTGATGCACGAGGTCAAGGGCGTCTGCGACAACATTGCCCACGACCTGCGCACCCCGCTGACGCGCCTGCGCGCCCAGCTCTACCGGATCCGCCAGCAGAGCAGCGATGACGCGCCCCAGGTCGAAGCGCTGGAGCAGGCCATCGGCGAGACCGATACCCTGATGGCGCGCTTTCGTGGACTGCTGCGCATCAGCGAACTGGAAGACCGCCAGCGCCGTGCCGGCTTCGTCGACCTGGACCCGCACGCCCTGCTGACCGAACTGCATGATTTCTACCTACCCCTGGCCGAGGATGGCGAGATCCACCTGGAGCTGGAGCAACCCTCGGCGCTGCCGGCGCTGCATGGTGATCGGGAGTTGCTGTTCGAGGCGCTGGCCAACTTGCTCGGCAATGCGATCAAGTTCACGCCCGAGGGTGGCGTGGTGCGGGTGCGCACCCGCCAGGATGCCTCAGGCGTGCACATCAGCGTGGAGGACAGCGGCCCAGGGATTCCCGAGGATGAGCGCGAGGCGGTATTGAAGCGTTTCTATCGCAGCGAGGAAGGCCACCGACATGCAGGGTTCGGGCTGGGGTTGTCGATCGTTGCCGCGATTGTCGACCTGCATGGGTTTGCGTTGGAAGTGGGGAGTAGCGAATTGGGTGGGGCGAGGTTGGTGTTGCACTGCCCCACTGGTGTCGCCAGCTAGCCTGCATTCGCGGGCAAGTCGGGGCGCCGACTTGCCCGCGAAGCAGGCGCCGCCGGTCAGTCAGCCAGGCGCCAGGTGGTCCCGCCCTTGCCATCTTCCAGCACCACGCCCATGGCGGTCAGCTGGTCGCGGATCCGGTCGGACTCGGCCCAATTCTTCGCCGAGCGCGCGTTCAGGCGCGCCTGGATCAGTGCCTCGACCTCGGCCGCATCGACCTTGCCTTCAGCACCGGCACGCAGGAAGTCGTCGGCCTCCAGCTGCAGCACACCCAGGACATCGGCCAGCTCGCGCAAGCGTGCGGCCAGCCCGGCGGCCGTGTCCGGCTCGCTGTCGCGCAGGCGGTTGATCTCGCGTACCAGATCGAACAGCACGGCACAGGCTTCAGGCGTGCCGAAGTCGTCGTTCATCGCGACCTTGAAGCGCTCCACGTACTCCTCGCCACCCTTGGCCACGACCCGCGGCAAGCCGCGCAGCGCATGGTAGAAGCGCTCCAGGGCGCCCTTGGCGTCGCGCAGGCTGTCTTCGGAGTAGTTGATCGCGCTGCGGTAGTGGCTGGCCACCAGCAGGTAGCGCACCACCTCAGGGTGGTACTTGTCGAGCACGTCGCGGATGGTGAAGAAGTTGTTCAACGACTTGGACATCTTCTCGCCATTGATGCGGATCATCCCGCAGTGCATCCAGGCATTGGCGTACGGCTTACCGGTGGCGGCCTCGCTCTGGGCGATCTCGTTCTCGTGGTGCGGGAACTCCAGGTCGCTGCCGCCGCCATGGATGTCGAAGCTCTCTCCCAGGCAGCAGGTGGACATCACCGAGCACTCGATGTGCCAGCCCGGACGCCCGGGGCCCCAGGGTGATTCCCAGCTCGGTTCGCCCGGTTTGGCGGCCTTCCACAGGACAAAGTCCAGCGGGTCCTGCTTGGCCTCGCCAACCTCGATCCGCGCGCCGATGCGCAGGTCTTCGACCTTGCGCCGCGACAGCTTGCCATAGCCGACGAACTTGCCGACGCGGTAGTACACGTCGCCATTGCCCGGGGCGTAGGCGTAGCCCTTGTCGATCAGGGTCTGGATCATCGCGTGCATGCCGGCGATATGGTCGGTGGCACGTGGCTCCTGGTCCGGCGGCAGGATATTCAGGCGCCGCTCGTCCTCGTGCATGGCATCGATCATGCGCGCGGTCAGGGCGTCGAACGCCTCGCCGTTTTCATTGGCGCGGTTGATGATCTTGTCATCGATGTCGGTGATGTTGCGCACATAGGTCAGGTCGTAGCCGCTGAAACGCAGCCAGCGGGTAGCCAGGTCGAACGCCACCATGCTGCGGCCATGGCCCAGGTGGCAGTAGTCGTACACGGTCATGCCGCAGACGTACATGCGCACCTTGTTGCCGTCCAGCGGCTTGAAGACTTCCTTGGTCTTGCTCAGGGTGTTGTAGATGGTAAGCACGATGGTTCCTTAGCTGCCCCACGAATCGCGCAGGGTCACGGTGCGGTTGAACACCGGACGGCCCGGCTGGGTGTCTTTGAGGTCGGCGCAGAAGTAGCCTTCGCGCTCGAACTGGAAGCGGTCCTCGGGCTGGGCCTGGCCCAGCGAAGGCTCGGCGCGACAGCCCGTGAGCACCTGCAGCGAATCAGGATTGATGTTGTCCAGGAAGCTGCCGCCGTCTTCGGTCTTTTCCGGATTCGCCGAACGGAACAGGCGGTCATACAGGCGCACTTCGCACTCGACGCTGCCCTCGGCGGGCACCCAGTGGATCACGCCCTTGACCTTGCGCCCCTCGGGGTTCTTGCCCAGGGTGTCCGGGTCGTACGAGCAACGCAGCTCGACGATGTTGCCGGCTTCGTCCTTGATGGCCTCGTCGGCGCGGATCACGTAGCTGCCGCGCAGGCGCACTTCACCGCCTGGCTCCAGGCGCTTGTAGCCCTTGGGCGGCGTTTCCATGAAGTCGTCGCGATCGATGTAGATCTCGCGGGCAAAGGGCAGCACGCGCACGCCCATGTCTTCCTTCGGGTGGCGCGGCAGTTCGAGCTGCTCGACCTGGCCTTCGGCGTAGTTGGTGATGACCACCTTCAGCGGACGCAGCACGCACATGGCGCGCGGAGCGGTGCGGTCGAGGTCGTCACGGATGCTGAACTCGAGCATCGACATGTCGACCACGCCGTCGGAACGGTTGGTGCCGATCATCTCGCAGAAGTTGCGGATCGAGGCCGGGGTATAGCCGCGGCGGCGGAAGCCCGACAGGGTCGACATGCGCGGATCGTCCCAGCCCTGCACGTGCTGCTCGTCGACCAGTTGCTTGAGCTTGCGCTTGCTGGTGATGGTGTAGTTCAGGTTGAGGCGGCTGAACTCGTACTGGCGCGGCTTGGCCGGCACCGGCAGGTGGTCGAGGAACCACTCGTACAGCGGGCGATGGCCTTCGAACTCCAGGGTGCAGATCGAGTGGGTGATGCCTTCGATGGCATCCGACTGCCCGTGGGTGAAGTCGTAGTTGGGGTAGATGCACCACGTGTCACCGGTCTGGTGGTGGTGGGCATGGCGGATGCGGTAGAGGATCGGGTCACGCAGGTTCATGTTCGGCGAGGCCATGTCGATCTTGGCGCGCAGCACGCGCTCGCCATCCTTGAATTCACCGGCCTTCATGCGCGCGAACAGGTCCAGGTTTTCCTCGACGCTGCGCTCGCGGAACGGGCTGTCGCGGCCTGGTTCGGTCAGGTTGCCACGGTATTCCCTGGCCTGCTCCGGGGTCAGGTCGCAGACGTAGGCATTGCCGGACTTGATCAGCTCGACAGCCCAGTCGTGCAGCTGGTCGAAGTATTGCGAGGCATAGCGCACCGGACCCGCCCACTCGAAGCCCAGCCACTTGACGTCGCTCTGGATGGCGTCGATGTACTCCTGGTCTTCCTTGGCCGGGTTGGTGTCATCGAAGCGCAGGTGACAGGCACCGCCAAACTCCTGGGCCAGGCCAAAGTTCACGCAGATCGATTTGGCATGGCCGATGTGCAGGTAACCGTTGGGCTCAGGCGGAAAGCGGGTGACGATGCTGCTGTGCTTGCCCGAATCCAGGTCGGCCTGCACGATCGGGCGCAGGAAATTCGCAGGGACGGCTGGGGCGCCTTTGGCAGCGGCGTTGGGAGCGGTGTCGGCTGTGGGCTTGCTCATAGGATCCTTGAATACGGGTACACGGCCTGGGTAGGCCGACTGAATCAAAGCGCTTATCATAGCCGAAGCAGTCAAGCTGCTGACAGCTCGACGCCGACAAACTGGCGCGTTTTATCGTGGCCTGTGCAAAATAACCGTCGCGTGTCCTGTGTCGTCGCCGCCCGACTGTGCGTCAGGTGGTTGTACGCGAAGCTTCGCACCCATTCCGAATGCCTTGAAAGAGCGAATTCAGCATGTCCAAAGTCAAACTGAGCACCAACCACGGCGACATCGTCCTGCAACTGAACGCCGAGAAAGCGCCCAAGACCGTCGAGAACTTCGTTCAATACGTCAAGGAAGGCCACTACGACAACACCGTGTTCCACCGCGTGATCAAAGGTTTCATGATCCAGGGCGGCGGTTTCGAGCCTGGCATGAGCCAGAAGAAAACCCGCGCCAGCATCGAGAACGAAGCCGATAATGGCCTGAAGAACACCAAGTACAGCATCGCCATGGCCCGTACCATGGAACCGCATTCGGCATCGGCGCAGTTCTTCATCAACGCCTCCAACAATGACTTCCTCAACCACAGCGGCAAGAATGTGCAGGGTTGGGGCTACGCAGTGTTCGGCGAAGTGACCGAAGGCCGTAAAATCGTCGATGCCATCGAAAGTGTCGCCACTGGCTCCAAGTCCGGCCACCAGGACGTGCCGAAGGACGACGTGATCATCGAGAAAGCCGAGATCATTGAGTGATTCTGCTGATCTCCGATCTGCACCTGCAAGAAGAACGCCCGGACATAACCCGGGCGTTTCTTGATCTTCTCGACGGGCGTGCTCGCCACGCCCGTGCGCTGTACATCCTTGGTGATTTCTTCGAGGCGTGGATTGGCGATGACGCCATGACACCCTTCCAGCAGGAGATCTGCCTGGCCCTGCGCCAGCTCAGCGACAACGGTACGGCCATCTACCTGATGCACGGCAACCGCGACTTCATGATCGGCCAGGCCTTCTGCGAAGCCGCCGGTTGCACGCTGCTGGCCGACCCCAGCGTGGTCGAACTGGGCGGCGAGGCGGTCTTGCTGATGCACGGCGACAGCCTGTGCACCCGCGATCTTGCCTACATGAAGATGCGCCGTTACCTGCGCAACCCGCTGAGTTTGTGGATTCTGCGGCACCTGCCGCTGAACACCCGGCGCAAACTGGCGCGCAAGCTGCGCAGCGAAAGCCGCGCACAAACGCGGATGAAGGCTACCGAGATCGTCGATGTCACCCCCGAGGAAGTCCCGCGGGTGATGCGCCAGCATGGCGTGTGCACGCTGGTGCATGGCCATACCCACCGTCCGGCCATTCACAAGCTGATGGTCGATGACCAGCCAGCCCGGCGCATCGTGCTGGGTGACTGGGACCGCCAGGGTTGGGCCCTGCAGGTGGACGAGCAGGGCCTGCAACTTGCCCCGTTCGATCTGGCTTGACGCAGCGCTGCGCCCACCGGCGCAGCGTTGTGCCCTCTTCACGTATCACGGTGCACTCGCCGCCACTGCCGCCTTGTCACCCTCGCTGATCACGTACTGACGGTACTGCGGGTCCGCCTTGATCTGCGCCTCGGTGAACGGGATTGGCTGCCACTGCTTGGCCGAGAAGGCGCGGGTCTGGTCGCTGGCATGGCTGGAAGCGGCTTCGCTGGATAGCGAAAACGCCAACAATCCCTTGGCCTGCGGGCCCTTGTCGGTGAAGCTGACCACTTGCAGATAGCTGGTGCCACTCACTACCAGGCGCTTGCCTTGCCCGCGCGGCACGCTCTGGATCGTGTTGTAGACCCCTAGCGCCTGCGGGCCACCGTGCACCGGGGTGCCATCGGCGGACTGCTGGATCTGGCCCCAGCGGCTGTCAGCCCCCAGCCCGGCCTTGGTCACGGCTTGCTGGGAAGCCTTGGCAGCCTCGGTCAACCGTTTGCGCACCGCTGCCTGCTCCACCGCCAAACCGCGCGGGGTATGCTGAGGGTCAGCCGGATCGAATGCCACACGCCACATCTCGGGGTGTTTCTGGACCGCCAGGAGGATGTTCTGGAAATGCACCAGGCCGATACCGCTGTCCAGGTCGGCCTTGCCATTCCAGGCGCGCAGACTGCCACACAGCGGCTGCAGCGCAGGCTCGACACCTTTGCACCAAGCCAGCAGGTCAGGCAAGACCAGCCCAGCGGTGTACACCTCATCGTCCATTACCATGCGCTGCAGGTCGTCGGCGCTGATCCTGGCCATGCCGCTCAGGCGTTGCAGGGCAAAGCGGCTGCGCATGCCCAGTGGCTGCTCGGCGCGGCTCACCAACGGCGAGAAGCCGGTCAGTGGCTGCGCCGGGTTGGCCATCCAGGCCGAGTCGTTGGAATTGTGCACGAAGTCGCCACGCTCCAGCGTGGGCAGCTGTGCGGCCGGGAAGATGCCCGGCTGCGCCGCCTGCGGGTCGCTCTTCCACTGGCAGGCGCTGCGCGAGCCATCGAGCACCACCAGCGACTGCGCCGCCGGATCACTGCACTGGTCGAGCAATTGCTGGTCGACGTACGGCACCACCGACTGGTTCATGTACAAGGTATTGCCGCCAGCATCCACCGCCAGGGTATTGACCCAGGGGATGCCCTGCAGGTGCTGCACAGTGCCCTTGAGTGCATCCAGGCTGTCGGCACGATTGATGCGGTACCACTGTTGCAGCACCCGGATGTTTTCCAGGTTGGCATCGCGCAGGCTGTAGGCGTACTGATGGTCCCAGTCCAGGCGGCCCGGCCACTGCACTATCGGCCCGAAACCGGAGCTGTAGACCTCACGGTCGATCGTGGTCAGGCGGCCGTCCTGACCCTTGACCTTGACGCTCACGCGCTGGCGGGCCAGTGGCAGCGACTTGCCGTCGAGCAGGTAGCGAGTGGGATCCTTCGGATCGAGTTGCAGGCGATAGAGGGTGAAATGCCTGGAGGCATCGACCGTATGCGTCCAGGCCAGGTGCTGGTTGAAGCCGATGTTGATCATCGGTAGCCCTGGTAACGCCGCGCCCATCACGTCGAGTTGGCCCGGGATGGTCAGCTGCATCTGATAGAAGCGCATGCCGCCCATCCAGGGAAAGTGCGGGTTGGCCAACAGCAGGCCACGTCCGGTGGCGGAGCGCTCGGCGCCTACAGCCACTGCATTGCTGCCGCGCTCCAGGGCGAAGCTGGCCTGGCGTGCGGCGAGCGCGCCGAAATCGGTATCTGACCGCTGCGCGGCGACCTTCGGCGGCGTCGCGGCCACCAGTGCCTCGGCGAACTGGCCAACACCGCCTTCGACCAGCAGCCGACGGGTCAGCCTGACCAGGTCAAGGGCAGTGATCGGCCGCGCCCACGTCCCCTCGCCACACTCGGCCGGCAGGCCTTGGGCCCTGCGCTCGGCCAGGGCGCGGTTGTAGCCGCTGGCATAGCCTTCGAGTAGCGCGCGCACCTCCTGAGGCTGCGCCTGCCAGAAGCCGAACACCGCCGTGGGCGTGTTCAACCAGGCGTAGAACAGGTCACTGTCAAGGTTCTTGCGCCGCTCGAAGGTGGTCTTGTCCGGGCCGAAGTAACGCGAGCGCTCGCCGTTGACCGTGAGCATCTCGTTGGCCAGCAGGCACAGGTTGTCCTGCGCATAGGCGTAGCCGATCCCATAACCCAGGCCGCGCTCGTCCTTGGCCAGAATATGCGGGACACCGAAACTGGTACGGCGAATTTCTGCCGAGGCCTCACCACGGGCCTCGCGCGCATGCACGGCCAGGCTCGAGGCAACGAGGGCGACGGCCAGGCCAACGCTCACCAAGGGGCGAAAATGGGTGCTCACGGATACTCCTGCAGATTCAAGGGTCATCCCGATCAGACGAAGTTCACCCTGAAAATTTTACGCCACGGGCGCGCCTGGAACGTCTTGAACAGGACGTGGCAATTTTTTTTCATCCGAAACTGCAGTTTTTCTCGGACTCATTCGTCTTATTAAGTGAGGCCCCACCGTTTTTCGGGACAGTCCACGAAAAGGAGCATTCACATGTACAACTCTCAACCCGCGTTGCACGGTGGCGAAAGCCCCTCCAAGGCAAAGGCAAGGCAAACCGCCAGCACCGATGAGCGTGTGGGCAATGAACAGATCCGCGAGTTGCTGCGGGTCTATGGGCTGCGTACCAGCCTGATTCGCCTGAAGGTCATCGACGCGCTGCATCATGCCGACCGAGACGGTCGTAGCATCGGCGTGCGCGGCGTGCACACCCAGCTCGAACAGCTGGATATCCCATTGTCGTTCCTGAGCGTGCGCGAGGTGCTTAAACGCTTGTGCGCCGAGGGCGTGATCAGCCTGGGCAACGACAAATGCTACAGCCTCAGTCCTCAGGCACGGGCGGCGCTGGAGCAGCCTCTGACGCGCTGAACGATCGGCCGGCATGCGCCGGCCAGGCCATGGGGTAGCCTCAGTGTTTCACCTTGCGCCGAAGGACACCGTTGATCACCACGACAATCACCGCGATGGCGATGGCGAAGTACTGGAACATTTGCTCGGTGATCACCCCCTGCTTCTGCAGGTAGGACAGACCGAGCATGACACCCAGCACTACCAGGATGATCAGGAGGGAGTATTTCAGGCGCTGCACGTGTGTCATCGAAAGATCCTTGCGACATCAGGGACAATAGGCTCGTTTCGAGCCGCCGCCATCATACAACGTCACCCACAAAGGGCGGAGCATTTCCCGCTGCCGCCTGCCTCGGGTCGTTGCCAGCATACGCTCCCGCGCAGTGGAGCCTGACCATGTCGACCCGAAAAGTGCTGATGCTGCTGATCGTGTGCGCCGCCCTGCCCTGCCATGCGCTAGAAACCGAAGCATTGAGCGCAAGCCAGCTGCGGGCCCTGGGCAAGCGCCTGGCCGCTGAAGCCGGCGCCAGCCAGTGGCAACAGCTATGGCAGAACACTCGCCGCGAGGGACGTTTCGCCAAGCAGCCTGAGCGGCCCTACTTCAGCCTGCCCCAGGCGCAGCTACCAGGGCTCGCGCAACAGACCTTGGCCCAGGCCCACCAGGTCGAGGCGTTCGGCAAAACCCGCGCCCGCTATCGCCATGACTTCACGCCCCTGGTCATCGGCAGGGAAGGTACCCGCGAGATCAGCGCGCTGTGCCTGGAGGTCGACTGGCGCACATTGCCAGCGCCGCAGCTCGACACCCCGAACGCCTACCTGGGCCTGGTTGGCCTGCTGCGCAGCTACCCCTGCGATTGAACTGGGTGCACGAGCCAACGCAGCACAAACGGGCAAGCCGCTAGACAAATCAAGGCCTGCGGGGTAGTTGCGGAGCCAAGTCCTACGCTGGTAGTAATCGCTGCCTGCAAACCCTGACCAAGGTGGCTACACGCACCGGTTCGCTTGGCCCCTAGCAAGCCTACGGGTGCTGTTCGAGAATCGGTTCAGGCCACTTCGCAGCACAATGAGTGGTGGTTCTTCACGCTCGGCACGGATGTCCAAGCATTGCGCTGCCCCACCTCCGCCCAAGGAAGTCACCATGGAACTGCATGACCTCACCCGCATCGACGTCGCGCAACTGCCCCATTCACTGCAGTCGCTGATCGAATGCATCGGCATCGAGAACGCCTACCGCCTCACCTGCGCCTATGGCGGCCGGCCCAAGTACATCCCCAAGCACCGCGAGCGCACCCGGCTGATCGACATTCTGCCAGCCGACGCTCTGGACGCCTTGATCAAGCGCTTTGCTGGCATGGCGCTGGAAATCCCCAAACCCGATCACTTCCTGCGCCAGCTGCGTAACCAGCAGATCCAGAAGGAAAGCGCCGACGGGCTGTCACGCAGCCTGTTGGCGGACAAATACGGCCTGAGCCTGCGACAGATCGGCAACATCCGTCGCCAGGACAACCACGCGCGCTGAACGCGCGAACCGGCGGACGCCATGATGCCTTCCGCCGTCACCCTGATAGATAAGGAAATCGCAGCCAATGGCAGATATCGACAACACCCTGATCGGCTCGGTGATCAACGCCCTGCCCATGGACCGCATGATCGCGGGCCCCCTGCAGGCCATGATCCAGGCACAAGTCACGGCGAGCAAGTCCTACGCGGACTTCCTCATGCAGGTGTGCATCCAGGACGGCAAGGCCGTAGCCATCGAGTTCAACTACGACGAAACCGTGGTGGATGAACAGGGTCAGCAGCAGGGAGCCCTTTCCAGATCCATAAAGATCCCACTGATGGCGGCGCTCACCCACCCCAACATCGCCATCGAGGAGGGCAAGGTGGAGTTCGAGATGACCATCAACCAGATGGCCGAAGAGCGCACCGCGACCGAGGCCGACGCCGCGGGCAGTGCGGAGCTGGGCTGGGGGCCTTTCAAATTGAACGTCAAGGGCAGCGTCAGCCACAAGTCGGAGCAGACCCGCAAGACTGATACCCGCGCCCGCTACGCTTTCAGCACCACGGTGCGCCGCCAGGAACCGCCGGAAGCCCTTAGGCGGGTCATGGACTTGCTCACCGACGCCGCCACCAAGCCGGTCGTCGCGGCCAGTGTCAGCGCCCTACCCGAGCAATCACCCCAGGCAGTACCACAACCGGCAGAACGGCAGGCAGCCGCCGAAGAAGCCTCGCCACAAGCCTGACCGCTGCCCTCCGACATCGATTGCCCAGCCCCGCTCCGCGAGCCGGGCTGGTGGACTGCACAGGAGCCTGACCATTGGAATCTCGCAAGACCGGCCAAGCCCCCATGACCTCGAGCGACCTCTGCGACATCACCCGCGGCCTGCAGGAAGCGGCCGCCGCCACCAATAACCTGATCGCCCAGCAATACATCAAGCTCTTCGACCAGTTCTTCGACTACGATCCCGAAGCCCTCGGCACGCCAATGAAAGCCAAGATGGTCGAGGTGGCCATGGATGAGCAGCACACCCTACGGGTGCCGTTGATCGCTCTGGTCTCGCCCCGCGGCCTGGCGCTCGAACGCATGCAGGTCGATCTGTCGGTGCGCGTGCAGGGTACTGACACGGTCACCGCCGCGTGCAAGCAAGCGGGCGATGCCAATCCCTGTGCGCGCTTTCAGGTGACCGTCGGGGCACACGGCCGGCGCGGCGATACCCGCGATCCGGACGAAGTGCAGATCCGCATGCAGTTCCAAGCCTGCGAGCCACCCGAAGCGCTCGCCCGGGTGATCGAGGAGTACACCAACCTGATCAGTCCGCAGCGTCACACCGAATCGCCGCTACCCTGCGCCCCGGGCCACAACGAATTCATCGAGGCGGCAACCGTCCGCTGAGACGGCTGGCCTTAGAAATCGCGCTTGTAGAAGATGTCCAGTGAACTGGCCAAGCCGCTGGCGGCCTCCAGATAGACCTTCTTGCTCAGCTTGTAGCGCAGCGCGATGGTGTTGGCGGGTTCGAACACCCCAACGCCATAACGCAGGCTGAGCTTCTCGGTCAGGTTGCCGCTGGCCACGACACTGGTGCTGTTGCCGCTGCCTTCGGTGTCGAGCTGGAAGTCCTCGATCCCAAGGTTCGACGCCAGGCTGCCGGTAAAGCCGGCACTGCCCGCCAGGCCCAGGCCCAGCGCCGCCTCGGCGAGCATGTTGTTGTCCTCGCCCGAGGCACCCGCAGGCCTGCCGAGCACCAGGTAGGACAACGCCTGCTCCTGGCTCATGGCCGGCTCCGAGAAGATCTGGGTGGTGGGCTGCTCGGCGCTGCCGCTCAAGCGGATGCCCGCGATGACATCATCGACCTGGCGGATGGCCTCGATGTCCAGGTAAGGCTGATCGATAGGACCGGCGAACAGCAGCCGCGCGCGGCGGATGGTCAGGCGTTGGCCGTAGGCGCGGTAGCGACCATCGGCCAGACTCAGTTCGCCGCGGGTGTCCATGTTGTCGCCGATATGCACGTAACCCAGCAGATTGGCCGTCAGGCCGAAGCCGCTGAAGGACAGCGTGTCTCGCCCTACCTCGACATCGATATCCATGGCCATGGCCATCGGCGTCTTGCCCTCTTCGGTCTGGTGGCCAACGATCACCGTGTCTTCGGACACCTTGACCGTCGACGGCGGCAGCTCACGCACGGTGATCTGGCCCTTGGGCACCTGCACCTTGCCGGTGATCGCCAGCTTGTCGTCGATCAGCCGAATGTTCAGGTCAGGCGCCGCTTCGAGGACCGCGTAGGGTTCGACGGTGACCGGCAGCTGCTGCCCCTGCAGGCGCAGATCGACGGCCAGCGCCTGGCCCCAGGTAATGCTGCCACCGAGCTGGCCGCGACCAGTCGCGCCGCTGCGCCAGCTGCCGTCGAGCTGGATATGCTCGCCAGCGATCAGCGCCTGCAGCGACAGGTCCTGCAGGCTGACCGGCAGTTCGTCGCCGCTGACCTCGCCGCCGCTGAGCTTGAGGCTGCCGTTGACCTGCGGCGCGAGCAGCGTGCCAGACAAGCTGCCACTGCCATTGAGCTGACCGGTAAGGCGCTCGACCATCGGCACGAAGGGCCGCGCAATCGACAGGTCCAGGCCGGCCAGACGGAAGTCGCCGGAGAGCGGCTTGTTGCTGGCCACTGGGTCGATACGCGTGTTCAGGTTCAGTTCACCCAACCGCTCGCCACCGAAGTTCAGGCGAGCATCTATCCGGCGCGGACTGAGCGTGCTGTCCAGGCGCAGGGCCTGGTACGGGAAGTTCAGCCAGCGCTCCTTGTCGCGCACGCGCAGGGTACCGCCGCTGGCATCGACGACGATGCTGCCTTTGGGGCCGCTGGCCGGTATGTCGAGGTTGACATCGGCATTGAGCAGGCCCTCCCAGCCAAAATCCTTGGGCAGCCACTGGGCCAGACTCTCCAGCTGGAACTGCTTGAGGTGGTAGCGCAACCGCGGTTCGGGTGCCAGGCGTTGGTCTTCACCACACAGGCTGGCCTGGCCCGAGCGCCAGCAATGGGCACCGAAATCGAGCTGGCCGCTGGCCAGGCGCTGCAGTCGAGCCGGCGCCTGCAGCTGCCATTCCTGGCCGCCGCCCTGGATCCGCCCGCGCGCCAGGCGTCCGCGCCAGTCGCCCTTGTCCTTGTCGAGAGTGCCGTCCAGGCCCAGGTCGACCTTGAGTTGCGGGCCGTCGAGCGCCAGGGTCAGGGCTTGTTGGCGGATGTCGCCCTTGCCATTGGCCAGCAGGTCGCCCAGGGGCGTCTCGCCCAAGCGGATGTTGCCCACCTTCAAGGCGATCAATGCGCGCTGGGCGCTATCCAGGCTGGCATCGAGGTCCAGGCGCTGGACTCGGTTCTCGGCCTGGGCCAGTTGCTGGCCCTGCAAGGTCAGCGTGCCCTGAGGCGCCGCCAGGGTGCCAGCGACATCCAGGCGTCCTTTGACCTGCCCTTGCAGGCGCGGCCAGAGCTGGCCGAGGCGTGGCAGGTCGAGGTCGATCCGTCCGGCCAGGCGCTGCTGCAGGCTGCCACTGCCGTTGATACGGTTGTCCCCCAACTGCACCGCCAGGCTTCCCAGGGTCCAGTTGTCCCCCGCCCCTTGGGCCTGGACCTTGAACACTGCCGGCTGCCCGCGCAGACGTCCCTTGAGGTCGAGCTGGGCCTCCAGGCGCAATTGTTCGTCTTTCATCTCGCCCTTGCTGCGCAGCGGGCCCGCCAGGGTGCCTGGCAGTTCGGCCACCCAGTAGGCGGGATTCAGGGCCGACAGCTGCATATCGACGTCCCAGGCCAACTGCTCGGCAAAGCGCAGCGCGACACTGCCAGCGGCCTTGCCCTGTCCGGCGGACAGCACCAGCTGCGGCAAGCGCACCTGGGTGAGGTCGCCGTCGAACGGGCTCGCCACGCTGAAGGCGCCGGCCGGGCCATCGAGGTCGCCCTTGAAGGTGCCCTGGTAATTGCCATCGCGGTACTTCACCTGGGCAGTGAATCGCCGCAGGTCGACCTGCGGCGCCGTCTCCAGTGGATACAGGCGCAACCAGGGGAAATCCAGCCAGTCGATGGTCGCGTCGGCGCTCAGCCCTTGCTGCCAGTCGGCGTTGGCTTGCAGCCTGAGCCGCTGCTCAGCGCTGGCGTTCAAGTCCAGCGCGCCGAGCTGCGCGCCCTTGGCATCCACTCGTCCGGCCAGGACCAGGGCAATGGGCGCCTGTTCGGCTGGCAGGCTGGCCGAACCTGTCAACTGGTAGCCCTTGAGCAGATCGCCACGGGCGCTGAGTTGCAGCTGGTTCAGTTGTAGCGTGTCGGGCAACGTACCGACCGGTTTGAATGCGTCGGCGCGGATCTGCAGGCTGGCCGGCAGATGCTCGGCCAGGGCCTGCACCTCGCCGGTGAGCTGGGCGTTGAGGTAGCCGCTGCTGTCGCCCTTGAGGGCCAAGGACTTCTGCAATTCGCCATCGATCTGCAGGGCCAGTTGCCAGGGCTTGTCTTCTACCTGTGGCAGCTGCACCTTGCCAGTCAAGTGCAGGGGCCAGTCGTCTTCGGGTTGCAGCATGCCCTGCAGGTCCAGCTGCAGGTCATCGCGCCGCAGGTGCAGGCTGTCGATACGCAAGCCATCGCCGGTCCAGTGCGCGGCCAATTGCAGGTCGCCGAGCAGGTCGCTGCCGTCCAGGCGCAACTGGCCGACCCGCACCTCGCCCAGTTCGATGCCCAGCGGCAGGCGCAGGGCGGGCAACTGCAACGGGCCGCTGTCGGTCTTCTCGGCACCGGGGGCAAAGGCCATGTCGACTCGCTCGGCTTCCAGGCGGTCGATGCACAGGGTCGAGCGCAGCAAGCACGCAGGCGACCAGTCCAGCCGCGGCGCTATCAGCTCGACCCGATCCTCGCCTTGGGTCCAGCGCAGCTGACTGGCTTGCCAGCGGCCGCCGAGGTGCCCCGTGAAATCGTCCACCTCAAGGCCTGGCACCAGACCCAGCGCCCAGCGGCTGCCGGCCTGGGTACCGAGCAGCAAGGCCAGGGTGAGCATGACAAGCAGCAACACGGCCAACAGCGTCAGCAGGAGCGGTTTGAGCAGGCGCATCACAGTTCCGGCCCCATGGAGAAGTGCAAGCGGATCCCGCCGTCGTCGTCCAGCGCCTTGGCCAGGTCCAGGCGCAGTGGCCCGACCGGCGACACCCAGCGCACGCCGAAACCGACGCCCGTCTTGAGGCTGGGCAGTTCCAGCGTATTGAAGGCGTTGCCTTGGTCGATGAAGGTTGCCACGCGCCACTTCTCTGCAATCGAATACTGGTACTCGGCGCTCGCGGCCACCAGGTAGCGACCGCCGATGCGGTCGCCGTCGCTGTTTTTCGGCGACAGGGTCTGGTAGTCGTAGCCGCGCACGCTCTGGTCACCACCGGCGAAGAAACGCAGCGATGGCGGAATGTTGTTCTGGTAGCCGTTGGTGGCGCTGCCGCCGAACTGCACACGGCCCAGTAGCCGGTGATTGTGCCCCATAGTGGTGAGGCCCTTGAGCAGCACATTGCCGTGCAGCAGGTTGGTGTCGGACACCAGACCCTCCTTGGCCACTTGCACATCGAACTGCAGGCGGTAGCCATTGTTCGGGTCGATACGGTTGTCACTGCGCAGGTAGGAGTAGCTGATGCCCGGCATCAGCAGATTGCTCAGCCCGGAATCATCGCCCAGGCGGTACTCTTCGCGCTGGTACTTGAGCGAGATCACCCGCTGCCAGCCGCTGGGCAGCTTGCTGTGCCATTCCGGACCGACTGTCAGCAGCTTGCTGAGGGTGTCGGTGCCGGCGATCTCTTCGTTCTGGTAGCCGCCGGCGAAGCGCAGTTTGTCGGTCAACGGCGGATCCAACGGGATGTCATACCAGAGGCCGACGTTCTGCCGCGGCGCCGACAGCTCGGTTTCCCAACCGTAGCTGTGGCCCTGGGGGTTGACCCAATGGCGGGTCCAGTTGGCCTTGCCGCGCGGGCCGACGTCGGTCGAATAGCCCAGGCCCAGGCCCATGGTCCGCGGCTTGCGGGTCTGCAGTTGGACCGCCACGGGGATCTGCTGGCTGACCGCGGCCGTGGGCGCTGCATCGACCCGCACGCCTTCGAAGTAGCCGCTCGATTGCAGATCGTTATTGAGTTCGGCGATGAGTTCGGAGTCGTAGGGGGTGCCGGCCTTGAAAGGCACCATGCGCTGCAGCAGGTCGTCGTCCAGCGGCGTGTCCCCGCCGAAGGTGACGGCGCCCAGCCGGTAACGCGGCCCGCTCTGGTAGATCAGTTCGATATCGGCGACACCGGCCCGGGGATCGACCGCCAGGCGCTGACGAGCAAAGCGTCCGCTGAAGAAGCCATAACGCGAAGCCTGGTTCTGGATCAGCCGCTTGGCATCTTCGTAGTTACCGTGGTTGAGCACAGCGCCAGGGCGCAAGGTCTTGCTGTCGGGGACGCGAAAGGTACGCAGCTCACTGGCCTCGCCTTCGATTCGTACCGTCACGTTGCGCAGGCGCACCGGTTCGCCCGGCTCGATGGTGATGATCAGCCGCGGCGACTGGCCGGCCTTGGCGGGGGAACTGACCTCGCTATCGATCTTCGCCTGGTAATAGCCTAATGCCTGCGCCGCCTTGCGTGCCTGCTCCTCGGCGCCGCGACTGAAGCGCAGCAGCGCATCTTCGTCGCGGTTCCCGAGGCCGCCGATATAACCCTCGACATTGGCCTGGAGCGCCTTGTTGGCCGGTTTGACCCGGACCAGCAATTCGCTCTGTGCCCACCCTGCGGTGCTGGCGACCATGAAAACAAGGCCCCAGGCAAATTTTCCTGAATGCGTCATGCGGCGCATGCTACCAGAGCTGGCGGCCGCGACACACTGGGTTCAGACCATTGCCATTCGGGAGGACGCGGGACCAGGATGGAAAAACACTCGCTCACGGATCGGCCCAACAGCAATTTCACCGATTTCTTCATACCCCTGGTGCTGGTAGAAGGCCAGGTAATGCTCGTTGCTGGTGTTCAGCACCATCCCCTGGGTGTTCGGGTCTTCCGCACACCAGTCGCGCACGGCCTGCAGCAATTGCTCGCCATGGCGCTGCCCCTGGAACTGCGGATCGATCCCTAGCAACGGCAGCACGTGAACCTGCTCGGTAGGCAAGCAGGTGGCCAACGCAGCCTGGTAGTCGAGGTAGCGACGGGTGCAACGCAGGCCAGTGCCGAGCATCATGCGCAGGCGCCAGGCCCAGCTGTCGGTGACCCCGAGGCGCCGGTGCGGGGGGACGATCAAGGCAATCCCGATCAGGCGGTCCTCAAGCAACAGACCGATGGCCGGCAGCTGCATGTAGAAGTGCTGGCGCACCCGCTCGCGGACCATGGCCCGCAGACGGCGCTCATAACCGGGACGCGGGGCTTCGAACAGGTAGGCAAAGGTCGGCTCATGGCGGTAGGCGTGATAGAGCAGCATACGCGCCTCGCGGCTGTAGCCGTCGTCGAGCTGACAGATACGGGCCGGGCTGGCTGTGGATTCGGGCATTGTCGCAGACCTCCTGGAAAGGGCACTCATGGCCTTTGAGGTGTGGCGCGACACAACGTTCACCACCACTGGCACGTTAGCAGTGAGCCGTCGATGGCGCCACGCTGGTGGCCATCGCCGATGTCGGCTAGCATCCCCTGTTTTACCAGGATTGTGTTTGCCATGAAGATCGTCTCGTTCAACATCAACGGCCTGCGCGCCCGGCCGCACCAGCTGGCGGCGGTGATCGAAAAGCACCAGCCGGATGTGATCGGCCTGCAGGAAACCAAGGTCAGCGACGATCAGTTCCCGCTGGCCGACGTCCAGGCCCTGGGCTATCACGTGCATTTCCACGGCCAGAAGGGTCATTACGGCGTCGCCCTGCTCTCGCGCCAGGCGCCGCTGAGCCTGCACAAGGGCTTCGGCACCGATGAGGAAGACGCCCAGCGCCGCTTCATCTGGGGCACCTACGCCGACGCCGATGGCACGCCGGTCACCATCATGAACGGCTACTTCCCCCAGGGCGAAAGCCGCGACCACCCCACCAAGTTCCCGGACAAACAGCGTTTCTACAGTGATCTGCAGGCATTGCTCGAAGGCCAGTTCAGCAACGACCAGCCGCTGGTGGTGATGGGCGATGTGAACATCTCGCCCGAGGACTGCGACATCGGCATCGGTCCCGACAACGCCAGGCGTTGGCTCAAGACCGGCAAATGCAGCTTCCTGCCGGAGGAGCGCGAATGGATGGCGCGTCTGAAGAACTGGGGCCTGACCGACAGCTTCCGCCACCTGCACCCTGAGGTCAGTGACCGCTTCAGCTGGTTCGACTACCGCAGCCGCGGTTTCGAGGACGAGCCCAAGCGCGGCCTGCGCATCGACCTGATCATGGCTTCCCACGGCCTGCTGCCGCGGATCAAGGCCGCCGGTGTCGATTACGACCTGCGCGCCATGGAGAAGCCCTCGGACCATGCGCCGATCTGGCTCGAACTGAGCTGAAGCGCCAAGCGCCAAGCTCCAAGCTCCAAGCTCCAAGCTCCAAGCTCCAAGCTCCAAGCTTCGAGCCTCGAGCCTCGAGCCTCGAGCCTCGAGCCTCGAGCGTGACCGCGATACTGCTACCGACTCGCTCAGCTTGCGGCTTGCGGCTTGCGGCTTGCGGCTTGCGGCTTATAGCTTGCCGCTACAGGCTGACGCCCAGGGCCTTGCGGACTTCTTCGCCGCGCACATCCCCGGCGGCGCTGACCAGGGCGAAGTTGTAGGCGCCGTGTGACCAGTAGCGCGCTTGCAACTGACCCTCGGTGCGCTGGCCACTGGGCATGCGCTCGAAGCGCGCGCTGGGTGAGCGCAGGAACAGGCTGATGCGCTGGCCCTGCAGGTCCTGGAACACCAGTAGCGCTGCGGGGCCTTGCTCGTTGCTGAGCAGACGCGCGCCTACGGGCTCGAAGCCGTAGCTGCCCAGGTCGGGCAATGGGCCGATCTGGTTGAAATGCGTATCGAGCCAGGCCTGCAGCTGTGCCGGGGCGCTGGCCTTGAGGTCCAGTGCCGTGGCATCGGCGAACAGCCGGTGTGCCTGCACCGCATCGGCCATCGGCGCGATGTTCGCGATCAGGGTGATGTTGCGCGCCTGCCAGCCGCCAAGGCCGCCCAGGCCCAGCGCCAGCAATAACACCGCAGCACTGGCAAGGCGTCGATGGCGGCGTTGGCGCAGTCGCTGGCGCAGGGGTTGCAGGTCCAGCTGCGGGTTCAACGGTTGCTCGTTCAGCCCAGCCAAGGCCGCGCGCAAGTGCCGAGCATCGGCACGCCAGCCTTCGACCCGCGCCGCCTCCTGCGGATTGGCCGCAAGCCAGGCCTGGACATGTGCCCGGCGGCCGCTGTCCAGGCGCTCATCGACATACGCGTGCAGTTCTTCCTCGGTGGGGATCAGGCGGGTCATTTCAGTCTCCGCAAAGCCGGTGGCGGTGGGCTGCCCTCGGTCAGTTCTCGCAAGGCGCTGCGGGCGCGCGACAAGCGCGACATCACGGTGCCGATGGGTACATCCAGAGCCTGGGCGGCCTCTTTGTAACTCAGTCCTTCTACGCTGATCAGCAGCAAGAGCGCGCGCTGTTCGGTGGGCAGGCGAGTGAAGGCTTGCAACCCAGCCTGAGCCTGGACGATGGCTTCAGTCTCGGTGCCGCCCTGCCCAACCGCGTTCTGCTCAGCGCGGCCAAACCAGGCCAGCCAGCGAGTGTGTCGACGCTCGCGCCGCTTGCCATCGATGAACAAGCGATAGAGGATGGAAAACAGCCACGGCCGCAGGCTGCCAGCCTCGCGGCGTTGGCCGCCGCGGCTCAGGGCGCGCTCGACAGTGGCCTGGACCAGATCGTCGGCGCAGCTGGCGTCGCGGGTCAGCCACAGGGCAAAGCGGCGCAGCCGTTGGAGCAGCTCGCGCCATTGTTGGTCGTCCAGGTCGTCGTGCATGGCGAGCTTCCGGGCATTCGGCGATCAGTGTACGAGGCAGACGTCGCGGCGACGCATTTATTCCAACGCCATGGAATAAATTTTCCCCTGCCGCGTCGTACCGGCTCACTCACTGATGGATCATTCCCATGAGCACTCCGCTTCACGGCCCCGCCAAAGCCGTGCGCCTGGCCGCCATCGGCCTTGGCCTGACCGCCCTGGGCGCCCTCTTCGTCTATGCCGCTGGCGGGTTCGGCCATGCGCACCTGACCCCGCAGCGCATCATCGACACCTTCGAGGCGCAGGCCGGGCATTACCCCGGCTTCCGCAAGAACCACGCCAAGGGCCTGTGCGTCAGCGGCTATTTCCAGAGCAGCGGCCTGGCCGCATCCTTGTCCAGTGCCCGGGTGTTCAGCCAACCGCGGGTTCCGGTGATCGGCCGGTTCGCCATCGGCGGCGCCAACCCCTACAGCCCCGACACCAGCGTGCCGACCCGCAGCCTGGCAATCCAGCTGAGCAGCGACGACGGCCAGGTCTGGCGCACAGGCATGAACAACCCCCCGGTATTGGCGGTAAGTACGCCAGAAGCCTTCTACGAGCAAGTCCTGGCTGCGACGCCCGACCCGGTCACCGGCAAGCCAGACCCCGCCAGGCTGCAAGCATTCTTTGCCGCCCATCCGCAAAGCGCGGCTTTCCGGCAGTGGGCCGCGGCCTACAAGCCGAGCGACAGTTTCGCCAACACCGACTACAACAGCCTCAATGCCTTCCGCCTGATTGACACCGCGGGCCAGGCCCATCCGGTACGCTGGCGCCTGGTAGCGCAGGCCCCTTTCGCCGCGCTGCCCGCCCAGGTCGACGACCAGCAGTTCCTGCAGCACGACCTTAATCAACGCTTGGCCCAGGCGCCGTTGCGCTGGACCCTGCGCCTGAGCCTCGCCGAGCCTGGCGACCCGATCGACGACCCGGCACGCGCCTGGCCTGCCGAGCGGCGCAGCGTCGACGCCGGAACCTTGGTCATCGAGCGGGTGGATGCGCCTGAGCAGGGCGCCTGCCGCGACCTGAACTTTGACCCGCTGATCCTGCCCCGCGGCATCGAGCCTTCCGCCGATCCGATCCTCGCCGCCCGCTCCGCCGCCTATGCCGAATCCTTCAAGCGTCGCAGCCGCGAATCTTTGTCACCCGGAGCCCATCCATGAAGCGCACCTCCATGAAATCCGTACCCGCCGTCTTCCATCCCCTGGCTCGCGCGCTGCACTGGCTCATGGCCGCGCTGATCCTGACCATGCTGTTCATCGGTGTGAGCATGGTCAGCGACCTGACACCGCGCCACACCCTCTTTCTTCAACTGCACAAGGCCACCGGCCTGGCTCTGCTGGTGCTGGTACTGCTGCGCATCGTCGTGCGCCTGAGCCTGGCGCATCCGCCGCTGCCTCAAGACATACCGCCATTGCAACGGTGGGCCGCCGGAGCCTCGCACCTGTTGCTCTATGGCCTGATGTTGGTCATGCCGCTGCTGGGCTGGGGCATGTTGTCGGCCGGTGGCTACCCGCTGCCGCTGCAATTGCCTGCCATCGCACCCCACGACCTGCAGCTCCATGCGCTGCTGCGTCAGGCCCACGGTGTGTTGGGTTATCTGTTGTTCGCCACGGTTCTGGTGCACCTGGGCGCGGCGCTGGTGCACGCGCTGGTGCGCCGCGACGGGGTATTGCGTAGCATGTGGCCGACAGCGTCGAAGGTCGACAGATGTAGATAAGTATTGCTATCACCGGTTTTCTCTTCGCTGCGTCTCGCTTCCCTCACTGCCTGGATTGCCTATGAACGCTGCAAAGGACCCTGCCTCACCACCACTCGCCGCCAGCAACGCCTTCGACCTGCGACCGCTGCTGCTGGTCAACATGGCCTGCACCATGTCGATGATGGCCTTCGTTTCGCTGATTGGCCCGATCGCCCGCCTGTTGGGCATGGCCACCTGGCAAGCGGGGGCCGCGGTGACCGTGGCGGGGGTCGTCTGGGTGCTGCTGGCACGGCCCTGGGGCCAGGCCTCGGACCGCTATGGGCGCCGGCGCATCTTGCTGCTGGGCAGCGCCGGCTTCACGGTGGCGTACTGGGTGCTGTGCTTGTTCATCGACGGGGCTCTGCGCTGGCTGCCGGGGGCGACCTTGGCGTTCTTTGGGTTGATGCTGGCGCGTGGCCTGATCGGGGCCTTCTATGCGGCGCTGCCGGTCGGCGCCGCGGCATTGATCGCCGACCACGTCGAGCCCGAACGGCGAACCCGCGCCCTGGCTTCGCTGGGCGCCGCCAACGCCGTCGGGCTGGTGCTCGGCCCGGCGTTGGCCGCCCTGCTCGCGCGCCACAGCCTGAGCCTGCCGTTCTACGTGATGTCGCTGCTGCCAGCCACGGCGTTCGTGGTGTTGCTGCTCAAGCTCAAGCCGCAACCGCTGCACCTGGCCCATGCGCCCAGCCCGGTGCGCCTGGGTGACCCACGCCTGCGCCGACCCTTGCTGGTGGCGTTCGTGGCCATGCTCAGCGTAACGGCGTCACAGATCACGGTCGGCTTCTTTGCCCTGGATCGCCTGCAACTGCCGCCGGGCGAGGCGGCCCAGGCGGCCGGCATCGCGCTGACCACCGTGGGCGTGGCGCTGATCGTCGCGCAAGTGCTGCTGCGCAAGCTGGAGTGGCCGCCGCTGCGCATGATCCGCGTCGGGGCCAGCGTTTCGGCGCTGGGGTTTGCCTGCGCCAGCCTGGTCGGCAGTGCGCCGCAACTGTGGGTCTGTTTCTTCGTCGCCGCCGCTGGCATGGGCTTTGTCTTCCCGGCTTTCTCGGCGCTGGCAGCCAATGCCATGCGCGCCTCGGAACAAGGCGCGACCGCAGGCTCGATCGGTGCGGCGCAGGGCATGGGCGCGGTGATCGGGCCTCTGGCCGGCACCTTGGTCTATGCCATGGACCCCCGCCTGCCATTCGTGGCGGTTGCCGTGCTGCTGCTACTGGTCGGGCTCTGGCCGATGCCCGCGGGCAGCGCCGCGCAGCGAACCTGAGAAGCACAGCGCCACAGCGCCTGGAGTATGTTTTAATGCGTCGCTCATTATTTTTGACACCTCTTCTTTCTTGATAACAAGGCGGCTATGGACACCGGGACACGACTCAAACTGGTGCGTGAACGCAACAACCTTTCCCAACGGGAACTGGCCCGCCGTAGCGGCCTGACCAACTCGACGATTTCGCAGATTGAACAGAACCGTGTCAGCCCCTCGGTCAGTTCCCTGAAAAAGCTGCTCGAAGGCATACCCATGAGCCTGGCCGAGTTCTTCAGTTTCGACGAGCCACCCCGTGAAGAGCGTTACGTGTTCCGCGCCGGCGAACAGCCGGACCTGGGCAGCAATGGCCTGCGCATGCTGCTGGTTGGCGCCAGCGTCGAGGGCCGGCAGATGCGCATGCTGCGCGAGCTGTACGCGCCGGGCGCCGATTCCGGTGACCCGATCGTCCACGCCGAAGGCGAGGAATGCGGCCTGGTCACCCGTGGCACCATCGAGCTCTGGGTCGACGGCCAGGTAAGCGTGCTCAGCTCCGGTGACGGCTATTACTTCCCCACGACCTTGCCGCACAGCTTCAAGAACATCGGTCCGGACGAGGCGGAAATCATCAGCGCCAACACCCCGGCGAACTTCTGATCCCCACCCGCCATGTCCGTGCCGACCAGCCGCGAAATCTACCAGTGCCTGCGCGATGCCGCCCTGGGCATCAGCGCGTTGGTGGTGCGCGGCCAACAAGCTGATGGCCTGGTCGAGGTCGAGATCGATGGCTGGCGGCTGACCCTGCAGCTCGACCCCGAGGGCCTGGCCCATTGCGCCAGCGCCCGCAGCCCGGATGATCGCCACGCCGACCTGCAGGCCTGGCAACGCTACGGCACCAACCCGGTGAACCTGCTGAGCATCTGGGAACTGCAGCAGATCGAAAGGCGGGTCCTGCAGTTGCCCCCGACCGCCTGAACCGCCTATAGTCCTTGCCGGCGTGCTCCACGCCTCCCGTCCGCGGAAAGGGCTGCGCCCAGGTGCCTGCATCGCCAATCGCCCAATGACGACTCCGGCCTGACAGCGGACAAGGCTCGCCAAGGAGTTCGTATGCCTGCACCTCGCCCTGCCCCGGTCCTCGACGGCCGTCTGAACCTCGACCAGCAACGCAAACGCGCCAAGCACCTGCTGCAACGCCTGCACAACGGCGAGGCGCCCGCGCAGCAAGCCCAGCTCGCCTCGCATCGGCCGCCGCGCCTGGCCGATGCGCAGTGGCTGATTGCCCGCGAGCTGGGGTTCAGCAGTTGGCCAAAGCTCAAGGCTCACTGCGATGCCCTGGCCTTCGCGGCGCGCCATCCCGGCTTCGTCGCTGACGACACACCCGACACCTGTCACTGGCGTTGCGGCAATGATATCCAGCACAGCCTGAAGCTGGCGGGGTTCAAGGGCCGCTTCCACATGCTCGCCGACCCCCTGTGCATGGGCCCGGTACCGGCGCTGTCGGAACAGAACTACCGTGCGGTACGCAGCAGCTTTGTCAGCCAGGCCTTCGACATCGATCCACTGCAGGCTCGCCAGCGCACCGACAGCGAATACGACAGCCTCGCCTTGCTCGATGGACAGATGCCCGGCGTACTCTGGTGCGAGGCCGATGCCTACGACCAGCTGTTCCTGGTCCGCGTGCTGGCTGGTTTACGCGAGGTACCGGCCAACCTGAGCCTGATCGAGGCTGACCGCATCCCAGGCATCGAGCGCTTCATCGGCATCGGTCAGCTGGCGCCGCAGGTGCTGGCCTGGTTGTGGCCACAGCGGCGGCCGGTCAATGCTGCCATGCTGCAGCTCGCCCGCCAGGCGTGGGCGGCCTATTGCGCCCCTTCGCCGCTGGCCTGGGCGGCGCTGGCCCACGCCCGCCATGACCCGTTGCCGCTGTTGGGCCCGGCCCTGCTGCGCCAACTGCAGGAACTGCCTGGACTGGCCGATGGCCTGTCATTGACCGAGCGCCTGACCTTGCAGGCGCTGCACGACCTTGGTTCGCAACCGTTCGGCCGAGTCTTCGGCGAGCTGATGATGCGGCGCGAGCCCTTGCCTTTTCTCGGCGACATGATGTTCCACGCCTTGCTGCGGCCCTTGATCGATTCGCCCAATCCGTTTATCCACGAGGCGGACAAAACACTGCCCTGGCCACAACGGCCACTGAGCCTGACGCCCTTGGCCGAACGCGTGCTGGCAGGCGAGGCCTACGCTTTCGACCTGATCGGCAGGGAACGCTGGGTCGGCGGTGTACGCCTGCAGCCGGATCAGGGGCACTGGGCCCTGGACGACCGGCTGCAGCCGGTGTGGCGGGCCTGAGGCCTCAGGCCAGGGCCTGGGCGACGAAGTCCAGGCGATCCTGGCCGAAGAACATCTGCTCGCCGACAAAGCAGGTCGGCGCGCCGAATACACCCCGCGCCACCGCCTCCTCGGTGGTGCGCTTGAGCGCCTGCTTGACCTCGAGTTGACCGGCCAACGCGTGGAAGGCATCAGGGTCGAAGCCGGCCTCGCCCAGAGTCTGAGCGAGTTGACCGGGCTCGGACAGATTGCGTTGCTGGACCCAAAGCCCGGTGAACAGTGCCGTGAGCAAGTCATCGAAACGCTCCGGGGCGGACAACTGGGTGCCGGCCACGGCGCGCATCAGGGTCAGGGTATTGACCGGAAAACCCGGCGGCAGCGCCAGGGTCACGCCATAGCGCGCGGCGAACCGTTGCAAGTCGGCGAGCATGTAGCGTCCTTTGGCCGGCACCATCACCGGCGAGGCATTGCCGGTGGCCTGGAACACCCCACCCAGGAGCATTGGCCGGTACACCAGCGCCGCGCCGTGTCGGGCGCACAGGTCGGGCAACTGGGTCCAGGCCAGGTAGCTGGCCGGACTGCCGAGGTCAAAGAAATATTCGACGGTCTTGCTCATAAAGCGGTCCTTATGGCAGCGAAGTGCGGGGGTTTACCAACGTTCCATCCAGGGGCGCAGGTCCAGCTCGAAGGTCCAGGCATCGCGCGGCTGGCGGTGCAGGTACCAGTAGTTGTCGGCGATGTGCGCCGGGTCGAGAATACCGTCCTGGTCCTTGAGGGCATAGCGCTCGGGGACGCTGTCGCGAATGAACGCGGTATCGATGGCACCGTCGACCACCACGTGAGCGACATGAATGTTCCGCGGCCCCAATTCTCGCGCCATGCTCTGGGCCAGGGCGCGAATGCCGTGCTTGGCCCCGGCGAACGCGGCAAAGCCAGCCGCGCCGCGCAGGCCGGCCGTGGCACCGGTGAACAGGATCGTGCCGCGCTCACGGGTGACCATGCGCCGCGCCACGCTCTGGGCGGTAAGAAAGCCGGCAAAGCAGGCCATTTCCCAGATCTTGAAGTACTTGCGCGGCGTTTCATCAAGGATGCTGCACGGCACGTTAGCGCCGATGTTGAAGACAAAGGCCTCGATCGGGCCGATGTCGCGCTCGATGGTCTCGACCAACTCGGCCACCGCCGTTTCGTCGCGCGCATCAGAGGCAAAGCCATGGGCCTGGCCACCAGTGGCGCGGATCTCGTCCACCAGCGGCTGTAACTTATCGGCTTGGCGCCGTGTAACACAGGCGATGTAGCCCTCGCGGGCGAAGCGCTTGGCGATCTCGCCGCCGGTGGCATCGCCGGCCCCTACTACCAGGACCACCTTGTCGTGCTGTTGCATGGCGCCTCCATTGGTGAACGATCATTCAGTTAACGAACGCTATGCTATGATCCGCGGGACGTCAAGCCACGCTTTCGGAGCTCGCCCGTATGCGCTACACCCTTGATCACAAGGAACAGACCCGGCAGAAACTGCTCCACAGCAGCGGCGCGCTGGCCAAACGTGGCGGCTTCGCCAGCAGCGGCGTGGCCGGGCTGATGAAGGCCATCGGCCTGACCGGTGGGGCCTTCTACAACCACTTCCCCTCCAAGGACGACCTGTTCACCGAGGTGGTGCGCCAGGAGCTGTCAAACAGCCCGCTGGCACGCCTGGCCCGCGAAGGTGCCGACCGTGCGCGCCTGCAGCGCTGCCTGGAGCAGTACCTGAGCCTAGCCCACCTGCACAATCCCGAGGGTGGCTGCCCGCTGCCGCCGCTGGGCGTGGAGATTGCTCGCGCCGATCACGCCGTGCGCGAAGAGGCCGAACACTGGCTGGTCAGCCTGCACCACGCATGGGCAGCAACCCTGGAAGATCCTGAGCTGGCGTGGGCACTGATCAGCCAGTGCGTGGGCGCGGTAGTAGTCGGACGCATGCTGGCCAGCGAGCAGGTCCAGCGCCAGGTGCTCGAGGCCAGCCGACAGCTGGTCACCAAGGCGCTGCATGAGGAACGCTAGCCTGTTGGCGCTGCTGTTGGCGCTGCCGGTCAGCGCCGAACAGGCATGCCCGGTCGGGCAGTACCCGGTCTGCCTCGGCGCCTGTTTCTGCTCGCCGGTAGATCCCGGGCAGGCCGGCCAGGTACTGCAGGAGGTCGAGCGCATGGCCTCGAGCAGCCTGGCCCTGGCCTTGCAGCAGGCCCGCGACGAAGCCGATAGCCGCGGCACCCAGCCGATACCGCTGCATATCCGCGCTCAGCTCGAGCCCTGGTATGACTTCGCCGTGCTCGATGCGGCGCGGTACCGGGTCGGCGATGCACAGCAGCTCAGCGCCGCCAACGCGCTGTTGCACAACCCCGACGTCAATGCCGTGACCCTGATCGACACCATCATCTTTCGCCATGCCCATGACGCGCAGGACAACCTCGTTCTGTGGGCGCACGAGCTCAAGCATGTCGAGCAATATCAGCAATGGGGCGTGGAAGACTTCGCCCGCCGCTATACCCGCGACTACGACAGCATCGAAGCACCGGCTTACGCGATAGAGGGCCAGGTGCGTAAAGCCCTGCGCGAGCGCACCTGGGGACAGGCGCGTTGACGCTACTAGTGTCCTGTCTCGGAAATACGTTCTCTTTTGGCGAGTGGCTT
>JAEWGL010000149.1 GCA_023388335.1 Pseudomonadota bacterium | reverse complement strand
GCGCGGGCGGCGCTCGATCTCAAGGGCGCCACAACACTAAGCCATGCACCAGCTAGCCATGATCCAGTCTCAAGCCATGTGCCTAGCCCTAGAACTGATACGCCAAACCGGCCCCCGCGTACCAGGAGCGCCCGGGGGCGGCTTCGTAGAAACGGCCGTTGCTGTCGCCGACGATGACCGAGCCGACGTACTGGCGGTCGAACAGGTTGTCCAGACGTACCAGCTGGTGGAAGGTCCATGGCCCATAGTGCTGCTCGAAGCGGGTGCGCCAGTTGAACACGGCGTAGCTCGGCGCGGCTTTCTGCTGGTTGGTGTCTTCCACATAGACGATGTCGCGGTACTGCCCCTCCAAGCCCATGCTGATGCCCGGTCGCGGCTTCCATTGCAGTTCGCCATAGAGGTTGCTGCGCGGCACGCCAGGCAGGTGGTTGCCTTTTTCGATGGCGTTGCTGCCTTGGACGAAGCCTTGGTCGTAGGTGGCTTGCAGGCGGGTATAGGCGAGGGTGGCTTGCCAGTGCGGATCGAGCTGGCTCTGCACGCTCAACTCCAAGCCCCGGCGCAGGGTCTTGCCGGCGTTGCGGTAGCTGGTGCGACCTTCCGTGGAGCTGGCCACGGCAATTTCGTCTTCGGTGCGGATCTCGAACACGGCGGCGTTGATTCGGGTGCGTTCGTCGAGCCTGGCCTTCAGGCCCAGTTCGTACTGGGTGCTGGTGGCAGGATCCAGGCCGAAGTTGAAACGTTCCACCAGGCCGGGGGCATAGGCCATCTCGGCCTGGGTCGGGGTCTCGAAGGCCTTGCCGGCGCTGACGTAGCCGTGCAGGTCCGGGGTAAAGGCATACATCACCGAGAGCGAAGGGATGTTGCGCTGGTACTTCTTCGCGCCACTGGCATCACCGTTGGCCAGGTAGTGGTCGTCCACGTCCATTTCCAGGGTGCTGTGGCGTAGGCCGGCCTCCACGGTCCAGCGGTTCAGCTCCCAATGGGCCTGGATGTATGGGTCCAGACTGGTGGCGGTGTCGACCTCGTCGCGGCGCAGCTCGCCCTTGACGCCCAGCAGGTCGGCGCTGAAATTCTGGTAGCCGCGGCGGTCATCGCGGCTGCGGTCGTAGTCGGCACCGACCGTCACGGTCAGCTCGCCGGGCACGCCCTGCACCGGCTGGATCCAGCGCAACGTACCGCCGTGGAACGCACGATCGAAGTCGACCACACCACCGCCGCGCTGGTCATTGGAGACTACCCCCCGGGGAATCGACAGGTACTGGATCACGCTGCGCCGCCCGGCATAGAGGTTGAACTGCAGCCGGGCTTGGCCGAAGTAGCGTTCGTAGTTCATGGCCAACTGCTGGTGGTCGATGCTCTTGCGGGTGTTGTAGGTTTCGGCGGGAGCGGCCACCGAGCGCGGATCGTGCTGGTAGGCCTCCCAGCTCTGGCCGAGCGGGTCCTGGGTGCCGTTCTGCTCCAGGCTGCTGTAGATCAGTGCCAGGTAGCTGTCCTCATCCGGGGTGAAGGTCAGTTTGCCGAAAGTCTGGTCGCGGCGTGCCGCGCTGTGGTCGCGGTAGCCGTCGGTGTCCAGGCGCGAGGCATCGAGCAGGAAACCCGCCTTGTCGTTGCCGGCTTCGCCATAGAGGTGGTTCTTGTTGAAGCCATCGCTGCCGAAGGTGGTTTCGGCGCCAACCGTGCCCGGCCCTTTGCCGTCGCGGGTGAACATCTGGATCACCCCGCCAGCGTTGCTGCCATAGATGGCCGAGGCCGGCCCCCTGAGCACCTCGATGCGGTCGGCGACATCCAGGTTGAGCGAGGCGGCTTGGCCCTGGCCATCAGGCGTGCTGGCCGGGATGCCGTCGCTGAGCAGCTTCAGCCCGCGGATGCCGAAGGCCGAGCGGGCGCCATAGCCGCGCGATGAGATCTGCAGGTCCTGGGCATAGTTCTGGCGGTTCTGCACCACCAGGCCAGGCACGCGCGCGAGGACCTCGGAGAGGTTGACGCCGAGCTGACCATCGGTGATCTGCGCGCGGTCCACGGTGTCGACCGAGAAGGGCAGGTCGAAGCGGGTGCCGGGGGTATAGGTACCGGTGATGACAACCGGTTCCAGGGTCTGGATCACCAGGGGTTGCTCGGCATAGGTGGAGGAGCACGCGCCCAGGCTGCAGAACAGCAGCGGTACATGGCGCTTTGGGCGTCGCTTGGGGTGGGACATCGAGGCTTCCTGCAAAGGTGTAGATAGGCGCGCGATGATACGACAATGTCCTGGAAAGCCTGCAAAAGACTGGCTGGGTTTCGCTGAGCACAGAAGTAAGCAGCTGTTTTTAGAATAATTTTTTCACGCGGGGGTTCCCAGAAGCTCTGGATGTTGGTAAATTGTCGCGCATTCCACAGGGGCGTCGCCAAGCGGTAAGGCAGCAGGTTTTGATCCTGCCATGCGTTGGTTCGAATCCAGCCGCCCCTGCCATTTTTCCTCGCAGTACCTCTCGACAAACGCTACCGAATCCGGGCCAGCGTTCATTCAGTCGATAATTTTCTCTCCATGCCTTGCTTGACCTTGTCTTCAGCCGCCTCATGGCTGGGGTTTACCTGTGTCTGGATTTCCATGCCCGCGTACTGCCAGGCAGGCGAGGGCGACGCCGCAGCGCCGCGCTCGCCCCTCACTCAATGTGGCGCGCGGGGGATGGTCTTGAGCAGGTCTTCAGGGCTGATATGCCCCACGACCTGCTGCACCACGCTACCGGGCTGCGGCAGGTCGAGGATGTGGCCTTTCATCTTGCCGATCACGTGCATTTCACACGGCTTGCAATCGAACTTCAGCGTCAGCACTTCATTACCTTGCACCAGCTGCATCGGCGCGACCTTGGTGCGCACGCCGGTCACTCCCTTGGCCTGCTTGGGGCAGAGGTTGAAGGAGAAACGCAGGCAGTGCTTGGTGATCATCACCGGCACTTCGCCCGTCTCTTCGTGGGCCTCGTAGGCCGCGTCGATCAACTGCACGCCGTGACGGTGATAGAAGGCGCGCGCTTTCTCGTTGTAGACGTTGGCCAGGAATGACAGGTGCGATTCCGGATACACCGGAGCCGGCACGCTTTCGGCCTTGCGCCCGCCCCGTGGATGGGCGGCGATGCGGGCGGCGGTCAGCGCCTCGATGACTTCACGGCGCAGGGCCTTGAGCTGCGAGTTGGGAATAAAGTAAGCCTGGGGTGCATCCAGGTCGATCGCGGTGGCGTGGTACTGGGTGGTGCCCAACTGGCCGAGCAGGTCGCGCAGTTGTTCCAGCGCCTGTTCCGGCTTGTTGGCCAGGCCGAACGGACCGGCCAGGGCAACGCTGGCACTGACCCCTTCTTCACTGGTGGCGGTCAGCTCCAGGCGCTCTTCGCCCAGGCGCGCGGACCAGGCCACGCCGACGCGGCGCTCGGCCGAGGTGCGCTGCAAGGCCTGCTGCCAGTTGTGGTCCAGGTTGCGGCTCAACGGGTGGTTCGGGCGCAGGCGGTGCATCCCTTCGGGCATCTCATTGGGCTCGACGCGATAACGGTAGCGCTTGGCGCCGTCCTCCTCGAACTCGCCCTTGAGCTCGGCGATGTTGGCGCGCAAACCCACCACCTCGCGCTTGATCTGCACGTTGAGGCCGTCGCCGTTGGACAGCGGCTCATGGGTCACCACCAGCAGGTCGTGCTTGCCGGTCTTCTCGATCACGCCCACCGGCAACCCGGTGAAGGTCGGGGTGTCGAAGGCGCCGATGTCGATCTTGCGATCACTGACGAAGTAGTCGGTGCTGCCACGGTGGAAGGTCTTGTCCGGATCGGGCACGAAGAAGTGCGCGGTGCGCCCGCTCGAGGCGCGGGCCAGGTCCGGGCGGTCCTCGAGGATTTCGTCCAGGCGCTGGCGGTAGTAGGCGGTGATGTTCTTCACGTAGCCCATGTCCTTGTAGCGTCCTTCGATCTTGAACGATCGCACGCCGGCATCCACCAGCGCGCGCAGGTTGGCGCTCTGGTTGTTGTCTTTCATCGACAACAGGTGCTTCTCGAAGGCCACCACGCGGCCCTGGTCATCCTTGAGGGTGTAGGGCAGGCGACAGGCCTGCGAGCAGTCGCCGCGGTTGGCGCTGCGGCCGGTCTGGGCGTGGGAGATGTTGCACTGGCCGGAGAAGGCCACGCACAACGCGCCGTGGATGAAGAACTCGATCGCCGCGTCGGTCTCATCGGCGATGGCGCGGATTTCCTTGAGGTTCAGCTCACGGGCCAGGACCAGTTGGGAGAACCCGGCCTGGTCGAGGAACTTGGCCCGGCCCAGGGTACGGATGTCGGTCTGGGTACTGGCGTGCAGCTCGATCGGCGGGATATCCAGCTCCATCACCCCTAGGTCCTGGACGATCAGCGCGTCGACGCCGGCATCGTAGAGCTGGTGGATCAGCTTGCGCGCCGGCTCCAGTTCGTTGTCATGGAGGATGGTGTTGATGGTGGTGAACACCCGCGCATGGTAGCGGCGGGCGAACTCGACCAGTTGCGCGATCTCGCCGACTTCGTTGCAGGCGTTGTGCCGCGCGCCGAAGCTGGGGCCGCCGATGTACACGGCGTCGGCGCCGTGCAGGATGGCCTCGCGGGCAATGCTGACGTCGCGCGCAGGGCTGAGCAGTTCCAAATGATGTTTGGGCAGGGACATGTTTTTCTGTTCTGGCTTGTCACGGTAGGCGCGCATTGTAGCCGCGAAATGCCCGGGCGGCACCCGTACGCTGCCCGATGGCCGCGATCCACTGGCGAACTTGCGCTGAACGCTTGCCATTGCCCGCCGGTCGTACCTTGAAAATGCAGCCAGCTGCGCAAAAAGACACCAACCGTGAGGTCCTTATGAGCGAGATAGCAACGGCCCAGGCAGGCCAGGCGATCAGCCTGACCCTCAATGGCCAGCCCCGACAGCTTCAGGTGCAGCCCTGGCTGACCCTCCTTGATCTGCTGCGTGACCAACTCGACCTGGTCGGCAGCAAGAAAGGCTGCGACCACGGCCAGTGCGGCGCCTGCACGGTGCTGCGCAATGGTGTGCGTGTCAATGCCTGCCTGACCCTGGCGATCATGTGCGACGGCGATGAACTGACCACCATCGAAGGCCTGGCCGACGGCGATGAACTGCACCCGCTGCAACGCGCCTTCATCAGCCACGATGCCTTCCAGTGCGGCTATTGCACCCCTGGTCAGATCTGCTCGGCGGTCGGCCTGGCCCGGGAAGGCCGCGCGCACAATCGCGAACAGATCCAGGAACTGATGAGCGGCAACCTGTGCCGCTGCGGCGCCTACAGCAATATCATCGCCGCCGTGGAGGAGGCCTTGCCCCAGATGCAGGACGACGCTTCACGGCACGGAGGGCAGCATTCATGATGCCTTTTGCCTACAGCAAGCCCGCCCAGGTGAGCGAGGCGGTCCAGCTGGCAGGTCCGGCGACCCGGTTCATTGCCGGTGGTACCAACCTGGTGGACCTGATGAAAGAAAACGTCGCCCGGCCCGAGCGCCTGATCGACATCAATGGCCTGCCGTTGCACGACGTCCAGGAAACCGCCAGCGGCGGCCTCTTGATCGGCGCGCTGGTGTCCAATGCCGACCTGGCCTGGCATCCACTCGTGGAGCAGCGCTACCCCTTGCTGGCCGAGGCCATTCTCGCCGGCGCTTCGCCGCAGCTGCGCAACATGGCCAGCACCGGGGGCAACCTGCTGCAACGCACCCGCTGCTACTACTTCTACGACGCCAGCACGCCGTGCAACAAGCGCGAGCCGGGCAGCGGCTGCCGGGCTCGCGAGGGCCTGAACCGCATTCACGCGATCTTCGGCGCCAGCCAGGCCTGCGTTGCCGTGCACCCGTCGGACATGTGCGTGGCCCTGGCCGCGCTGGAGGCCGTGGTGCATGTAGAGGGAAAAGCGGGCAAGCGGCAGATTGCCTTTGCCGACTTCCACCGCTTGCCGGGTAATACGCCCGAGCAGGACAATCAATTGGCCGAAGATGAGCTGGTGACGGCGCTCGAGCTGCCTCACCGCGGATTCGCCCAACATGCTCGGTACCTGAAGATCCGTGACCGGGCGTCCTATGCCTTTGCTCTGGTGTCGGTGGCAGCCGCCCTCGAGCTGGACGGCGAAGTGATCAGCGACGCTCGCCTGGTGCTGGGCGGCGTGGCGCACAAGCCCTGGCGCAACCCGGCGGTAGAGCACGCGCTCAAAGGCCAGCCGGTTTCACGCAAGACCTTCGAAGCCGCGGCCCAAGCCATGGTCAAGGGCGCGCAACCGCTTGCCCACAATGGCTTCAAAGTCGAGCTGGCGCGCCGCGCGATCGTGCGCGCCTTGAGCGAAGCCGCGGCAGGGGGGCGTCTGTGATGAACCGAATGCAATCGGCCTCAGGCCAACCCCTGGACCGCGTCGACGGTGCCGCCAAGGTCACCGGGCAGGCGCGTTACGCCGCAGAGTACCCGCAGGACGGCCTGCTGTACGGCAGCG
>JAEWGL010000147.1 GCA_023388335.1 Pseudomonadota bacterium | reverse complement strand
GGAGGCGATGTTGATGATCTTGCCTTTGCTGCGCTGCACCAGCGGCAGGAAGGCCTTGCAGCCCTTGACCACGCCCATCAGGTTGACCGCGATCTGCCAATCCCAGTCCTCCAGCGACAGCTCGGCGAAGAAGCCGCCCGAGGCGACGCCGGCGTTGTTGACGATCACGTCGATGCCGCCGAGCTTTTCCTCGCAAGCTTGGGCCAGGGCGGTGAGCTGGCTGTAGTCGCGCACGTCGCAGCGCTGCACGAAGCCCTCGCCGCCCGATTCGCGGACCAGCGCCAGGGTGTCATGCAGGCCGGCCTCGTTGACATCGGCCAGGGCCAGGCGCCAGCCCTCGCGTGCCCAGCGCAAGGCGATCTCGCGCCCAAGCCCGGAACCTGCGCCAGTGATCATCATGCGGTTGTGCATAGCGGCAAGCCTTGTGGTGATGGGGAATGTGCCTGCCAGTGTAGCCATGGCTAGGCCCGGCCCAGTGTCCTATCAGGCTGATGAATGGCGCGGGCAAAGGGGCGCGTAGCCACGCCGATTAAACTTTTGCGTGCCCGCGCCAGTCGGAATTTACAAGCGGCCATGATTTCCAGGGCCGACCGAAGACCACATCCGAACACACCCTCTCTATCACGCAAGGACAACGACATGACCACGATACTCATCATCATCCTGATCCTGCTGTTGATTGGCGGCTTACCGGTATTCCCTCACTCGCGCGCCTGGGGTTATGGCCCGTCTGGCATCATCGGCGTGGTGTTGGTCATCCTTCTGGTCCTGCTCTTGCTCGGCATGATATGACCCGATAGTGAGGCTTGGAAAATTCAACCTGTGGGAGCGGTAGTTCGGCGCTGCGGCTTGCCCGCTCCCACACGAGCCAACCTCCAGGCTTGACGCCAAAGCACCTGGGGGACGAAGAGGTGATGGCTGCGCCCTACTGTTCTTCCAGCTGCTTGATTCCTACACCACAATACCCCTCCAACTGACCTTCCAGCTGTAGCATGGCTTCGCGCAAGGCGTTGACCTGCACCTGCAACTTCCCGGACCTACTTGCGGCCAGCGTGCAGTTACGTTCCACCTGTTCGCACGCGGCCAATACGGCGTGGGCGCGGATGATGCGGGCCCCGCCCTTGATCCGGTGCGCCAGCGCCGCCAGGGCCCCCAATTCCTCGTGGGCCACGAACTCGGCAAGCCGCTGCAAATCCCGTCGGTTGCTCATGCGGAGCTCGCCGAGCAGGTCGCCGAGCGCTGCAGCGTCGCAAACGGTCATGCGCTGCAGGTGGCTCACATCCATGGCCTGGGTGGTCGTGTGGCGGTTGCGCGTCAAGCCTATCTCTGCGCCCGGTCCGTCCGCGTCCAAGGCCTGGGCCAGGCCATCGAGGCTCAGTGGCTTGAACAGGCAATCATCCATCCCGGCGGTGCGGCAACGCTGGCGCTCTCCGGGCAAGGCGTTGGCGGTAAAGCCCAGGACCCGACAGGGCAACTGGCGTTTGCGGCGCTCATGCAAGCGTATGGCCCGGGCCAGCGCATAGCCGTCGAGCCCAGGCATGTTGCAGTCGCAGATCACCACATCAAACGGCTCGGCGAGCCAGCGGCGCAGGCCCAGTGCGCCGTCCTCGGACTTGACGGCCCGGTGGCCGAGGTAGTTCAGCTGCTGCTCCAGCAACAGACGGTTGACCGGGCAATCATCCACCACCAACACGTACCGCCCGCCTTCACGGCGCAGCGGTCTCACCTGCTGGGTTCGCGGCACGTCCATGACATCGCTCGCCACGCGGGCCAGCTCCAGCTGGATGTCGATGCGCGTCCCTTCGCCCAGCGTGCTGTGCACCTGCATGCGCCCGCCCATTTTCTCGCAAAGGGTGCGGCTGATGCCAAGGCCGAGGCCCGCGCCCGTGCGCGCCGAGCAGGCCTGCTGGTTGGCCTGCCAGAACGGTTTGCCGAGCTGCGCCATGTCCGCCTCGGCAATGCCGATACCCGAATCCTCGACTGTCAGCTTCACGGCCATGCGCTCGCCCTCGGGCTGTGCGTCGAGGCGCACGTGCACCTGCCCGATGTGGGTGAACTTGATGGCATTGCTGATCAGGTTGCCCAGTACCTGCTTGAAGCGCAGCGGGTCGAGCATCACCGGCACATCGACCTGCCCCTCCAGTGTCAGCCGCAGCTGCAGGCCCTTGCTGCGGGCCTGCTGGTCGAACAGCTGCACGATCCGGCCTACCTGTTCGCGCAAGCGCACCGGTTGCAGCGCAAGCTCCAAGCGGCCGGACTCGATGCGCGAGATATCCAGCACGTCGCCGATCAGTTCCAGCAAGGTGCGCGCCGCATCCGTGGCCACGTCGATGCACAGACGATCAAGCACGCCTTGGGCGGCCTTGTGCGAGGCCAGCTCGAGCATGCCCAGCACGGCGTTCATGGGCGTACGAATCTCGTGGCTCATGGTGGCGAGGAACCGTGATTTGGCGCGGTTGGCTCGCTCCGCCTCGTCCTTGGCGCGTCGCAGGTCAACCAGCTGGCGCCTGAGGCCACGGATCCAGGCCAGCGCCGCGCCCAGCAGGCCACACACCAGCGTCAGCAAAAGCACACGGAAAGACACGAGAGTCGGGGCTCTATAGCAACTGGTTTCGCCTTGCCAGGTCGGCGAGGTCGACCAGGGACTTGACCCTGAGCTTCTCGATCAAGCGCGCCTTGTAGGTGCTGATGGTCTTGTTGCTGAGCAGCATGGCTTCGCCGATGGCCTTGTTGCTCAGGCCGCGGGCCAGTTGCTGGAGTATCAGCAGTTCGCGATCGCTGAGCTGGGCGATGCACTGCGCCTCGGTGGCGTTGAGGTCGTACTTGCTGACCGAACTGAGCGCCACCTCGGGAAAGTAGGTATAGCCAGACATCACCGCGCGCACCGCCTTGCTCAGCTCGCCCAGGTCGTCGGTCTTCGAGACGAAGCCTGCCGCGCCCGCCTGCATGCAGCGCAGCGAGAAGGAGTCGGGCAGGTGCGAGCTGAGCACCAGGACCTTGGCCGGGCGCTCCATGGCCCTGACCCGGGTGGTGACTTCAAAGCCGTCCAGTCCTGGCATGGTGATATCGAGAATCACCAGGTCAGGCGAGACTTCGCGCGCCAGGCGCAAGGCGTCGATGCCGTTGTCGGCCTCACCGACGACCTCGATGCAGTCCTGGCGCAACATCATGCAGACGCTGGCGCGGATAAAGGGGTGATCGTCCACCACAAGTGCTTTGTACATGATCCATCCTCATTGGAAGTGCGTCCTATAGCTCGGAGTCGAACACGATGGTGACCTTGCCGCTGTACGTCATGCCCGGACGGTTGAACATGGGCACCACGTCGTCGCGCTTCACTTCGAAATGCAATTGCCCGGGGCGGTTGATGGTGGGCATCACCGACTCGAGCTGCACCGCCGCCGCAGGGCCCGTGGGTATTTTCAGGCGCTGCACCGGGCCGCCCCGGTAGCGAACGCCTTCAGGCAGCGTGATCAGCACGTGCACCGGCACGCCTTCCCCTTTCTCGTTACGTATGCCACAGCGGTCGCCCATGTCGTAGTCGCAGAGCTTGTAGACCTTCAGCGGCCCGGTGGACCAGACCTGCATTGGCAGGTCGCGGTACAGCCGCTGGGGCACCCGCCCGCCGTTGAGCCAGGCCATCCAGCCGCCTTCGGGCTCTAGCACGGCGCGGTCGGAGCCGGGCGGGAAGTCGAAGATGAAATCGTGCTGCACGTCGAGCACGAAGTTCAGGGTCAGGGTGTTGTCGCTCAGGCCGGTGACGTTGTTGCCGAAGTCGAAATCGCCACCGGGCCCGACGCGATAGGTGGTGCTGCCGCGGTAGATGCCGGGTTTCATGCGGTAGGACGGCGGCATGTCAAGGGTGTAGGCGACGGCCATGTTCGATGTGGTGCTTGCATTGGCCACGCCGTCCTCGACCACATAGTTGCTGATCGTGCAGGGTGTCGGCGACTGCGGTGTGACAAGCCTCCAAAGGAAGGTGTACGTACGCGGTGTCTGAGCGCCAAGACCAGACATGCTTTTGCAGCCCCCGGCAAGCTGGGTGGTCAGCTTTACTGGGTTGCTATAGTAATCATCGCTATAGACCCGGTGCCCCACGGCCGTGAATTCAAGCACCAGGCGGTGAGGTTCGCCGGTCTGCTCGTGGTAGACATCGACCTCGCGGCGGCCAGGCATCTGGAGGTAGTAAAGGTCACGTGGATCTCCGGTGCCTCGGATCGTTAGCTTGTCGTAGGCAAGCGGGATATCGACGGTAATGTTGGTGATGCACAAACGCCCCCAGATGCTGCAATTCGCCGCCGGCGGCGTCGTGCTTTCAAAGCGCCCCGAGCCGCCACCGCGGTATTGCGCGCTGATTGTGGTCTCGATCGCCCCGGCGGTGAGACTGGCGAGCGCCAGTACGCTCACCAGCACCAGCTGGCCGATACCCTTGTGCGTGATCGACGGCAGGACGCTCATCCCTCCACCACCAGGTTCTTGTGCGCCTCACCCTCATGCAGTTCGAACTGGAACACCCGCCCAGGGTGCCCATCGAACTGCCGGCTGCGGCCTGGCAACAGATGATGCTTGGTCGCCGCCTCGCAGCCTTCGCTCGGCGCCTGGCACTGGCGGAAATGATCCAGCACCACGGTGCTGTTGCCTTCGTTGACCACTGTCAGGTTGCCGGCCTCTGTGCGGGTGGCGGTCTGGTAGCGGGTGTCGTTGGGCCGCACGAACAGCAGCGCGCCATAGCCGGCCAGCAGGTTGACCCCGGCCTTGAGGCTGTCGGCGTAGGCCTCGGCCTGGGCCTCGTCGACCGCGAAGCCATCGTTGACCTCGGGCAGCACCGGTATGAAGCGCACCCGGAAGTAGCGCTCGCGCATCCGCTCGCCGCGGAACAACAAGCGCACCGACTGCATGCCTCTGGCCGGCACGATCAACCGCGCCGGGCTCACTACGAGGCCGCGCTGGTCCAGCGGCACCGATTCCAGGCTAACCTCGCGCGCCACCCCTTGGTCGTCATAGACCAGCTCCGCCACGCTGACCTTGACGAACGCCGTGGTGTCGCCGCCATTGCGCACGCGCTTGAGCAGCGTGCTCTTGCCGCCATCGATGTAGTCGTACAGGCCGCCGATGTTCAGCTCCGGCGCCGCCTGCAACGACAAGGGCAGCATCAGCAGTGCCATTAGCGTGCAATACACATGTTTATTCATCCTGAACCCCAGATTTATTCCGTAATGGCCAATCAATACTAATCGCTGAAAATCGTCCTGATGGCCGGTTCGGCAATGAAGGACGCCTCCTAGGCTGAATAGAGAAATTTCTTACAACCCAACCCATGCAAAGCCTGTACGCACCACTATTGGCGGCATTTATGAGCCACTCCTGTTGCTGGATGTGTCAGCACCAGCCAGGCTTTCAGGTCGGCAGCGTTGGTCGCCCGCCATCAGCACATCGTTTTCACGCGTCAGCCGGGCAGGCTCCAGGCTGAGCAGGCAGGCGGCCTGCCCGGCCATGCGTACTTCGAGCACCGGTGTTGATTCGCTCATCTCCACGGCAAAGTAGCCGTCAGCTTCGGTGACGCTGCGGCTGGCGTGGTTGATGACCTGGGCGCCGCTCAGGCCCTTGCCGTTTTCATCCAGCAGGCGGCCCAGCACCGTGACCGTGCGCATGACGCGCAACTTGCGGTATTCGATGCCACCGCGGTTGAGGTGGTAGTCGAAACTGTTGGGCTGGATGACCGCGGCCGGGGCCTGGCTGTCGCTGAAATCGACCTGTACCAGCCCCGGCTTGTAGGCCATGACCGGCAGCACGTTGCGCCCTGGGTGCAAGGTGGCGCTCAGGCCCTGGAAGTCGTCGGCGCGCAGTTCGATCTGGTCCAGGTCGGATTCCACGTCGACGATCAGGCCTGCCTCGTGCGCCAGGTACTGGCCGCTGGCGGCGAGCTTGCCGTCGCCCACGGCCAGCACGCCTTGCACATTGAGGCCGGCGCTCAGCTCGCCGTTATACGACGAGGTCTGGGCGTAGGCATCGCCATTGAGCATGCTGCCCTCGAACTGCGCGTTGCCGCCCACGCCTGCGCCGTAGCGGTCCAGGGTGGCGGTGGCACCCAGGGTGCGCAGCACGCCGAGGTCAACATCCTGCTGGTAGGCAAGCGAGGCGTTCTGGTCGCGGCCGCCGTCGCGTGAGGTACGGCTGCCCAGGGTGGCGGCCAGGCGTCGGCCTGGGGTGCCCAGGCTCATGCTCAGGCTGAGGTTGACGCCGCGGTTGCGTTTTTCGCCGGTGCTGGCGCTGCCGGGGCGGTCGAACACCGAGAAGCGCCAGTTGGCGTCCGAGCCCGCCAGCTTGCCAAACTGGGTCCAGCCCAGGTCCACGCCCATGCCGTTGCTGGCGCCGGTGCTATGGGCCAGGCGCACGGTGGCGGTGCTGCGTGGGGTCAGACGGTGGCTGAGCGACAGTGAGGTCTGGCTGGTTTGCTGCTGGCGCGCCAGCGGCCCGCGCACGCTGCGGCTGGACTGGGTCCAGGAGCGGTTGTGGCTGAACACCATCGAGCCCAAGTCATGGTTGTAGAGGGCTTGCAGGTCGTAGCCATTGCCCAGGCCTTGGGTCTGGTTGAGGTTGCCGTAGAGCTTGAAGCGGTCGACCACGTCCCAGTCCAGGGAGGTGGCGTATTGCATGGCTTGGTCGACATGCTGCGCCGACACGCCGAGCACCGCGCGTGGGTGCAGCAGGTAGTTGAACATCGCGCCGCCGCTGAAGCTGTCGTCGTGTTCGTCGTCCCAGTTGCTCAGGGTGCTGGTCTGCTGGCCAACGAACAGGTTGTAGCGCCAGCGGCTGTCGCTGTTGCTCCAGTTCGACGGCTTGTAGATGAGGGCCTCGCTGCGCGAGGTTTCCTGGCCGTCCTCGATCAGGCGCACCTCGACCTGGTAGATGCCGCCCGGCAGCACGCGGGTGTCGAGGGTCTGCAGGCCCGGTTGCACGGGCTGGCTGTTGATCAGCACGCCGTTGCGGTAGACCTCGGCGATGCCCTGGCGGTTGGGCGTGACGTAGACCGGGGTGGTGCTGGGCTGGCCGCTGTCGACCAGCAGGCTGTCGCTGCTGCCGAACATCACTCCCAGGGTGGTATCCGGGCTGTTGCCGAGCAGGCGCGGCTGGCGGGTCAGGCCCTGGGCACTGGGCGTGAAGTAGCCCAGTCGATAGAAGTGCTCATCGACCAGACGCTCGGCGTAGAGCTGGTCGAGGCGGTAACGGGTGCTTTCGCGCTGGTCGCTGCCACGGTCGAGCTGGGCATCGGCCAGGGTGGTCCATTTGCCAAGGCTGCCCTGGCCTTGCAAGGCGTAGCGGCCACTGGTTTCGCGGCCGCTGCCGACCAGGTTGAGCTGGTTGCGCAGCAGCAAGCCATAGCTGCCTTGCTCAGGGGGGGTGTGGTAGCGCGCGGCGGGCCCGCTTTTTTCGGCATCAAAGGTCAGCAGCGACAGCTGCGAGTTGACCAGGCTGTAGTGGACCGCCCGCAAGCCGTCGGGGCAGTCGGCCTGGCAGTCGCCCAGTGGACGGCCATCGGCCAGGCGTGCCTGCCAGCGGCGGCGCACGGCCGGAGGCTCACGGCTTTCCTGGGTATCGGTGAACTCGATCAGCTGCACGCGCTCATCGCGGCTCAGCACCACCATGGCGTCGCCCAGGTAGCGGCCATCGAGTTCGACCCGGACCGCCAGCGGCACGTCGAAGAAATGCGCCTCGAACTCGCGCGGCAAGCCTTGCGCCTGGACGACCGCCGCCAACACTGGAGGCGGCGTTTGCGCCCAGGCCAGCGGCACGCAGAGACTGGCGCCGATGGCGAGCCAGGCGCGAAGAGAAAAGGTGATGGGGTGAAATCTGTTCATGGCCCTGCCTGCAAGCAATGCCCTCCCCTGCCCCGATGGCACACGCCATGGGCAGGGTCGGACAAATAGGATGAAGGGGCTTGGTGCGCAGGCGGATCAGGGCGCAGCAGTTTCGAACATCATGTTGACCAGGCCCTGGTAGCTACCGGGGATGAACGTGCCGCTGGTGGGCGCCTTGGCGGTGATGACGAAGTCCATGACCGCGCCTGGGGTGGCCTGGGCAGCCGTGAGGATTTCGGCCGAGGTCGTGGTCAGGTCGGTGGCGCCCACCTTGACGTTCAGGTCGATGGCGTCCAGGCCGCTGGTGACGACCGCTGGCGAGGTCAGGTAGCCAGTGATCGGGCCGATGGTGCTCTTGGCCTGCAGCTGATGGCGGATTTCACCGAAGGCAGCCTGGGTGGGGTACCAAGGCAGCTCCTGCGGATCGTTCATCCAGTCGCTGCCGATGGGCTCGACGTAAAACGCGGCCGTCGGAACCACGGCGGTGACCAGCACTTGCTTTTCGATCGGGTCGGCTGCCTGGACGGCGCCTGCGACCAGCAGAGCAAAGGGAAGGGCCTTGAGTAGGGGTTTCACGAATAGTTCTCCTTGAACACCTGCGAGAACGCCGCAGGGGCGTGCCATATCAGCCGAATGCTACTGGCGGGGAGAATTATTCGCTTCGGGGTGCAGCATTAGAGCAGGACCGGTCCGACGGAGCCTCGGAAATTTCCCAAGCACCGCCGGCACCATAGAAACAAACAAGCCGCCTGGGAGGCGGCTTGTTTGTGTACAGGTCTATCGGTTAGTGGGAAACGGCGCCCGAAGCCCCCAGACCGGTCTGCGAGCGAACGAACTGCGGGAAGAACAGCGCACGCTCTTCATCAGCCGCCTTGGACTTGTCGGTGACCGAGAAGAACCAGATCCCGGCGAAGGCAATGATCATCGAGAACAGCGCCGGGTACTCGTACGGGTAGATGGCTTTCTCGTGGCCAAGGATCTGCACCCAGATGGTCGGGCCAAGGATCATCAGGCCCACCGCGCTGATCAGGCCCATCCAGCCGCCGATCATGGCGCCACGGGTGGTCAGCTTCTTCCAGTACATCGAGAGCAGCAGTACCGGGAAGTTGCAGCTGGCGGCGATGGAGAATGCCAGGCCGTCCATGAAGGCGATGTTCTGGCTTTCGAACAGGATGCCCAGGCCGATCGCCAGCACCGCGAGGGCGATGGTGGTGATCTTCGAGACGCGAATCTCGTCCCGGTCGTTGGCCTTGCCTTTGCGCCAGACGCTGGCGTACAGGTCATGCGACACCGCCGAGGCACCGGCCAGGGTCAGCCCGGCGACCACCGCGAGGATGGTGGCGAAGGCCACGGCCGAGATGAAGCCCAGGAATATGCTACCGCCCACGGCATCGGCCAGGTGCACTGCCGCCATGTTGTTGCCGCCGATCAGGGCGCCAGCGGCGTCCTTGAACGCGGGGTTGGTGCTGACCAGCAGGATCGCGCCAAAGCCGATGATGAAGGTCAGGATGTAGAAGTAGCCGATGAAGCCGGTGGCGTACAGCACGCTCTTGCGCGCTTCCTTGGCATCGCTGACGGTGAAGAAGCGCATCAGGATGTGCGGCAGGCCAGCGGTACCGAACATCAGTGCCAGGCCCAGGGAGAATGCCGAGATCGGGTCTTTCACCAGCCCGCCGGGGCTCATGATCGCCTCGCCTTTAGGGTGTACCGCGATCGCCTGGGAGAACAGCGCATTGAAGTCGAAGTTGACGTGCTTCATCACCATCAGCGCCATGAAGCTGGCACCGGAGAGCAGCAGCACGGCCTTGATGATCTGTACCCAGGTGGTGGCCAGCATGCCGCCGAACAGCACGTACAGGCACATCAGGATACCCACCAGGATCACCGCAATGTGGTAGTCCAGGCCGAACAGCAGCTGGATCAGCTTGCCAGCGCCGACCATCTGCGCGATCAGGTAGAAGGCCACCACCACCAGCGAGCCGGAGGCCGACAGGGTACGGATTTCCTTCTGCTTGAGGCGGTAGGAGGCCACGTCGGCGAAGGTGTACTTGCCCAGGTTGCGCAGGCGTTCGG
>JAEWGL010000106.1 GCA_023388335.1 Pseudomonadota bacterium | reverse complement strand
TGGTCGGCACGCCAGCCGCGACCAGGCGGGCCACGCCTTCCTGGCGCTCGGCCTCGGTCAGCAGGGGCCAGTCGCCCATGGAGCCACAGTAGACCACGGCGCTCATGCCGATCTCGATCAGTTCGCGAGCCTTGGCCACCAGGGCGTCGAAGTCCGGCTTGCGCTCGGCGGTGCACGGGGTCATCAGGGCAGGGATGCAGCCGGTGAAGATGTTGGCGCTCATTGTTCTAGCTCCTTGCAGCGTTCATTCGGATGGTGAGGGGGAGGGGCTCAAATGCCCCATGCAAAGGGGTCCTGCTCGTCGATCAGCAGGGTGCTGTCGGCGGTCATGTAGGCGCGGCCGGTGATGTATGGGCGGATACGCTCGCCCTCCCATTCGTAGCGGCCTTCGAACTGGCTGGCGGTGATGCTGGCCTGGACCCAGCGCGCGCCTTCGGCCAGCTTGCCATCGGCCGCCAGGCAAGCCAGCTTGGCGCTGGTGCCCGTGCCACACGGCGAGCGGTCGTAGGCCTTGCCCGGACACATGACGAAGTTGCGGCTGTCGGCCTGGTCGTCGTCGGCGAACAGCTCGATATGGTCGATCAAGGCGCCGTCTTCACCGTGGATGCCTTGGGCCTCCAGGGCCTTGAGCATCGTCCAGGTGAACTCGGTGAGGGCTTCGACATTTTCCAGCTGCAACCGCTTGCCGTGATCGGAAACCAGGAAGAACCAGTTGCCGCCCCAGGCAATGTCGCCGTGCACGCGACCGTGGCCGGGCACTTCCACCGGTACTTGTTGGCGGTAGCGGTAGGCGGGCACGTTGCGCAAGGTCACGGCGCCGTCCTCATGCAAGGTGGCGCTGACCGGGCCGACCGGGGTATCGATCTTGTGCACGCCGGGCTGGATTCGCCCCAGGTGGTGCAGCGAGGCGACCAGCCCGATGGTGCCGTGGCCACACATGCCCAGATAGCCGGCATTGTTGAAGAAGATCACGCCGCAGGTCGCGTCTGGCGACACCGGTTCGCAATACAGGGCGCCGACCAGCACATCGTTGCCACGCGGCTCCAGCAGGCAGGCGCGGCGCCATTTGTCGTGCTGTTCGCGCAACGTGTCGCGCTGCTCTGCCAGGGTGTTGCCGGCCAGTTGCGGAAAGCCTTTCATCACCAGGCGAGTGGGCTCACCGCCGGTGTGGGAATCGAGGATGTGTAACTGTTTCATGACGCTGTCCATTTAGAAGAGTCTTCGAATAAGGTCCGGGTACCCGCCGGGACGGCCACTAGTCCAGCAGACGCTCGATGTCCTGCAGCAACCCGCGGTCCACCCAGACGCCGTCACGTTCGGAACGCTTCCTGGCGGCGAAGCGCCGCTGCGAAGGCAAGCGCGCGCCCTGGTCGGTGATTGCCGCGAACAGCTGTTCGGCGCGTTGCTGGCCCTGGGCGAGGTCATCGCCAAGAAAGCGTGCCGGGTCGAAGGCCAGCAGCAGTTCGCCATGGCAGGGCGTGGCGCCTGCTCCGTCGTCGAAGGCCAGGGACTCGGCGCTGGTCATGTCGCCGATCAGCGCGCCGGCCAACAGTTCGATCATCGCCGCCAGGGCCGAGCCCTTGTGGCCGCCGAAGGTTTGCATGGCGCCGGCCAGCGCGGCCTGCGCATCGGTGGTCGGCGTACCGTCGGCGTCCAGTGCCCAGCCCAGCGGAATGGGGCGTTGCTGGCGGGCATGCAGTTCGATATCGCCACGGGCAATGGCGCTGGTAGCGAAATCGAACACGAACGGCTCGCTGCCCTGGCGCGGCCAGGCGAAGGCCAGCGGGTTGGTGCCGAACACACCTTTGTTGCCACCTTGCGGCGCCACCCAGGCATGGCTCGGGGTCATGGCCATGCCCACCAGCCCGTGCCCGGCAATGGCTTCGACCTCCGGCCAGAGCGCCGAAAAGTGGAAGCAGTTGCGGATCACCAATGCCGCGACCCCTTGCGCGCGCGCCTGCTCCACCAGCAGCGGCAGCCCGGTGCGCAAGGCCAGCAGCGAATAGGCCTGGTGCGCATCGACCTTGATGATCGATGGGGCAGGCTGGCTCAGGGTCGGTTGCGCTGCGGGGTCGACCTTGCCCGAGCGCAACGAACGCACGCACACCAGGACCCGATAAAGGCCATGGGAGTGGCATTCATCGCGCTGCCCCTGGGTGACCACATCGGCGATCGCCCGGGCGTGGTCCTCGGCCATCCCGTTGTGGGTCAACGCCCGCAGTGCCAGCTCGAACACCTGGTCCAGGCTGAGATTGATGAGCTCGCTCATGCTCTTGTCTCCATTGCCCTGGGCATCAAGCCCGGGCGCCAGTGGGATAGTGGGCAGCGTCGATGGCGGTGGCTGTTGGCGCGGATTCGCTTTCGACATCGTCGCCGTCTAGGCGGACCAAGTGCGCCGGCACCCCGGTGGCCGCGCCCCAGTAGTAGATACCCAGGGCACAAGCGGCCACCGCCACGGTATCGAACGGATGGGCGAGAACACCCATGCCGCCGAAGCTGCCGAGCCAGGAAAGCACGATGGTCACGGCGTAGAAGCCGATCAGCCAGGCGGAGGAACGAACTTGCTGGGCCAGGCTCAGGTGTGCCGTGGGCACGAAGCGCTTGCACAGCAGGTACACCACGAACATCAGGATCTGCAGGCCGAGCAGCCACGACACGGTGTTCCAGCCCGACCAGTAGACGATCAGCGCAGCGATGATGAAGGACACCGGGCCCAGCACGGCCATGCGCTTGACCCGGAACGGGCGCGGCATGTCGGGGGCGTTGCGGCGCAGGGCGGCGACCGATACCGGGGCCACGGCGTAGCTCAGCACCAGCGCGGCCGATACCACGTTGATCAGGGCTTCCCAGGACGGGAAGGGCAGGGTCCAGAACACCGACAGGCCGAAGGTCAGCCACAGCGCCGGGCGCGGGATGCCGGATTTTTCATCGATGCGGGTGAAGACCTTGAAGAAGGTGCCAGTCTGCGCCCAGCCGTAGATGACTCGCGGCGTGGCGTTCATGTAGATGTTGCCGCAACCGCTGGGCGAGATCACCGCGTCGGCGACCACCAGGTAGGCCAGCCAGCCCACGCCAAGGGCCAGGGCGATGTCACGGTAAGGCAGGGCCAGTTCCTTGGTCACGCCGGCCCAGCCGTTGGCCAGCATCTCGGTCGGCACGCTGCCCAGGAAGGCCATTTGCAGCAGCACGTAGATGGCGGTGGAGAGCAGCACCGAGAGGATCAAGGCGATCGGAATGGTGCGCTGTGGATTCTTCACTTCGCTGGCCACCGAGATGATCGGCGTAAGGCCCAGGTAGGCGAAGATGATGCCACCGGCGGAAACGGCCATCTCGATGCCGGAAAGACCAAAGGGTGCAAAGCCCAGGACCTCGAAGTTCTCCGGCTTGAAGAAGGTGAACAGCACGCCGATCACCAGCAACGGGACGATGAACTTGAACACGCTGACCAGGTTGTTGGCCTTGGCGAAGGTCTTCACGCTGCGGTAGTTGAGCAGGAAGAACACGCACAACAGTCCGAACTGCACCAGCCAGCCGACCACCGTGGGGTCGCTGGAGCCGGGCTTGGTCAGCCCCGGAAACCAGGCCGCGGCGTACTGGCGCGAGGCGACCACTTCGATCGCCACCAGGCTTGAGAACGCGATCAAGGTGATGAACCCCATCAGGTAGCCAAGCAATGGGCCATGGGAAAACACCGGGTAGCGCACCACGCCGCCGGCGCGCGGCAGAGCGGCGCCCAGTTCGCAGTAGACGATTCCCAGCAGCAATACGGCGAAGCCGCCCAGCAGCCAGGAGAAGATACCCGCGGGCCCCGCGATGGCGGAGACGTGGCTGGCCGCGAACAGCCAGCCGGAACCAAAGATGGCGCCCAGACCGATGAACGTGAGGTCGATCAATGAAAGTTGTTTTTTGAACTTGCCTGACATGAATTCGCCTTCTTGTGGGTTATTGGATAGGCAGGTGTGATGTCACTGGTAACACCCTCGCGGGGATCGCCCGGCGGGTGGCGCGGTCAGCGAGGACCGCCAATTTGCTTGAGCCCAGCAGTGGCTGCGGCGTGCATTCGATGGCCATAGAGTGAACCCTTCGTGCCATCGGCTCTTGATGGTATTTCGCACTTCGGATGACGAAATTGGCATAGTCGAGTCTGTGCTTGGATGGCTTTGTCCGCCATCTCATGCCCGGCTCGACAAGTACCCAAGGTGTGTTGCAAGCTGCGTGGCCAAGCCTTGGCGGCAGCTGCTGTGAGGGGTGTTCACACGGATATGGGGAACTGAGATTGATGACCCAGAACCTACTTGCGATGGTGTGTCAGGCCAGCGCGCAGCGTCCCGAAACCATCGAGCAATTGCTGGCGGGTGTGGTGGTACTGCTGCCGATGCTGGATGTCATTCCGAATGCGGCGATCTTCATCAAGGACGTGCAGGCTCGCTATGTCATCGCCAATCGCACGCTGGTGCAGCGCTGCGGCCTGAAGCAGTTGCAGCCACTGCTGGGCAAGACCAGCGCCGAGGTCTTTCCGGCGCAACTGGGCCCTGGCTATACCGAGCAGGATCGCCGGGTGCTGCAGCACGGCCTGGTGCTGGAGGACCAGCTGGAACTGCACCTTTACGGCAGCCGCGAGCCAGGCTGGTGCCTGACCCACAAGCGGCCGCTGTACAACCGTGACGACGAGATCATTGGCTTGATGGGTATCTCGGTTGACCTCCAGTCCGCCAGCAATACCCATCCGGCCTATCAACGCCTTGCTGCCGTGGACGACCATATTCGTACCCACTTCAACCGCTCCATTACCTTGGACGAGCTGACGCGGATCGCCGGCATTTCGGTCGCGCAACTGGAGCGCTACTGCAAGCGGGTGTTCCACCTGACGCCGCGGCAGATGATCCACAAGGCACGCCTGGAGCATGCGCACCGGTTGCTGCATACCGACATGCTGATTACCGACGTGGCCTTGCAGTGCGGTTACACCGACCACAGCGCGTTCACCCGCCAGTTCAAGACCTTGACCGGCTTTACGCCGCGCCAGTACCGGCAAGCGGCAGTGAAGGGGTGAGCACCTGTCCGTTGGACAGGTGCTGAGGATGATTCCGGCACAACCGGCTCTCCATGAGCCGGCCGGGATCCAGTAGGGTCAAGCTCCCCTGGCGGATTGTTCATCGACTTCGCGAAGCGACTTGCCGCGGGTCTCGCGGGTCAGGCTGACGGCGACGATGGAGATGGCCGAGGCGGCCACCAGGTACCAGGCGATCGGTGTCGAGCTGTTGTATTCCTTGAGCAGGGTGACGGCAATCAGCGGCGCCAGTGATCCCGCGAAAATCGGTGCGACCTGGTAGCACAGCGAAAGCGCCGTATAGCGGACGTGGGTGGGGAAGAGTTCGGCCATCAACGCGGAGTAGGGCGCATAGGTCATGGATTCGATGAACAGCCCCAAGGTGATCGCGGCCATGATGATCCAGTCGTTGCCGGTATCCATCATCGGGAAGCCGACGAAGCCCCAGAAGGCGGTCAGCACGGCGCCGACCAGGTAGACCGGCTTGCGGCCGACGATGTCGGACAGGTAGCCCATCAGCGGAATCATGAAGAAGTGCAACAGGTGGGCGCCAAACATCAGCAACAGGATTTGCGAGGTGTCTTTGTGAACCACCAGCTTCAGGTAAGTGATGGAGAAGGTCACCACCGTGTAATAGAGGATGTTCTCGGCAAAGCGCGCGCCAATGCCTACCAGCACCTGGCGCCAGTACTTGGTCAAGACCTCGACCACCCCCAGTTGCTGCTGCGCCATCTGGCGTTGGCGTGCCTGCGCTTCCTTGAAAATAGGCGCGTCATCGACGCGGGTGCGAATCCAGTAGCCGATCAGCACCACCACCGCGGAAAACCAGAAGGCGACGCGCCAGCCCCAATCGAGGAACTCGGCTTCCGAAAGGCTGGTCGACAGCACCAGCAGGATGATCGTCGCCACCAGATTGCCCGCCGGCACCCCGGCCTGCGGCCAGCTGGCCCAGAAGCCTCGGCGGTTATCCGGGCTGTGCTCCGACACCAGCAACACCGCGCCGCCCCATTCGCCGCCAAAGGCAAAGCCCTGGATCAGCCGTAGCAGCACCAGCAAGATGGGAGCAGCGTAGCCAATGCGCTCGAAGGTCGGCAGGCAACCCATGAGGAATGTGGTCACACCGACCACGATCAGGCTGATCTGCAGCAAGTGCTTGCGGCCTAGCTTGTCGCCATAGTGACCGAATACCAGACCGCCGATTGGGCGGGCCAGGAAGCCTACGGCATACAGGGCGAAGGCTGCGATGATGCCATCCATGGCGCTGCCGGTCTGGTGGAAGAACAGCTGCCCGAAGACCAGCGCGGAGGCTGTGCCATAGAGGAAGAATTCATACCATTCGGCAACGGCACCGGCCATGGCGGCCGCGACTACCCGTTTGATGCCCGCCGGAGCCTTCGTGGCCTCGCCTCCCAGGTCCGTGCTTTGCGTTGATGTCGTTGAGGTCATAAAGGTTACTCCGTTAATTGTGCGTTAGAGGGAGTTCCAGTGGTGGTCTTGGCTACGCTCGAATTCTTATACTGTATTTCGTATACGATATCTAATAAGCAAATTGGAGGCCAAAAAGGACATGTAGCTTGGATCAAGAGGCAGAGCGCGCCAGTGCTGGGCAGCGCGGAAAGGCAGGGGTGTGGCGGGGCACCTGGAATGATCCGCCAGCGTTACAAAAGGAAGCATGAAGGCGGCGGCTGCCACCTTGTGGATCATTGCGTGCGCAAACGTGCTGGGTAACGGGTATTCAGCGGGTGTGCGGGAGG
>JAEWGL010000115.1 GCA_023388335.1 Pseudomonadota bacterium | reverse complement strand
GCCCAGCGGGCTGGGCGGGCTCCCACAAGTACAGCGCCAACTTCAAGAAGTGCTCAAACTCTGTGGGAGCGGGCTTGCCCGCGAAGGGCCGCAAGGCGGCCCCAATTTGGCTTAACTGACTGGCATTAACCCGAAGGCCGCCGCTGTGACCCAAGCGCTGATCAGAACTCGTGATCGGCGGTATCAGGATTGAGGTTGGTGATGCCCAGCTTGCCCGCGGCCTGTTCGATCGCGCCGGTCTGCTTGACCAGCGAGGCGATGGCGTCACGGACGATCTGGTTGCCGGCCGCATTGTCGGCGGCGATCAGCTGATCGTAGTGCTCGCCCTTGAGAGCGTGGTCGACGATCACCTGGATCTTGGCTTCGGTGGCTTCCAGGTCGGCCTTGAGGGTAGCGTCGGCGGCCGGATCGACCTTGGCCACCAGCGACGACAGGCTGGCGCCGGTCAGCTTGGTGCCGTCAGGACGGGTGTACTCGCCCAGGTAGACGTTGCGGATGCCCTTGGCGTCGTAGAAGTGCGAGTAGTGGGTGTTGTCGCTGAAGCAGTCATGCTCGTCTTCCGGCGAGTTGGCTTCCAGCGAGACCTTCATGCGTTCGCCCGCCAGTTCGCCCAGCGACAGGCTGCCCATGCCGAACAGCATCTTGCGCAGGCCATCGGTCGCAGGCTCGGCTTCAAGCTTGGCGCGGTAGTTGTCGGCGACGTTCGGCGCCCAGTTGCCGACCATCTCCTCGAGGTCCTTGACCAGCAGATCGGTGACCGCCTTGAGGTAGGCGCGGCGACGGTCGTTGTGTCCGCCAGTGGCGCCCTGGCCTTCCAGGTAGTCGGAGGCGGGACGGTTGCCCGCGCCTGGGCCGGTGCCATTGAGGTCCTGGCCCCACAGCAGGAATTCGATGGCGTGGTAGCCAGTGGCGACGTTGGCCTCCGAACCGCCCAGCTCGTTGAGGCTGGCCAGCTTCTCGGGGGTGATGTCCTTGACGTCGATCTTGTCCTCGCCAACCTGGATCTCGGTGTTGGCAATGATGTTGGCGCTGGCGGCCGGGTTGCCCAGGGCGTGCTCGTAGCTGCTGTCGACATAGTCGATCAGGCCTTCGTCCAGCGGCCAGGCGTTCACCTGACCTTCCCAGTCGTCGATGATGGTGTTGCCGAAGCGGAACGCCTCGCTCTGCAGGTACGGTACGCGCGAGGCGGCCCAGGCATCCTTGGCGGCCTTCAGGGTTTCGTCGTTCGGCGTGGCGAGGAAGGCATCGATGGCGCCCTGCAGGGTCTTGGCGGTACTCAGCGAGTCACTGTACACGGCATGGACCATCTGAGCGTAGTGCTTGACCACGGCCTGGGCGGCGGCCTCGTCGACAGCCCCCGGTGCCGCAGCGGTGGTGCTGGCCGCTGCAGGCGCCTGGGCTTGCGGGGCGACAGCCTTCTCGTCCTTGCCGTCGCCGCAACCAGCGAGGGAGATGGCGATGGCCAGCAGACTGGCGGAGGCCAGAGGCATTCGAATCATTGTGAGTTCCTGCGTCGTGTGGTTGGACAGGTGTGCCAAAGGCACGCGAAACCGCGACATAATGCGAAGGATTTGCATTTGGTGTAAAGGGCCGGGCGCGAATTTGTTGAAATGCCCGTTCACGGTGCAGTGCCAGGGATGGCAAGGGTTACAGCGCAGACACCTGGTTGCGTTGCGCATGCCTGAGAAAGGCGGTCAGTTCACGCGCCGACAGCGGCTTGCTGTAGTGGTAGCCCTGACCCTCGTGGCAGCCCTGGGCAATGATGTAGCGCTCCTGCTCGGTGGTTTCCACGCCCTCGGCAATGACCTGCATGCCCAGGCTCTTGCCCAGTTGGATGATCGCTCGCACGATGGTGGCGTCGTCGTCGTCGTCGAACAGGTCCTGGACGAAGCTCTTGTCGATCTTGATCTTGTCCAGCGGCAGCGACTTGAGGTAGCTGAGCGATGAATAGCCCGTCCCGAAATCGTCGATGGCGATCATCGCCCCGCAACGGCGCAGGCTGAGCAGGTGCTGGGCGGCGGTGCTGATGTCTTCCATCAGGCCCGTCTCGGTCACCTCCAGCTCCAGGCTGCGTGGCGGCAGGCGGTAGATCTGCATCAGGTTGTTGACCACCCGCGGCAGTTCGTTGTGGTGCAGTTGCACGGTAGACAGGTTCACCGCCATGCGCAGCTCGGCGAAGCCCAGGTCGTGCCATTCGCGCAGTTGGCGACAAGCCTGGTCCAGGACCCACTCGCCAATGGCAATGATGCTGCCGTTCTGCTCGGCCAGTGGGATGAACTGGTCCGGCGGGACCATCCCCAGCACCGGGTGTTGCCAGCGCAGCAGCGCCTCGACCCCGACCACGCGGTGGTCGCGGTAACTGATCTGCGGCTGGTATACCAGGTACAGCTCGTTGCGCGGCAAGGCTTCGCGCAGGTCCTTTTCCAGTTCGCGGCGCCGGCGCATCTCGCTGTCGACGCTGGCGATGTAGAACTGGTAGCGGTTGCGCGAGCGTGCCTTGGCCAGGGTCATGGTCTGTTCGGCTTTCTGCAGCAGCTTCTCGGTGCTGTCGCCGTCTTCAGGGAACAGGGTGATGCCGATGGTGGCGCGCAGGCGGATTTCCTGCGCGTCGAGGGCAAAGGGGGCCTCGAGGTCGTCGAGGATGCTCTGGGCCAGTTCGGCGGCCTCGTAGGGATGCTCGATATCCGCCTGGACCAGGGCGAACTGGTCCCCGCCCAGGCGCGCCAAGGCACCCAGCCGGCTCCTGTGTGCCCGCAGCCGATCGGCCAGGGCCAGCAATAACTGGTCGCCGGTCTGGTAGCTGAACTGCTCGTTGATGCCTTTGAAATCGTCCAGGCCGACACAGAGCACGGCTACCCGACGCTGCAGGCGCGCGGCATCGATCAGGATGTTGTTCAGTTGCTGCTGCAGCTGTTGGCGATTCGGCAGGCCGGTAAGGAAATCGTACTGGCCCATGCGTTGCAGGCTGTTTTCTGCCTCGTGGCGCAAGTGGGTGTTGCGCTCGATCGAAGCCAGTAGCTGGTTGGCGGTGTTGACCCAAAGGCCCAGTTCGTTTTTCTCGTGGCCTTTGAGCAAGGGGATCTGATGCTGGCTGGGACGGTCGGGGTTGATCTGCGTGAGGTGCTCAATGATCTTGGACAGCGGTTTGGTCAGCAGCCAGTGATAGACCAGGTACAGCACCAGGCCCATGGCCAGTGCGCGCAACACACCGGCGATGAAGATGATCACCGCATTGATGAGAAATCCTTCGCCATAGGCGGCACTGTCGAGGGTGATGCTCAGGTCGCCGTAATATTCGCTGTACGGGCCACGGCCCACCAGCTGGATGCTGAAGGTGCGGTCCTGGCCCAGGATCAGGTCGGTGAGCCAGCGCGTGGGAGTGTCCTGGCGTGGGCGGGATTTCTCCGCCAGCATGGTTTCGTTGGGATGGCCGATGGAGGCCATGCGCACCGATTTATCCTGAAACAGCCCTTCCATGACCTGCATGCCCATCTCGCGGTCGAGGCTGTACACCGCCTGGGTGGAGGGATCGCGGAACATGTCGAGGATACGCTGGGCATCAGTGGCTACGGCCTGGCGAGTCTTGTAGGCGTTGTAGACGATCTGCGCACAGCTGAGCACAACGCCTACCGCCAGCGCCGAGAGCAGCACGACCCTGAGTAACTTAACCGCTAAGCTGTGCCTGAATTCCAGCTTCAATGGGGATTCCTTAATCCATGCACTAGCGTCATCTTGCCATCAAGCCTGGCAGTACACTATTGGCCGTTCCCACCGACGAGGCTGCACAGGCGCCTCTGGCAGGCAAGGCGCGGCGCTGTACGCACGCTGTATTGCTAGCGCGTCGATGCGACTTGAGTGCGCTGCATCACTCCTTCGCCACGCTTTGATGGTAGCGCGCTATTGTCTCGGGGCAAGCGCGCCGAGCCCTCTTGCAGACGAAAAAAACCCGGCCAGGCCGGGTTTTTTCATCGTGCGTAGCACAAGCCTGGATCAGGCCTTGAAGGGGGTGCCTTCAAACTGCTCGGCAACGAACTTCCAGTTGACCAGGTTCCAGAATGCCTCGACATACTTTGGACGCAGGTTGCGGTAGTCGATGTAGTAGGCGTGTTCCCAGACGTCGCAGGTCAGCAGCGGGGTATCGCCGTTGGTCAGCGGGTTGCCGGCCCCAATGGTGCTGGCCAAGGCCAGGGAACCGTCGGACTTCTTGACCAGCCAGCCCCAGCCGGAGCCAAAGGTGCCAACCGAAATCTTGGTGAACTCTTCCTTGAACTTGTCGAACGAGCCGAAGGCTGCGTTGATGGCTTCGGCCAGGGAGCCGGTCGGCTCGCCACCGGCGTTCGGAGCCAGGCAGTTCCAGTAGAAGGTGTGGTTCCAGACTTGCGCGGCGTTGTTGAAGATGCCGCCCGAAGAGGTCTTGACGATCTCTTCCAGGGTCTTGCCTTCGAATTCGGTACCTGGCACCAGGTTGTTCAGGTTCACGACATAGGTGTTGTGGTGCTTGTCGTGGTGATACTCCAGGGTTTCCTTGGAGATGTGCGGCTGCAGGGCATCGTGGGCGTATGGCAGCGGCGGCAATTCAAAAGCCATGGTGAATCTCCTAATCAGGTCTGTTGCGGTTTGCGCAAGGCCGATCACGGGCGGCCGGTGTACGTCGGCGAGTTTGTACTCTTTGCGACGCAAGGGCTGGATCATAGCACCGGCCCCGGCGCTTAACCACGCAACAACTATAAGGACAAGCTCCAAGCCGCAAGCTTCAAGCGGTTTGCCGTCGACTGCTCATCTTGTAGCTTGTAGCTTGTAGCTTGTAGCTTGTAGCTTGTAGCTTGTAGCTTGTAGTTTGCGGCTTGCGGCTTGCGATCGAAATCAGCTCAGGATCAGTTGGGCCGCGACGGCGAACATCATGACTGCCACCATCAGGTCGAGCAGGCGCCAGGTATTCGGACGCGCCAACCACGGCGCCAGCCAGGCTGCGCCCAGGGCGAGGGTGAAGAACCACATCAGCGAGGCGCTGGCGGCGCCGGCCACATAGGCCCCAGGCACGCTTTGCTGGGCGCCGAGCGAGCCGATCAGGAGCACCGTGTCGAGGTAGACGTGAGGGTTGAGCAGCGTCACCGCCAGGGCGCTGAGCAGTACCGCACGGCGCGAGCGCAGGCCTTGGCCTTGAGATTGCTCAAGGCTCTGTTTGGCGAACGCTCGGCGCAGCGCCAGGCTGCCATACCAGAGCAGGAACAGCGCGCCACCCCAGCGCGCCAGCGTCAGCAACAAGGGATTGTGCGCCAGCACCGTCGCCAGACCGAACACTCCGGCAGCCACCAACAAGGCATCGCACAGCACGCACAGGGCCGCCACTGGCAGGTGATGTTCACGGCGCAGGCTTTGCGCGAGGACGAACGCATTCTGGGTGCCGATGGCCATGATCAGACCCAAGGCCACCAACAGGCCGTTCAAATAGCTTTGCCACATAGGGAGACGCTCCACCAGGCGCCGACGAAACCGCCCGCGCTGCATGCTTGAGAAGATGCTGGTCATTGTGGGGCTCGGTGCAGTATAAGAAAAACCAATAAAGCTGATCAGGCATTAGCGAAACTGATGTTTGACTACAAGTTGCTCGCCGCCCTTGCGGCGGTGATCGAGCAGGGCGGTTTCGAGCGCGCCGCCCAGGTGCTAGGGCTGTCGCAGTCAGCCGTGTCTCAGCGCATCAAGCTGCTCGAAGCCCGCGTCGGTCAACCGGTACTGGTGCGCGCCACGCCGCCGAGCCCGACCGATGTCGGTCGTCAGTTGCTCAACCATGTGCAGCAGGTGCGCCTGCTCGAACGCGACCTGCAGCGCCAGGTACCGGCGCTTGATGAGGGCGGCATGCCCGAACGTCTGCGCATCGCCCTCAACGCCGACACCCTGGCCACCTGGTGGGCGGCTGCGATCGCGCCGTTCTGCACGGGCCAACAGGTGCTGCTGGACCTGGTGGTCGAGGATCAGGAGGTGGGCTTGCGGCGCATGCGTGCGGGCGAGGTGGCGGCTTGCCTGTGTGGTAGCGAACGGCCGGTGGCCGGGGCGCGCAGCCTGCCGCTGGGGGCCATGCGCTACCGGGCGCTGGCCAGCCCGGCGTTCATGCAGCGCTATTTCCCCCAGGGTGTCGACGTTCGCCGCCTGCCACGTGCGCCTGCATTGGTCTACGGGCCGGACGACTTCCTGCAGCACCGGTACCTGGCCTCGCTAGGGATCGAGGATGGCTTCCTGCACCACCTGTGTCCTTCATCGGAGGGTTTCATGCGCATGATCGAGGCGGGCATGGGCTGGGGCCTGATGCCTGAGTTGCAGGTGCCTGAGCAACTGGCCAGCGGCCGCTTGATCGAAGTGCATGCCGATACTCCCATCGATGTGCCCTTGTACTGGCATCATTGGCGCTCTGGCGGGCACCTGCTTGGCCAACTGACCGAGCACCTGCGCCACACTGCGACACAGTGGCTGGTGCCCTTCTAGGCACGGGCAGCGTCAATGGCATCTGAAATCTGGCAAGGCGGAGTCTTTCATGCGAATTCTGGTCACCGGCGCAAGCGGCTTCATTGGCGGGCGCTTTGCGCGTTTCGCCCTGGAGCAGGGCCTGGAGGTACGGGTCAATGGCCGACGTGCCGAAGGCGTCGAGCACCTGGTGCGCCGCGGGGCGCAGTTCATGCAGGGTGACCTGGGCGACGCGGAACTGGCCCGTCGCCTGTGCCACGGTGTCGAGGCTGTGGTGCACTGCGCCGGCGCGGTGGGCACCTGGGGGCGTTACCAGGACTTCTACCAAGGCAACGTGGTGGTGACCGAGAACATCGTCGAAGCCTGCCTCAAGCAACAGGTGCGCCGCCTGGTGCACCTGTCGTCACCATCGATCTATTTCGATGGCCGCTCGCGTGTGGCTGTCCGCGAAGAGCAGGTGCCGCGGCGTTTTCACGACCACTATGGCGCTACCAAATACCTGGCCGAGCAGAAAGTCTTTGGCGCCCAGGAGTTCGGTCTTGAAGTGCTGGCCCTGCGCCCGCGCTTCGTCACGGGCGCGGGCGATTCGAGCATCTTTCCGCGCTTGATGCAGATGCAGCAAAAGCGCCGTCTGGCGATCATCGGCAACGGCTTGAACAAGGTCGACTTCACCAGCGTGCACAACCTCAACGATGCACTGCTCAATGCGCTTTTCGCCGACGACCAGGCCCTCGGCCAGGCCTACAACATCAGCAACGGCCAGCCCTTGCCGTTGTGGGACGTGGTCAATTACGTGATGCGCCAGATGCACCTGCCGCAAGTCACCCGCTACCGCTCCTACGGGCTGGCCTACAGCGTGGCCGCGCTCAACGAAGCGGCCTGCCTGCTCTGGCCTGGACGTCCACAGCCGACGCTGTCGCGCCTGGGGATGCAAGTGATGAGCAAGGACTTCACCCTCGACATCACGCGCGCGCGCCAGCAGTTGGATTATCGCCCGCGAGTCAGCCTGTGGTCGGCGCTGGACGAATTCTGTACTTGGTGGCAGGGACTGCATCCCGGTCGCTGAACTTCACTCATCGAACGGGCGCGCGGACAATGGTCGATCAAGGCACCCTTGAGCGGTTTATACTAATGCCCCTTTGCTCCTGCCGATGTGGTTGAAAGTTCCCATGCGTAACGATGCCCGAGAAGACTTCGACGACGTGCCCACCTTGCGCGCCGGCACCCGAGATGATGACGAACTGCTGCCGGCACACGTCGCTCGCAGCCGCCAGAAGGCAGCGCGGCCGGCCAGTACCGCGCCGCTCTGGGCGTTGTTGTGTGCATCGTTCATTGCCCTGGGTGGGTTGGGCTGGTGGAGCTTCCAGCAGATCTCGCTGATGGAGCAGCAGTTGGTGGCGACCCAGGAAAGCTTCGCCCGCATCAGCGAAGAGGCAGCCGGCCGACTGCAGGCGATCAGCGGCAAGATTGACGCCAGCGAGTCCAGTGTCAGTACCGGCAGCGAGGCGCTGAAATTGCAGATCCGCCAGCTGCAGGCCAGCTTGGCCGAACAGGGCAAGCAACAGCAGGGTGTCGCGGGGCAGGCCGGGGACCTGGGCAAGCGCCTGGAGCAGGTGCTGGCCGATGCCCGTGAGCAGCAGAAGGTCAACCAGGCCCAGCAGGTGGCCACTGCCGAACTGCAAAAGCAGCTGCAAGAGCAGCTCAAGGTCGTGAACACCGAACTTGCGGCCTTGAAGGCGGCGCAGGTCGATGGCGGCAAGCTCGATGGCCAGCTCAAGAGCCTGAGCGGCGAGGTGGCGGCGCTCAAGCAGCAGGGCAATCCGAGCGCGGCGATCCAAAGCCTGGAGCAGGACCTGCTGGTGCTCAAGAGCCAGATCGATAACCGCCCGGCGACGCCTGCCGCCAGCGGTGCCTCGGTGCAGGAGTTCGATGCGTTCCGCAGGCAGATGACCCGCAGCCTCAACACCCTGCAGAGCCAGGTGCAGAACCTGCAGCAGCAGCTCAACGCGCGCTGAGCTGCAAGGCCGGTTTCTCTGTCGCGACCGCGTGGTCTTGGTTCTCAGCCCAATTTCGCGTGTGAACTGCGCCGCCCGCTGCCCCTCACCCCAGCCCTCTCCCAGAGGGAGAGGGCGTGGACTGCGCTGCCAGCCGCTGACACGATCGACGCTACACCGCAATCGATTCCCTCTCCCTCTGGGAGAGGGTTAGGGTGAGGGGCCTGGGGGCACCGCGGTACCCGTTTGACTACGGTATCCGCTGCCCCTCACCCCAGCCTTTTCCCAAAAGGGAGAGGGGCGGACCGCATTGCAGCCTGCCACCGCGATCGACACTACACACCGCGGTCAGTCCTTTCCCTTCAGAAGCGGACAGTCCTACGCCGATCACATCCGCGGATAATCGATATACCCCACCGGCCCCTTGGCATAGAACGTCTCGGAGCGGGCCTCGTTCAACGGTGCATCGGCGGCCAGTCGGGCGGGCAGGTCGGGATTGGCGATGAAGGGCACGCCGAAGGCCACCGCGTCGGCGGTGCCCTTGGCCAATGCGGCGTTGGCGCGGGCTTTGTCGAAGCCTTCATTGGCGATGTAAGGGCCACCGAAGGCCTGCTTGATCAGCGGGCCGATGCTGTCGTCGGCTTCTCGCTCGCGCGAGCAGAGGAACGCCACGCCACGCTTGCCCAATTCACGGGCCACATAGGTAAAGGTCTCGACGCGATTGGCGTCGCCCATGTCGTGGCTGTCGGCACGTGGGGCCAGGTGCACGCCAACCCGGTTGGCGCCCCAGACCTCGATGGCCGCGTCGGTCACCTCCAGCAGCAGGCGCGCGCGGTTTTCCAGCGACCCGCCGTAGCCATCGGTACGCTGGTTGGTGCTGCTCTGCAGGAATTGGTCGAGCAGGTAGCCGTTGGCAGCATGGATCTCGACGCCGTCGAAACCGGCGGCCTTGGCGTTCTCGGCACCCACCCGGTAAGCGTCGACGATGTCGGCGATCTCGGCGGTTTCCAGCGCGCGCGGTGTCTGGAACGCGGTGATCGGCCGTACCAGGCTGACGTGCCCCTTGGGCTGGATCGCGCTCGGCGCCACCGGGGTCTCGCCGTTCAGGTAGCGGGAATGGGAGATGCGCCCGACGTGCCACAGTTGCAGGAAGATGCGCCCGCCAGCGCCATGCACGGCCTTGGTGACATTGGTCCAGCCACGTACCTGGTCGTTGGACCAGATGCCTGGGGTGTCGGGGTAGCCGACGCCCATCGGCGTCACCGAGGTCGCCTCGCTGAGGATCAGCCCGGCGCTGGCGCGCTGCACGTAATACTCGGCCATCAGCGCATTGGGCACACGGCCCTCGTCGGCGCGGCAGCGGGTCAGCGGGGCCATGATGATGCGGTTCGGCAGCTCAAGGTCACCCAGGGTGATCGGATCGAAAAGCGTGGTCATGCGGTGTACCTCGCAGCTATCAGTTGGAAGCGGGCGCCAGTTCGGCATCGTTGCCGCCTTGGCTGAACAGAATCAACGTGACCACCAGCGCCAGTACCGCCAAGGCAGCCGCGGTCAGCGGCACGCGGGTCAAGCCCAGGCCATGGGCGATCACGCTGCCACCGGCCCAGGCACCCAGGGCGTTGCCCAGGTTGAACGCGCCAATGTTCAGGGTCGATACCAGGTTCGGCGCAGCCTTGCCGAAGGCCACCACATTGACTTGCAGGGCCGGCACGGCGGCAAAGGCGGCGGTGGCCCAGAGGAACAGGGTGATTTGCGCGGGAATCAGCGCGCTGCTGGTCCAGGTCAGCACCGTGGAGATCACTGCCATGCTGGCGAACACGCCGACCAGGGTGGCCCCCAGGCGTCGATCGGCCAGCTTGCCACCGATGATGTTGCCCAGGGTCAGGCCCAGTCCGATCAGCAACAGGGTCCAGGTCACGCCGCGGGGCGACACGCCAGTGACATCACCGAGCAGCGGGGCGATATAGGTGAACAGGGCGAACATGGAGGCTGCGAACAGCACGGTCATGCTCAACGAGAGCCAGATGCCGGCGCCCTTGAGGGCGGCCAGCTCGGCGCGCATGTCGACTTTTTCCTCGTCCTTTTTCAGAGGCAGGAAGCGCATCAGGCCGACCAGAGCGATCACGCCGATGGCGGTCACCGCCCAGAAGGTCGAGCGCCAGCCGGCGACCTGGCCCAGCGCGGTGCCCAGTGGCACGCCCAGGACGTTGGCAAGGGTCAGGCCGGTGAACATCAATGCCACGGCCGAGGCGCGGCGGTTGGCTGGGACCAGGCCCGCGGCCACTACCGAGCCGATGCCGAAGAAGGCGCCATGGCACAGGGCAGTAACGACGCGTGCAAACATCAGCAGGTTGTAGTCACTGGCGACGGCGCACAGCAGGTTACCGACGATGAACACACCCATCAGTGTCACCAGCGCTGCCTTGCGCGGCAAGCGTGCGGTGGCCAGGGCCATGAACGGTGCGCCGATCGCCACCCCCAAGGCATAGCCGGTCACCAGCCAGCCGGCGCCGGGGATCGATACACCCAGGTCGCTGGCCACGTCCGGCAGCAGGCCCATGATGACGAATTCGGTGGTACCGATGGCGAAGGCGCTGAGCGCCAGGATCAACAGGGAAAGGGGCATTGCAAAATCCTTGTCAGAGCTCTTGGCTCATCTGCTCGAGGAAGACCTGGATGGTCTGCTCGTTGCGTTTGAAAAAATGCCACTGGCCGATCTTCTGGCTGCTGATCAGGCCCGCGCGCTGCAGGGTGGCCAAGTGGGCAGAGACGGTCGATTGCGACAGGCCGCAACGTTGATCGATCTGCCCGGCACAGACGCCGTGTTCGGTGCTGTGGTGCTGGTCAGGGAACTGCGCCGCAGGGTCCTTCAGCCATCTGAGGATGTCTCGCCGTACCGGATGGGAGAGGGCTTTTATTATTTCGTCGAGATCAAGAGGCATGGTGGGCTCGGGTCTAGCGCTATATCGCGATGGAGCGAAATATAAATCGTTATTTCGCGATATACAAATATGAAAGGGTTCTGAAACGAGCATGAATCGTTATATCGGGTTATGACGATATAGAGGGCGCAGGTGCTAAACTGCCGACATGAACTACCTCGCACACCTTCACCTTGGCGGCCCTGCGCCGCAACAACTGCTCGGCAGCCTGTACGGCGATTTCGTCAAAGGGCCGCTGGAAGGGCGATTCGAGCCCACGCTAGAGGCAGCCATACGCCTGCACCGCTCGATCGACAGCTATACCGACAGCCATCCGCTCGTGCTGGCGGCTCTGGCGCGATTTCCTCGCGAGCGGCGGCGCTATGCCGGGATCGTCCTCGATGTGTTTTTCGACCATTGCCTGGCGCGGTATTGGGCGGACTATGCCGAGCAGCCGCTTGAACAGTTCACCCGGCGTTTTTACCAGGTACTGCTGGCCGAACGACAATTGCCGGGGCGGCTGGCCGGGATTGCGCCATTCATGGCGGCCGATGACTGGCTGGGGGCGTATGGCGATTTCGCCACGCTGGAACAGGTATTCAGGGGGATCGCGCGGCGGCTGTCCAGGCCAGAAGGCATGCAGGGTGTGATGACTGAACTGGACGCCTTGTATGAGCCGCTGCTGGCGGATTTCCGTGCGTTTTATCCGCAGTTGCAGGCGTTCGCCGCTGCCAGGCGGATCTAACTTGCTGCCGAGCGGCAACTGTGACAGGTAATGGTCGGTTGCCCCTAAGCGGCGTGTGGTATTCGCCCACGAGTAGCCGATTCGACACCGAAAAGCGCGGTGTGGATTACATCCTGCGCCAGGAAAGCCAGCGCGGCACGCTCTTTGCCGAGTGTTGAAATGGGCGTCAGCAAATGAATCTGCACTTCCACCACGCCGTGCGCGCACAGCCGCATCAAGTGCGAAACCAGGTCGTCCTCACCAATGAACGGCGCGATCGTATCCAGCTTCCCCCCACGCAGGTACCGAATAGCGACTGGCTGCAGCGGCGTACCCTGTTCGATCGCGGCTGCCAGCAGCCGTCCATGGAAGGTGCGCAGGCTACGCCCGTCGGTAGTGGTTCCCTCGGGAAAGATCAACAGCGGCCGCGCTTGGCGTAACTGCCCGCCGATCTGCTCGCGCAGCCGCTGCCCGTCGCCGCCACCACGCCGAATGAACAAGGTACCGGCCTTGCGCGCCAGCCAGCCGATCACTGGCCAGCGACGAACTTCGGTTTTGGACAGAAACGACAGCGGTGTGAGCATGCCCAGCAGCGGGATATCGGTCCAGGACACATGATTGCTGACCCACAGCATTGGCTGGCGCGGTACCGCGCCGATCACCGTCACGCGAAAGGGCAGGGCAGCGCTCAGGTGGCGCATGAACACTCGGCTCCAGCGTTGGCGCCGCGCATCCATGGCAGCCGGCGCCAGGCGTTCGCCTAGGGTGAAGCAGCCGGCCAGGCACAGACCCAGCAGGACGACCAGAGCTACGTGCGAAAGACGGCAGATCACCCGCAGCCGCCGCATCAGACGGCTGCCTTGAAGTGGCGGGCGTAACGCGGGCAGAGGTCGTCACGCTTGAGCAGGATGAACACGTCTGCGACCTGGAAGTCTTCATCCCAGCAGGGCTCGCCGCAGATCTTCGCGCCCAGGCGCATGTAGGCTTTGAGCAAAGGCGGCATTTGTGCGATGACATTGCCGGGCAGGACGAAGCTCGGCAGCGGCTTTTTCGGCTCCGCGCGCAGGTGCTCAGTGCACAGGTAACGCTCGCGCAGGCGTTGCATGATGGCCTGGGCCTGTACGCCACCGTCTTGCATGGGAATGCTGGCGCAGCCCATCAGGTAGCTATAGCGGCCTTCGTTGAGGATTTCGGCAAGCTCGCCCCATAACACCGCAATGGTGCCGCCGTTGCGATAGGCGGCGTCGACGCAGGTGCGGCCAAGCTCCAGGATCGGCCCTTGCAGCTGGACCAGGCCATGCAGGCTGAACTCCTCTTCGCTGTAGAAGCGGCCCAGGGTACTGGCGGCCTGGTGATCGAGCAGGCGCGTAGTCGCGACCAGCTTTCCCGTGCCCAGGTCGCGTACGCCGATGTGGCGGCAATGAAGATCGTAGTCATCCATGTCCAGGCCCTGGTCGGCCCCTTTGAGCCTGGCCTTGTACTCACCGCTGAACACCTTGAAGCGCAGGGCTTGCGCCTCGTGCAGCGCCGCGGCGCCGACTAGGCGTTCGGCTTGCAGGCGGCGTGCGGTGCTGTTGTCGCCAGAGCGAGCGATCCGGGTCATTGCGTGTCTCCCTAAACCTGCGGTCGGGTACGGCCAGTCGGCCATGTAGCGCAGGGTCAGCCTAGGTAGATGCGGTGTCACCTCCGTGAATCTTCAGTGATGCTTGCATGACAGGCCATGTCCGGACGCAGGGGTTGTCGCTTGCTGCCGTGAGGGCGGTTGGGTAAGGTTGACGGCCTTGTGTGCCGAGATTTCCCATGCTCAATCTACCCCGTCTGTTGTTCGCCCTGCTGGTGGTCCTGAGCTTGCCAGCCCAGGCCAACTGGCATCTGGATGGCGAGTCATCGCGACTGTCCTTTGTCACCAGCAAGAACGGTGATACCGCCGAGGTCCATCGGTTTCTCGTGCTTCACGGAAAGGTCGATCGCAAGGGCACCGCGCAGCTGAAAATCGAGATGGATTCGGCCAACAGCGGCATCCCGTTGCGCGACGAGCGCGTGCGCAATGACCTGTTCGAGTTCGCTCGTTTTCCCGAGGCCTCGGTGCAGGCCCAGCTCGACCTGCGACCGATCACCGAACTGGCCAATGGCGCCCAGCTCGAACTGCGCCTGCCGCTGACGGTCACCTTGCATGGCAAGAAGCACAGCTACAACGCCTTGCTGCTGGCCACGCGCCTAGACGAACGGCGCTTCCAGGTAGTAACGCTCGAACCGCTGATGCTGCGTGCAGAAGATTTCGACCTGATGCCAGGCCTCGTGGCCCTGCGCAAGGTGTCCGGTGTCGCGTCCATCAGCCCGTCGGTACCGGTTAGCGCGGTGCTGATTTTCAACGCCCGCTGACATGGCCGGACCCGTCTTTCCCTGGCGTGATGGCAACCAGTTCGAACTGCTGATCGACGGGCCGGCGTTTTTTCCGCGCATGCTGTTGGAAATCGTGCGCGCCGAGTTTCAGGTGGACCTCGAGCTTTATCTCGTCGAGGCCGGAGGCTGCGCCGAGGCCATGGTCCAGGCCCTGGAACAGGCTGCTGCGCGCGGTGTGCAGGTGCGCTGTCTGTTCGATGACTACGGCGCTGTCGCCTTCACCCTTGGCCTGCGCCAACGGCTCACTGCCGCGGGCGTGGAACTGCGTTGGTACAACCGCCTGAACTGGCGCCGTGGCCTTCGCAACCTGTATCGGGATCATCGCAAGCTGCTGCTGGTCGATCAGCGCTGGGGCGTGGTCGGCGGTACGGGCGTCACCGACGAATTCTGGAAGCCTGGCGACGAGATCAGCGAGTGGCACGAAGTGATGGTGCAGATGCAGGGGCCGATCGTTACCGACTGGCAGCTGCTGTTCGACCGCCAATGGCATGCCAACAACCAGCGCACCGCCTGGCGTCCGCCCGATGACTTCGGTCTGCCGCGCTTGCCACGGGTGCCGAGCCAGGGGTTGGGGATGGGCCGTGTGGCCTATGCCGATGCCCGCCAGCACCGGGATATCTTGCGTTCGTTGGTGCGAGCGTTGAACAGCGGCAGCCAGCGCATCTGGCTCGCGACGCCGTATTTCCTGCCGACCTGGAGCGTGCGCCGCTCGCTGCGCCGAGCCGCGGCCCGAGGCGTGGATGTGCGCCTGCTGCTGACGGGGCCACGCACCGATCACCCCTCGGTGCGCTACGCCGGCCACCGCTACTACCCGCGCTTGCTGCGCGCTGGGGTGCAGATCTATGAGTACCAGCCGTGTTTCCTGCACTTGAAGATGGTGCTGGTGGATGAGTGGGTCAGCATCGGCTCCTGCAACTTCGACCACTGGAACCTGCGCTTCAACCTGGAAGCCAACCTCGAAGCCCTCGACCCACCGCTGACCGCTGCGGTGGTTGCAAGCTTTGAGCGCGACTTTGCCCAGAGTCTGGAAGTCGACCTCGACCATTGGCATGCGCGGCCGTTGTGGCGGCGGCTCAAGCAGCGCGTGTGGGGCCTGTTGGACCGCCTGGTGGTATTGCTGCTGGACCGGCGCAGCTGAAAGTCCGATACCGCAGGTGGATAAAGCGGTCTAAGGTGCTCTGACAGCCCCCAACGCAATGCCAGGAGTGATGACATGACTGCGAAGAAGATTCTCATGCTGGTCGGCGACTACGTCGAGGACTACGAAGTGATGGTGCCATTCCAGGCGCTGCGGATGGTCGGCCATACCGTGCATGCCGTGTGTCCTGGCAAGACAGCGGGGCAGGTGGTGCGCACCGCGATCCATGACTTCGAAGGCGACCAGACCTACAGCGAAAAGCCTGGGCACAATTTTGCCCTGAACTTCGATTTCGAACAGGTCCGGGCCGAAGGCTATGACGCACTGGTGATCCCCGGTGGTCGGTCGCCGGAATACCTGCGCCTGGACGCGCAAGTGCTGGCGCTGATCAAGGCCATCGACCAGGCCGGCAAGCCAATCGCGGCAGTCTGTCATGGGGCCCAGCTGCTGGCCGCGGCCGAAATCCTGGAAGGACGCGAATGCAGCGCCTATCCCGCCTGTGCGCCGGACGTGAAACTGGCGGGCGGCCGCTACATGGAGATCCCGATGGACCAAGCCCATGTCCATGGCAACCTCGTCACCGCCCCGGCCTGGCCAGCGCATCCGGCGTGGTTGGCGGCGTTTCTGAAAGTGCTGGGTACCCAGATTCACCATGCCTGAATGTTTTAGGAGATCGCCCGGCCCGCTGGGCTACGCTGTCGCGCAGGGAACAAAGCCTGCAAGCGCGGCGCACACCTGTGGACCGGCGGTTCGGCGCTCCGACTTGCCCGCGAAGCAAGCACCGCGGAGTATGGCACCGGCTTGGCCGGTGTTCGCGGGTAAACCCGCTCCCACAGGTCCCTGCTAATTCAATAAGTTATGTATGTTCTATGGGAGCCCACTCAGCCCGCTGGGCTGCGCTGTCGCGCAGAGAACCTATCTCTGGATGCACCTCAACCCTGTGGGAGCGGGCTTGCCCGCGAAGCAGGCACCGCGGTATATGGCACCGGCTTCGCCGGTGTTCGCGGGCAAGCCCGCTCCCACAGGGTTCAGCTAAATCAATGAGTTAGCGTGTGTTTTATGAGAGCCCACCCGCCGCCCTGGCGCCGCGCTGTCGCGCAGAGAACATATCTCTGGCTGCACCTCATGTCCTGTGGGAGCGGGCTTGCCCGCGAAGAGGCCCGCCTGGACACCATCGTTGTATGGCCCGGGCTGCGCCCGTGTTCGCGGCGGTCCGGCGTCCCGGCAAGACCCGCTCCCACAGGGTTAGCAGCGCCTGGAAAACCATAATTAAATCAGTAAGATAAATTTCGTTCTATAGGAGCGGACTTGCCCGATGCGCCGGACCGCCGCGCTCGGAAACGAAAACGCCCGGCAGGTGCCGGGCGTTTTCATGAAGCTGGGGGATGAAGATTACTGCACTTCAACCGCCAGGCTTTCGGCGATCTTGTTCTGCCACAGGGCAGGGCCTGTGATGTGAACCGATTCGCCGTTGCTGTCGACCGCGACGGTGACAGGCATGTCCTTGACCTCGAACTCGTAGATCGCTTCCATGCCCAGCTCGGCGAAAGCCAGTACCTGGGACTTGCGGATCGCCTGGGCCACGAGGTAGGCGGCGCCGCCGACGGCCATGAGGTAGACGGCCTTGTTGTCCTTGATCGCCTCGATGGCGGTCGGGCCACGCTCGGACTTGCCGATCATGCCCAGCAGACCGGTCTGCTCGAGGATCTGGCGGGTGAACTTATCCATGCGGGTGGCGGTGGTCGGGCCTGCTGGGCCTACCACTTCGTCACCGACCGGATCGACCGGGCCGACGTAATAGATGAAACGGCCCTTGAGGTCCACCGGTAGCTCTTCGCCACGGTTGAGCATCTCGACCATGCGCTTGTGCGCAGCGTCGCGGCCGGTCAGCATCTTGCCGTTGAGCAAGACGGTTTCGCCCGGCTTCCAGCTCTGCACTTCTTCCGGGGTCAGGGTGTCGAGGTTGACGCGACGGGCCGATGGGCCGGCTTCCCAGACGATTTCCGGGTAGGCGTCCAGCGACGGTGCTTCCAGCTCGGCAGGGCCGCTGCCATCAAGCACGAAGTGGGCGTGGCGGGTGGCGGCGCAGTTGGGGATCATGCACACCGGCAGCGAGGCGGCGTGGGTTGGGTAGTCCATGATCTTGACGTCGAGCACGGTGGTCAGGCCGCCCAGGCCTTGGGCGCCGATGCCCAGCTGGTTGACCTTCTCGAACAGCTCCAGGCGCATCTCCTCGATGCGGTTCTGCGGGCCACGGGCCTTGAGCTCATGGATGTCGATCGACTCCATCAGCACTTCCTTGGCCATCACCGCGGCCTTCTCAGCGGTACCGCCAATGCCGATGCCGAGCATGCCCGGCGGGCACCAGCCGGCGCCCATGGTCGGAACGGTCTTGAGCACCCAGTCGACGATCGAATCGGACGGGTTGAGCATGACCATCTTGGACTTGTTCTCCGAGCCGCCGCCCTTGGCCGCGACGTCCACTTCCACGGTGTTGCCCGGGACGATGGAGTAGTGGATCACGGCCGGGGTGTTGTCCTTGGTGTTCTTGCGAGCACCGGCCGGGTCGGCCAGGATGGAGGCGCGCAGGACGTTTTCCGGCAGGTTGTAGGCGCGGCGCACGCCCTCGTTGATCATGTCGTCCAGGCTCATGGTCGCGCCATCCCAGCGCACGTCCATACCGACGCGCACGAACACGGTGACGATACCGGTGTCCTGGCAGATCGGACGGTGGCCGGTGGCGCACATGCGCGAGTTGATCAGGATCTGGGCGATGGAGTCACGCGCAGCAGGCGACTCTTCACGCAGATAGGCCTCGTGCATCGCCTGGATGAAATCAACGGGGTGGTAGTACGAGATGAATTGCAGGGCGTCGGCGACGCTCTGAATCAGGTCGTCTTGCTTGATCACGGTCATGCAGCGCGCTCCTCTTAAAGACGGGAACATTCGTAAAGGCCTTTCGACGTGGCCGACCAGCGTGTCGAAACGCCTTGCAAGGCGCATCGGCCGGTTAGGCCGACGCAAAAAAGGCGCGGCAGTATAGCGCGCATCCGTGCCGGGTACACCAGCGCCCGGTCCTGACCATGGTCGGCAGACGACCGGCATCCTTTTTGCTGTCCATGCCCGCTTGCCTTAGAGTGGCTCTGAAACCCCCTGAGATGAAATGACCATGCCTGAACTTTGCGTCGGCGAGCGCTGTTGGACGGTGCCGGCCGGCAGCAACCTGCTCGATACCCTCAATGGCGCGGGCTTTGCCGTGCCTTACAGCTGCCGGGCGGGCAGTTGCCATGCTTGCCTGGTGCGCTGCCTTGAGGGGCAGCCTGCTGATGCCTTGCCTGAAGCCTTGGCGCTGGACAAGCGCGAGGAGGGCTGGCGACTGGCGTGTCAGTGCCAGGTGACGAGCAACCTGCGGGTGGCGGTGTTCGATCCGTTGAGCGATGGACTGCCAGCAACGATCTGCGGGTTGCACTGGTCCGGTGAGGTGCTACGCCTGCGCCTGCGGCCTGCGCGGCCATTGCGCTATCGGGCCGGTCAGCATCTGGTGCTGTGGAATGGCGATATAGCACGGCCATATTCCCTGGCGAGCCTGCCGGGGGATGAGGCGTTTCTCGAGTTTCACCTCGACTGTCGACACTCCGGGGCGTTCTGCGGCGCGGTCCGGCAGTTGCAGGTCGGTGACCCGCTGCGCCTGGGTGAGCTGCGTGGCGGTGCGTTGCATTACGATCCGGACTGGCAGGACCGGCCGCTTTTGCTGCTGGCGGCAGGCACCGGGCTTGCGCCGTTATGGGGGATTTTGCGCGAGGCGTTACGCCAGGGGCATGAGGCAGAGATCAGGGTGATGCACCTGGCCCACGAACACTATCTGGCCGAGGCGCTGAACGACCTGGCAGGGCTGCATTCGAATGTGAGCGTGGCGTTGGTGACTGCCGATCAGTTCCAGCAAGCGCTGGCGGGACTGTGTCCATCTCGGCGGACGGTGGCCTTGGCGTGCGGCGCGCCGGGGAGTGTCGAGCAGTTTGCGCGCAGGTTGTTCATTGCGGGCTTGCCGCGTAATCAGCTGTTCGCCGACGTGTTCACCGAGCATGCCTGAGCGTGGGTGGGTGCCTGAGCAGGCCTCTTCGCGGGCAAGCCCGCTCCCACACGAACTTTGTCGCTCACCTGATCACGGTCAACGCTGAGCCTGTGGAGGCGGGCTTGCCCGCGAAGAGATCGGCGCTGACATAGCGAAGACAGTTGCTCCCACATTGTGATCGGGCCCTGGGAGCGACGGTTCGGCGCCCGACTTGCCAGGACGCCGGAGCGCCGCGAAAAGGGCCACGGAGCGGCCCTGATCAGCGCAACATCAGACCAGCGGATCACCGACGTGCAGAATCTTCATGCCGTTGGTGCCACCAATGGTGTGGTAGCTGTCACCCTTGGTCAGGATGACCCAGTCACCTTGCTGTACCAGGCCGCGCTTGAGCAGTTCGTCGACCGCCGCTTCGCTGACCTTCTCCGGTGGCAGTGCCGCCGGGTCGAAGGCGATCGGGTAGACACCGCGGAACATCGACGCACGGGCCTGGGTGGCGCGGTGCGGCGACAGGGCGAAGATCGGCACGTGCGAGCGCAGGCGCGACATGATCAGCGGGGTGTAGCCACTTTCGGTGAGGGCGATGATCGCCTTGACGCCGGGGAAGTGGTTGGCGGTGTACATGGCCGCCAGGGCGATGCTCTCGTCGCAGCGTTCGAAGCGGGTATGCAGGCGGTGGCTGGACTTCTGGTTGGTCGGGTGTTTCTCGGCGCCCTGGCAGATCCGCGCCATGGCCTGGACCGCTTCGATCGGGTAGGCACCGGCCGCGCTCTCGGCCGAGAGCATTACCGCATCGGTGTTGTCGAGCACGGCGTTGGCCACGTCGGACACTTCGGCACGGGTCGGCATCGGGTTCTGGATCATCGACTCCATCATCTGGGTCGCGACGATTACCGCTTTGTTGTTGCGGCGGGCGTGCTGGATGATCTTCTTCTGGATGGCGATCAGTTCGGCATCGCCGATTTCCACGCCCAGGTCGCCACGGGCAACCATGACCGCGTCGCTGGCGGCAATCAGGCCGTCGAGGGTCTCGTCGTCGGCCACGGCTTCGGCGCGTTCGATCTTGGCCACCAGCCAGGCGCTGCCGCCGGATTCGTCGCGCAGGCGACGGGCGTAGTCCATGTCGCTGGCGTCACGCGGGAAGGACACGGCCAGGTAGTCCAGATCCATTTCCGCGGCCAGCTTGATGTCGGCCTTGTCTTTTTCGGTCAGGGCAGGCGCGGTCAGGCCGCCACCCTTGCGGTTGATGCCCTTGTGGTCCGACAGCGGGCCACCGACCAGCACGACGCAGTGCAGGGCATCGGCAGTGGCGGTTTCGACGCGCATGACCACGCGGCCGTCGTCCAGCAGCAGCTCGTCGCCGACGCCGCAGTCCTTGACCAGGTCGGGGTAGTCGATGCCGACGATATCCTGGTTGCCTTCGGTCAGCGGATGAGCGGTGGAGAAGGTGAAGTGGTCACCGACCTTGAGCTCGATGCGCTTGTTGCTGAACTTGGCGATGCGGATCTTTGGACCCTGCAGGTCGCCCAGCAGCGCGACGTGGCGGCCGAGGCGAGCGGCGATCTCGCGGATCAAGCGGGCGCGGGCCTTGTGCTCGTCCGGGGTGCCGTGGGAGAAGTTCAGGCGGGCAACATCCAGGCCGGCCAGGATCAGCTGTTCGATCACTTCCGGCGAGTTGCTGGCCGGGCCCAGGGTGGCGACAATTTTGGTACGGCGGATGGTCATGCACAGACTCCTATAGTGAAGCGCAGCGAAAGGCTACTCCTGTCTCGCGCTGTAGTCATTGTTCCATTGCACTACCTTGGAGGGCGGCAGGGTGGCGTTTGCCTTGGGCTCCAAGCCGCAAGCTGCAAGCTGCAAGCGCCAAACGAAAGGGCGCCGCGGTAAAGCTTGCCGCTTGAAGCTTGAAGCTTGCCGCTCAAAGGTGAAGTTTTGCTGAAGCGGGCCGATACACTGCCAAGCTTAAGGAGATTCCCATGCGAGCCCTGATCGTTCTTGCCATGGCAGCCAGCGTCGTCGGTTGCACCCGCTGGTCCATGGACCATCACCTGAACAACGCCTACCGCGCCTACGACCGCGGCGATTGCCAGCGCGTGATGCTCGAGCTGTCGCAGGTCGACCGCACCAGCCGCGCGCGGCCGTTCATCCATCCCGAAGTGTCATTGCTGCGTGGCCAGTGCCTGGAACGGCAGAAACTCTACGTGGATGCCGCGCAGACCTACCAATACCTGATCCAGCACTATCCACGCAACGAGTACGCTTTTCGCGCCAAGGCCCGCCTGCAGACCCTGGAGCAGCTCGGTCACTACCGCAGCGGCGAGCCTGCCGTGGCGCGACCGGCGTCCACCACGCCTTGGCGCTAATACCAAAGTGTCCTGCGCCGTCGACGCTTTCATCGCGGCGCTGAACTAGACTCAGATCAATACGGGGATCACCTCGTTTAACAAGGCAGCGATTGGGATCATGTTCACCGAGCGTCACATCGAGCGCCACCAGCTTCCGGTCTATTTGACGGTATTCAACCGTCTGACAGACCAGGCCATCGGCTACCTGGGCAATGTATCGGCAGACGGCCTCATGTTGATCAGCCTGCTGCCGGTGCTGGTCGGGCCGGTCTACGAGCTGCAGTTGAAAGTGCCGCTGCCTGACGGCGATTTGCAGTGCATCAATATGACGGCAAGCTGCCTGTGGTGCCGCGAAGACCAGACGCCAGGGCATTACGACTCCGGTTTCACCCTGCTGCAGCCGCCCCAGGAGTACGAGGACTTCGTCCGCGCCCTGCGTGACTATTTCACCTTCCGCCCGTTGAACGCTTCCGCCTGAGGGTAGCTGATCAGGGCGAGGCGCCCTAGACTCTGGTCGACCTTGTTACAGGAAGACCCCGTGAGCACCAGCATTTTCTGGCACGACTACGAAACCACCGGCATCAACCCGCGCTGCGACCGCCCGTTGCAGGTCGCAGGCGTGCGCACCGACCTTGAGCTCAATGAGATCGAGGCGCCGATCAACCTCTACTGCCGTCCCAGCGACGATATCCTGCCGCATCCAGCGGCCTGCCTGGTCACCGGCATCACCCCGCAGCAACTGGCCAGCCAGGGCCTGGGAGAGGCCGAGTTCATGACCCGGGTGCATGCCGAGCTGGCGCGCCCGGGCACCTGCGGCGCGGGCTACAACAGCTTGCGTTTCGATGACGAGGTGACGCGCTATAGCCTGTACCGCAATTTCTTCGACCCCTACGCCCGTGAATGGCAGGGTGGCAATAGCCGCTGGGACTTGATCGACATCGTGCGCACCGCCTATGCGTTGCGCCCTGAGGGGATCGTCTGGCCGCAACAGGACGGTCGCACCAGCCTACGCCTGGAACTGCTGAGCAAAGCCAATGGCATCGATCATGGCCACGCCCATGAGGCGCTGTCCGATGTGCACGCCACCATCGCCCTGGCGCGGCTGATCCGCGAGCGGCAACCCAAGCTCTATGACTGGCTGTTCCAGCTGCGTAGCAAGCACAAGGTGATGGAACAGATTCGCCTGCTGCAACCCATGGTGCATGTTTCCGGGCGTTTTTCAGGCGAGCGCAACTACCTGGGCGTGGTGTTGCCGTTGGCCTGGCATTCTCGCAATCGTAATGCCCTGATTGTTTGCGACTTGCATCAGGAAACCCTGCCTTTATTGCGGGAAAGTGCTGACGATTTACGTCAGCGTTTATACACGCGGCGTGACGAATTGACGCATGGGCAATTGCCTGTGCCGCTGAAGTTGATACATATCAACCGCTGCCCAGTGGTGGCGCCGCTTTCGGTAGTGCGTCCTCAGGATCAACAGCGATTAGGCATCGATATGTCGCTCTATCAAGTGCGCGCGGAGCAGTTGGCCAATCAGCAGCACCTTTGGCAGGACAAGCTCGAAACCCTTTACGGGGGTGAACAATTTGCCCCGTGCGACGATCCGGAACAGCAGTTGTATGAGGGTTTTCTCGGCGAACGCGATCGCCGACTGTGCGAACAAGTGCGCAGTATAGAACCTCGGCAATTGGCCCAGGGGCAATGGATGTTCGATGATCAACGCTTGCCGGAGCTATTGTTCCGCTACCGTGCGCGAAACTTCGTCGACACCTTGGATAGTCACGAACAGCAACGCTGGCTCACCTTCTGTCAGCAGCGCCTGAGTGATCCGCAGATGGGTGCACCGAATACCCTGGGGGACTTCGAGCGGGCCCTGCAGAGCCTCTGGGCCAGTGCCGACGAGGCCCAGCGCCAGGTGCTGACGGCCTGGCAGCAACACGTGCGGCAATTGAAAGTGCAGTTGCAACTCTGAACGTGCAGACATGAAAAACGCCAGCAAGCTGGCGTTTTCTTCATGCCGTGAAAACGACAGACAAGGCAATCAACCGAGCAGGTTGGCCCAGCTTTCAACCACATCACCACCCCATTTGGCTTTCCACTCTTTCAGGGTCTTGTGGTTGCCGCCTTTGGTTTCGATCACTTCACCATTGTGCGGGTTCTTGTATTGCTTGACCTTGCGCGCGCGCTTGGTGCCGGTGGTCTTGACCGGGCCGCGTGGCGATTTGCTCAGTTTAGATTCTGGGTCAAGCAGGGCAATCACGTCACGCAGCGACTTGGAGTATTCGCCCATCAGCGTGCGCAGTTTGCCTTCGAATTCCAGTTCTTTTTTCAGCTTGTCGTCTTGCGACAGGTTCTGCAGGCGGGCCTGAAGTTCTTTGATGGCTTCTTCAGTGGCGCGATATTCGTTGATCAGGGACATAATGCGATCCTTGGTACAAGTAGGTTCAGAGAGACAGTGGGGGCAATAATAGTCAGGCGCTAGTCTCAAGTAAACAATTAAAAGACCATTAACCTCATTATGTGAGGTGACAAGATATTTTTTGGTTAAGAAAAATTTACATTAAGGTACATCTGTTGGCGATGAACTTTGTCTACGCCGGGTGGTGTGGGTGGCTGAGGGGCGCCATGGCGGGGTAGACCGTTCAGGGTCCCTGCCAAGCAATGATTACTGCAGTTTTCCCGGCTAGTCGCTAGAATGAGCGCCTTTGCGAAGTTCTGGAGTCCTTATTCATGCGCACCTACCGACTGGTGATTGCGTGCCCCGACCGCGTAGGCATCGTGGCCAAAGTCAGTAATTTCCTGGCGTCCTACAATGGCTGGATCAACGAGGCCAGCCACCATTCCGATGAGCAGAGCGGTTGGTTCTTCATGCGCCATGAAATCCGCGCCGAGTCCCTGCCGTTCGACATCAATGCCTTCCGCGAGGCGTTCACGCCGATCGCCGAGGCGTTCTCGATGACGTGGCAGATCACCGACTCCGCGCAGAAGAAGCGCGTGGTGCTGATGGCCAGCCGCGAGTCGCACTGCCTGGCCGACCTGCTGCACCGCTGGCACACCAAGGAGCTGGACTGTGACATTCCTTGCGTGATTTCCAACCACAACGATCTGCGCAGCATGGTCGAGTGGCATGGCATCCCGTTCTTCCATGTGCCGGTCGATCCGCAGGACAAGCAGCCAGCGTTCGCCGAGGTGTCGCGTCTGGTCAAGGCGCATGACGCCGATGTCGTGGTGCTGGCGCGCTACATGCAGATCCTGCCGCCACAGTTGTGCCAGGAGTATGCCCAGCAGGTGATCAACATCCACCACAGCTTCCTGCCGTCCTTCGTCGGTGCCAAGCCTTACCACCAGGCCTCGCTGCGCGGCGTGAAGCTGATCGGTGCGACCTGCCACTACGTTACCGAAGAGCTGGACGCTGGGCCCATCATCGAGCAGGACGTAGTGCGCGTCAGCCATAGCGACAGCATCGAAGACATGGTCCGCTTTGGTCGCGATGTGGAAAAGATGGTGCTGGCGCGGGGCTTGCGCTACCACCTGGAAGACCGCGTGCTGGTACATGGCAACAAGACCGTGGTGTTCGACTAAGGACGCGGGCAAGCAGATGGCCGACCCGAGAGACAAGGCTGGCGCCGTGGCACCGCCCACCTTGGGCGAGGGCTGTCTGGCCCGTTTCGATCCTGAGGCGCTGGACGCAGAATCCGGCACCGATTTCCCCGGCGCCGCCGAACTCTGGCGCCAGCTCAACCCGCCTGCCGCCAGCGCTCCAGCAACGGACGCGCCAGCAGGCAGACAAACACCGGGCCGCCGGCCAGCAGATAAAAGTAATATGTGACTGCCCGCCAGATCAGGATGGCCGCGGCGGCCGTCGAACTGCCCACCAAGGGTGACAGCAAGGTCGCCGAGGTCAGTTCGGCGGCGCCAGCGCCGCCGGGCAACAGACTGAACTGACCGGCACTGAGCGAGAGCATCTGCACCAGGAAGCTCGGCACCCACTGCAACTCCACGCCCAATCCCCGCAGTACCAGGTACAGCACGCTGAAGCGCAGGCTCCAGTGCGCGCAGGTGAGCGCGAAGACCAGCGCCAGGGTGCGTTTGGGCAGGCGCCAGGTCTGCGCCAGCGCATGAAAAAAGTGCAGCAACTTGCGCGTCCAGCGCTTGCGTCGCTTTAACGAGACGCCGAGCCGGCGCAGTAGACGGCCATTGAAGCGCAGCATGCCGCGTCGATAGCGTAGCAGCGCGATGACCGCGCCCATGGCCGTGCACAGCAGCAAGGCGCTGCTCAGGAGCATGGCCTCCTGGCTGCGTCCCAGGCTGTGGAACACAGCGTAGGCGGCGATGCCGAGCATCGCGCAGAAGAAGAAGAGCAGGTCATTGAGCTGGTCCATGGCGAATACCGCGCCGCTGTGCGCCGCCCCGATGCGCTCGCGGGCCAGCAACGCCATCAGGGTCAGCGGGCCGCCACTGCCGCCGGGCGTGGTGCAGATGGCGAATTCGGTGGCCATCACCACCCCCACGCTGCGCACCAGGCCCAGCCGTTCGCCATGCTGGCCAAGCAGTAGGCGCAGGCGCAGCGCATTGAGCACCCAGCACAGCACGATCATGCCCAGCAGCCCCAGCATCAGCCCCGGCGCGAAGGACCGCAAGCGCGGTAGCAGCTCGCTGCCACCGAGCAGGGCAGGGACCAGCACCGCGACCAGCAGTGCCAGGCCCAGCCAGGCCAGGCGGTTCATGCGGCGACCCTGCTGTCCAGCCAGGCGGACTTGGTCAGCGGTACGCGGCCTTGGGCCAGTAGGCTCTGCAAGGTCTGCAGCCAGTAGTCCCGCGACAGGCCGTGGCGCATGTCCACCGGGTGTAGGCCCAGACGCAGGGTCTGGGCTTCGCGCAGCTGCTTGCAACGCCAGTCGCACAGTACCCGCGACATACCGCGCCGCCAGGCGCTGCGCGCGCTCCAGACCAGGCCGGGGGCGTCGATGGCGGTGAAATCCGGCAGTCGATACAGGTGCTGTGGCGTGCTCGTATAGCGCAACGGCAGGCCGCGCAGGGCCTGGCGTGTGCCCTCGCTCATCAGCCACGCTGGGGCGACGAATCCGGCCAGCGGCCAGCCCTGGCGCTCGAACAAGGCCATGCCAGCCTGCAGGCGTTCCAGGGCCTGGGCTTGGTCCAGCCCATAGAACTCACCTTCATGGGTGTAGATCCGGCGCATGAAGTATTCGCGTGGTGAACGCGGCGACGGTCCCTCGTCGGCATGATAATAGCCGTGCAGGGCCAGTTCATCGCCTTGCGCCAGGCGCCGTTCGAGCAGGCGGCAGAAGGCGGGCGAATGGCTCAGGGCGTTGCGTCGATGAAAATCCGGCACCACCAGCCAGGTCATCGGCACATGGCCGAGGGCATCCACCGCTTCGACAAAGGGCTGGTAGTCCGGCCAGGTTTCGGGCGCGACATCGTGCAGCACCACCATCACGCTGCGTGCCGGGGTTGCGGCGGTGGGCTCAGCAATCGGCTCAGGCATGGGCAAAGGCCTGCGGCTGGTGGCCGAGCACCGCTTGGTAGTGGCCGAGCAGGCCGCTGACCACGCTGTCCCACGAGTAATGCTGTTCCACATGGCGCCTGGCCTGGGTGCCCAGCTTGCGAACCCCGGCCTCGAAGATCTCGCGCACCGTGGCGGCCATTGCGAGGCCATCGTTGGGACGGCACAGGCGACCGCATTGCTCGTTGACGATTTCGCCGAAAGCACCGGCGTCAACGGCCACCACCGGCGTGGCGCTGGCCATGGCTTCGAGGATGACCAGGCCGAAGGTCTCCTGGTCGCCAGCGTGCACCAGCAGGTCGGCGCTGGCGATCAGGCGCGCCACCTCCGTGGCCGAGCAGAATCGGTTGATCACGCTCACGTTGTCCGGCACCGAGGCTGGCATGTGCGAGCCGACCAGCAGCAGGTGGTAGTGGCGGCCCAGGCGCTGCATGCAGTCGAGCAGCACCGGCAGGTTCTTTTCCCGCGAGCCGCGGCCGGCGAAGACCAGCAGGCGCGTGGTGTCGGGGATGCCCAGTTCCGCGCGCAGGTGTGGGTCGCGGCGTTCCGGGTTGAAGGTGACGAGGTCGACGCCCAGGCGTTGTACGTGCACATTGCCCACGCCGAGGCGGCGCAGCTTGTCGGCCATCACCTGGCTCGGCGCCAGGACCCGGTCGAAATTGCCGTACAGCTTGCTGACATAGGCCTCTACATTGGGTGTGAACCAGTTGCCCATGCGGTTGCTCACCAACAGCGGCAGGTCCGAATGATAGAAGCCAATGACGGGCACATCGAGCTGACGCCGTGCGTCCAGCGCGGCCCAGGCGGTCAGGTAGGGGTCGCCGACTTCGATCAGGTCCGGCTGCAGGCTGCGCAGCGTATTGCACCAAGGACCCAGGCGCACCGGGAAGCGGTAGCCGTTGCCAAAGGGCACGGCGGGGGCAGGCACTTGGTAGACGCCATCTTCATGGGTGGCGCTGGCACCGGGGATCAGCAGGCTGTGGCGAACGCCGGTCATGGCGTCCAGGCGGCGGTGTTTGGCATCAAGATAGGTACGTACGCCGCCGCTGGCTGGGGCGTAGAACATGGTGATGTCAGCGATATGCACGATCAGCGTCCCTCCGAGATCGTCTTCTGGTCTGTCATTCGGCGGTAAAAGACCGGCAATGACACGCCTAGAGGTTGACCTTCGGTAAGGATAGTTTGTTCGATCGAGGTGGAGGGGAGCTGCAAGCCGCAAGCCGCAAGCCGCAAGCTCCAAGCTCCAAGCCTCAAGAGCAGTCCGCGTTGAATGTTCTTGTAGCTTGTAGCTTGCAGCTTGCAGCTTGCAGCTTGCAGCTTGCAGCTTGCAGCTTGGCGCTCGCGGTGCGGCTTAGATACGGAAGCTGCCGACCAAGTGCTTGAGGCGGGTGGCTTGCTGTTCCAGGTCGCTGCAGGCGCGCAGGGTCGATTGCAGGTTCTCGACGCCTTCCTGGTTGAGCATGTTGATCTCGTTGATGTCCATGTTGATCGATTCGACCACCGCGGTCTGTTCCTCGGTGGCGGTGGCCACCGACTGGTTCATGCCGTCGATCTCGCCGATGCGCTGGGTCACGCTGCCCAGGCGCTCGCCAGCCTGGTTGGCGATGTCCACGCTGTCCTGGCTGTGGCGCTGGCTCTGGTCCATGGTCTGGACCGAGTCGCGGGCACCGACCTGCAACTCCTCGATCATGTTCTGCACCTGTTGCGCCGACTCCTGGGTGCGATGGGCCAGGTTGCGCACCTCATCGGCGACCACCGCGAAGCCACGGCCGGCTTCCCCGGCACGCGCCGCCTCGATGGCCGCATTGAGCGCCAGCAGGTTGGTTTGCTGGGAGATGCTGGTGATCACCTCGAGGATCTGGCCGATGTTGACGGTCTTGCTGTTGAGCGTCTCGATATGCGCGCTGGAGGTGCAGATCAGATCCGACAGACGATTCATTGCCTGGATGTTGCGCTCCACCACCTGCTGACCTTCCTCGGCCAGGTGACGCGCGGAGCTGGCTTGCTGCGAGGCCTGCGCGGCGTTGTGGGCGATTTCCTGGGCGGCTGCGCCGAGCTGGTTGATGGCCGCGGCCACGCTGTTGGTGCGGTTGGCCTGCTCGTCGGAGTTGCTCATCGAGGAATTGGAGGCACTGATGACCCGAAGGGCCACTTCGTTGACCTGTTCGGTGGCCGAGGACACCTCGCGGATGGAACCGTGGATGCGTTCGACGAAGCGGTTGAAGGCACTGCCCAGGGTACCGAACTCGTCGTGGTTGTGGATCTGCAGGCGTTTGGTCAGATCGCCTTCGCCTTGGGCGATGTCTTCCATGGCCCGGGTCATGATGTGCAGCGGCTGCATCAGCACGCGGATCAGCAGGCCGAGCAGGGCAATGATGATAACCACCGCAACCAGCGTGGCGATGATCGCCGAGGTGCGGAAATTGCTGAGCATTGAGTAGGCTTTGTTCTTTTCTACCGAGAGGCCGATGTACCAGTTGGCCGAGGGCAGGCCCTTGATGGGGGTGAAGGTCAGCAAGCGGGTTTCCCCATCCTGCTCAACTTCGGTCAAGTCGCTGGAGAGTCTTGGCGTGTTCTGCGGGAAAACATCCGACAGCGATTTCATCACCAGATCCTTGTCCGGGTGGACCAGGATCTTGCCCTGGTCGTTGACCAGGAAGGCATAACCCATGCCGTCGAACGTCAGCGAATTGATGATCTGCACCAACCCCTCGAGCGACAGGTCGCCTCCCACCACACCGACGCTGCGCGAGGCATTGCTGAGAATGCCGATTACCATCTTGTTGGTGGTCAGGTCGACATAGGGTTCGGTGAGTATCGCGCCGCTGGCGTTCATGCCGTCCTTGTACCAGGGGCGTACGCGCGGATCATAGCCTTCGGGCATCGGCGAATCCGGACGGACGATGAAACTGCCGTCGACACCACCTTTGTAGACCGTGAGGAAACTTGACGTCAGGGCACTCTGACCCATTAGGGTGGCGGCATTGTCCGGGTACTGCGCGATGTTCTGCGCGAGGTTTTCCACCAGTTTGATGCGGCCCTCGAGTAAGTTGCGAATCGTGGACGAAGTGGCATCGCCCATTTCACCCAGATAACTTTCCAGATCGGCGCGAATCGCATTACGCTGCAAGTAATCGTTATAGAGGGTGAACAGGCTGAAGGCGAGCATCACGATCAGTGACGCGGCCAGCAGGATCTTGTGGCTGAAGCGAAGGCTTTTGTTCATGGCGTGTCGGGTCCGCTAGGGTCTTTTATCGGGTCGTTCGCACGAAGCACAGCAAGAAAACAGTGCAGCTCCCGTGTTCCTTCTCGGGCGTTACTGTCTTTCGAGGCGAAGATCACCTCTTGAGGTATCGGCCATCACGAAACAAAGCTTGAGCAGAGGATGGAAAAACATGCCTGAGTCATTGCAGATCGTCCTCGGCGCCGACCCCGCCGGGCAGGCTGTCAGCCAGGCCATGCGCCTGGCCAATCGCCACGGCCTGGTGGCGGGCGCCACCGGCACGGGCAAGACCGTAACCTTGCAGCACATGGCTGAAGCCTTCAGCGATGCCGGGGTCGCGGTGTTCGCTGCTGATGTGAAGGGCGACCTGTGCGGCCTGGGTGCAGCCGGCGCGCCGCAGGGCAAAGTGGCCGAGCGGATTGCCGGGATGCCTTGGCTGGGGCATCGGCCGCAGGCTTATCCGGTCAGCCTGTGGGACATCGATGGCAGGTCGGGTCATCCGCTGCGCACCACTCTCAGCGATATGGGGCCGTTGCTGCTGGGCAACTTGCTGGAGTTGACCGACAGCCAGCAGGCTGCGCTGTATGCGGCCTTCAAGGTGGCTGATCGCGAAGGCTTGCTGCTGCTCGACCTCAAGGACCTCAAGGCGCTGCTCGCACACCTGAAGGACAATCCGCAGGTGCTGGGAGAAGACAACGCGCTGATGACCAGCGCCTCGACCCAGGCGCTGCTGCGCCGCCTGGCCACCCTGGAACAGCAGGGTGCCGAGGCGCTGTTCGGCGAGCCGGCGCTGCAACTTGAAGACCTCCTGCGCCCCGACCCGGACGGACGCGGACGTATCCACCTGCTCGATGCCAGTCGCTTGGTGCACGAGGCGCCCAAGGTCTATGCGACATTTCTGCTCTGGCTGCTGGCGGAGCTGTTCGAGCAGTTGCCTGAGCGTGGTGATGCCGACAAACCGGTGTTGGCGCTGTTCTTCGACGAGGCGCACCTGTTGTTCAAGGGTACGCCCAAGGCCTTGCAGGACCGCCTTGAGCAAGTGGTTCGGTTGATCCGTTCAAAAGGGGTGGGGGTGTACTTCGTGACCCAGTCGCCCGGCGACCTGCCGGACGCGGTACTGGCGCAGCTGGGTCTGCGCATCCAGCACGGGCTGCGCGCATTCACCGTCAAGGAGCAAAGGTCGCTCAAGGCAGTGGCCGATGGTTTGCGTGCCAATCCTTCGTTCGATACCTTGTCGGTCCTGACCGAGCTTGGCATCGGCGAAGCGCTGGTGGGAACCTTGCAGGACAAGGGCACGCCAGCCATGGTACAGCGCGTGTCGATCGCACCACCGCAATCGCGCATTGGGCCGTTGTCCGTGGCCGAGCGCACTGCCCTGGTCAATGCTTCGCCGCTGGCGGGGCGGTATGACAAGCCGATCGACCGCGAGTCGGCCTATGAGATGCTCAACGCCCGCAAAGGTGATCCCGCACCGGCGGAGTCGGTGCCCAAGGCTGATGCTGAAAGCTTTGCCGACAAGGCCGGGGAGTTCCTGCAGAGTGCGGCCGGGCAGGCGATAAAGTCCGCGGTGCGCCAGGCGGCCAACCAGTTCGGCCGGCAGTTGGCGCGCGGTTTGATGGGGTCGTTATTGGGCAGGAAGCGACGCTAGCGTGGCACAGGTGCCACTGTTGCAGTGGCCCACGCCTCGCCCCAGCCCTCTCCCGGAAGGAGAGGGGACTGATTACGGTGTTATGTCGACCGCGTCCGTTGGCCGCAACGCGATCTGCTCCCTCTCCCTGTGGGAGAGGGCTGGGGTGAGGGGACGGGCGTCGCAACCCTCACCCCGGCGGAAGTTATCCAAACCTTACCCAATAAAAAAAGGCGCCTGCGAAGGCGCCTTTTCCATATCAGCCGATCTGCATCAGCCAATGGCCTTGGAAGCCAGCCAGAACAGCCCGGCGGCCAGGCCCATCGAGGCGGGCAGGGTGAGTACCCAAGCCATGAGAATGGTCTTGACGGTGCCGCCTTGCAGGCCGCTGCGGTTGGCGACCATGGTGCCGGCAACGCCGGAGGACAGCACGTGGGTGGTCGACACCGGTAGGCTAAAGACGTTGGCCATGCCAATGGCACAAGCGGCAGTGATCTGCGCCGACATGCCTTGGGCATAGGTCATGCCCTGCTTGCCGATCTTCTCACCGATGGTCAGGACCACGCGCTTCCAGCCGACCATGGTGCCCAGACCCAAGGCCAGGGCCACAGCAAGAATCACCCAGAACGGAGCGTACTCGGTGGTGGCGGTCAGGTCCTTGCGTAGTTTCTCAAGGTCAGCCTTTTCACGGGCATCCAGGCCTGGCAGCTTGCCGACCTTCTTCGCCGTGTCGTCCAGGCAGAGCAGGTAGCGACGCACTTCCACGCGGGTGTCCGAGCTCAGCGTGTGGTAGTCGGCAACGCCTTTGAGCGAGTTCTGCAGGGCATTGATGGTTGGCACGGTCTGCTGCGGATTGCAGCTGAACTGCTCCGGCAGGTCGCCCGGCGTGGCCTTGCCCAGGGCCAGGAACTCACCGAGGGTGGATTCATTGCGCTGGTAGAACTGGCTCAGGTGCAGGGTCGCGTCGCGGGTCCGCTCGATCTGGTAGGTGGTGCTGTTCAGGTCGAGGACGAATTGTGCCGGCACGATGCCGATCAGCACCAGCATGATCAGGCCAATGCCTTTCTGGCCGTCATTGGAGCCGTGGACGAAGCTTACGCCCATGGCCGAGATCACCAGCACCAGGCGATTCCAGAAGGGCGGGTGCTTCTTGTCGTCGAGCTTGCGACGCTGTTCCGGTGTCTTGTGCATCTTCGACAGTGGGCGCCACCATTTCAGGCCGAGCAGCACCAGGGCCGCCACGGCGAAGCCCGCCATCGGCGAGAACACCAGCGACATGGCGATATCGATCGCCTTCTGCCAGTTGACCCCATCACCCAATGGAATATCGTTGAGCATGGCATTTGCCAGGCCCACACCGAGGATCGAACCGATCAGGGTGTGGGAGCTGGAGGCCGGGATGCCGAAGTACCAGGTGCCCAGGTTCCAGGTGATGGCTGCGGCCAGCAACGAGAAGACCATGGCCAGCCCGTGTCCGGTGTTCACGTTGATCAGCAGCTCGACCGGCAGCAGGTGGACGATGGCATAGGCCACGCCAACACCGCCGAGCAGAACGCCAAGGAAGTTGAACACGCCGGAGAAAAACACGGCCAGGTGCGGCGGCATGGCTTTGGTATAGATGACTGTGGCAACCGCGTTGGCGGTGTCATGAAAGCCATTGATGAACTCGAAGGCGAGTACGAAGGTCAGGGCGAGTAGCAGGCTCACCAGTACCCAGGCATCAAGTCCGCTGAATAAATCGATCATGAAGGTTTATCTGAGCCGCTCATAAGGGGGCGCGATTATGCCAGAAAACCAGGGCAATCGATGCACCTGCTGCTGACTGGTTGGTTCACTTCGAGGCCGCAGACACAGGGCTGTGCGTTGGCATCAGCTGGGTCAAAGTCGCCAAAACGCTGCGAAACTCTATAAAAATTAGGCATTTGGGACCTCTCATTGCGCACCGGATGGATTCAAACGGTTGTATGAAATTTGTGAAATTCCATTACATGGCATTACCGGCGGCAAGAACACGCCCTGCGCCGGAAGAACCATTTTCCGGGCGCAGGTGGGTAGGTCTGTCGCTCAAGGTTTCTCGGCGTGCAGTTCCTTTTCGATTTTTTCCAGTTCCTGGGCGAAGGCCTGGTCCCGAAGGCTGGCGCGTTTACGCCAGGGTTTGCGTTCCGGGTCTGGTTGAGCCGCGTAAGTGGTGACTTCACCACCGTAAACATCCTTGTAACGTTGTTCCTGGCGCTCGAGTTCGGCGCGCAGTTCATCTTTCGTCACAGTATTACCTGACCAAATTGAAGTTGACCCTGACATCGACGTGCACATTCCAGGCACGCGGCTACGTCACCAGGGCGACTTGGCTGTCGCAGCAACAGTATCTAGCGGAGTGCGGACACTCGGGAAAACACTTCCCCTGTTCACGACCACGGCGTCGCATACTCCAATGCCGACAGTAGGCACGGGCGGCCTGGATGTGCAACTGCTTAATCGTTCATGGGCAAGCGAGTTTCATTATAGCAATCAAGTTCGAACTGGCCACCGGCGTCGTTGTTATCGAGAACGCCAGCGCAAGTTGAACTTGTAATTGTGACGCGAGGCACGACGGCTAATATGCGATTGAGAGCCAAATTCGGTAGGAAAGTTCGCGTATGGCTGTGGGAAATGAAAACGGCCTTGCTGATTGGCAAGGCCGTTGCCTGCGACTTCCTTGGTGGGTACCTGACCAGTCTCTCCAAGAAGCCACATCGTGGCAGGAGAAAGGTATAAGCAATTCTGGTCGTGGTCAATTGCGATTATCGGCCGTTGGTTCGATAATCGAACGAGTGACTGTCTTCGAGGTGAGCCATGAGTGACGAAACCCAGCCCAAGGGTCCCGCAGTGAACGAGCTGGACCGCAGTGCCTTTACCGCCTTGGCGCCGCCGATCGTGGCCTCGCCGGCCAAGCGTATCCAAGCGTTTACCGGTGATCCGGACTTCATGACCTCCCTGGCCCGTGGCCTGGCGGTGATCCAGGCCTTCCAGGAACGCAAGCGTCACCTGACCATCGCCCAGATCAGCCACCGTACCGAGATTCCCCGCGCTGCGGTGCGCCGCTGTCTGCATACGCTGATGAAACTGGGCTATGCCACCACCGATGGGCGGACCTATTCGCTGTTGCCCAAGGTACTCACCCTCGGGCACGCGTACCTGTCCTCGACACCCCTGGCGATTTCCGCGCAGCCTTACCTGGACCGTATCAGCGATCAGTTGCACGAGGCGGCCAACATGGCGACGCTCGAAGGCGACGATATTCTCTATATTGCGCGCTCGGCCACGGTGGAACGGCTGATCTCGGTCGACCTTTCGGTGGGCGGGCGTCTGCCGGCCTATTGCACCTCCATGGGCCGCATTCTTCTGGCGGCGCTGGATGATGCGAGCCTTCGGGAGTACCTGGAACGCGCCGACATGAAGCCGCGCACCAGCCGTACCCTGCATGAGCCCGAGGCCTTGCTGGCCTGCCTGCAGCGAGTGCGCGAGCAAGGCTGGTGCGTGGTTGACCAGGAACTGGAGCAGGGTCTGCGCTCCATCGCGGTGCCGGTGTACGACGCTTCTGGGCAGGTACTGGCGGCGCTGAATGTCAGTACCCATGTCGGACGGGTTAGCCGGTCCGAGCTCGAACAGCGCTTCTTACCGATCATGCTGGCGGCCAGTCGCGACCTTTGCACCCAGCTCTTCGCCTGAATCCGCGTTTTCCTGTTCGATAAACGCACAGTGTCGCGTTTGTCGAATTGCGCTGGGGGCACCTCCTTATTAATGTCCATCGCAGCGGCCGGCTCGATCCGGCCGGCCAACAACAACATGCGAGAAGCCCCTGCAATGACCGACATCCCTTCGCTGCCGCGGCCGCACCCGCTCGCAGCACTGCTCTAGCCAGGCTGACGCCAGCCACGCCCCTCTGCCGATCGCTGTGCCTCTCCTGTGTGCAGCTGCTCGCCTGCGCGAATTTTCTGGATAAAAACAATGAACAGTCCTCAATCTGCTGTCGGAAACTGCCTTGATGTGCAGTCCTTCATCAATGACCAGCCGCTTTCGCGCTACCAGTGGCGCGTGGTGATCCTGTGTTTCCTGATCGTCTTTCTCGATGGCCTGGATACCGCTGCCATGGGCTTCATCGCCCCGGCGCTATCGGCAGAGTGGGGCATCGACCGGGCCAGCCTAGGCCCTGTAATGAGCGCCGCGCTGATCGGCATGGTCTTCGGTGCCCTGGGCTCTGGCCCGCTGGCTGACCGTTTCGGTCGCAAAGGCGTGCTGGTCGGCGCCGTGCTGCTGTTCGGTGGTTTCAGCCTCGCCTCGGCCTATGCCACCAACGTCGACGAGCTGCTGGTGCTGCGCTTTCTCACCGGCCTGGGGCTGGGCGCGGGCATGCCCAATGCCACCACCTTGCTGTCCGAGTACACCCCCGAGCGGCACAAGTCGCTGCTGGTGACCAGCATGTTCTGCGGCTTCAACCTCGGCATGGCCGGTGGCGGCTTCATCTCGGCCAAGCTGATCCCGGCCTACGGCTGGCACAGCTTGCTGGTGATCGGTGGCGTACTGCCGCTGTTGCTGGCCTTCGTGCTGTTCGCCTGGCTACCGGAGTCGGCGCGCTACCTGGTGGTACGCAACCGTGGCGCCGACAAGGTCCGCAAGATCCTCGGCCCGATCGCCCCGGCGGTGGTCGCCCAGGCATCGAGCTTCAGCGTGCCCGAGCAGAAGGCCGTCGCCGCACGCAACGTCTTTGCGGTGATCTTTTCCGGCACCTACGGCCTGGGCACGCTGTTGCTCTGGCTGACTTACTTCATGGGCCTGGTGATCGTCTACCTGTTGACCAGCTGGTTGCCGACCCTGATGCGCGACAGCGGCGCGAGCATGGAGCAGGCGGCGTTCATCGGTGCGCTGTTCCAGTTCGGTGGCGTGCTCAGCGCAGTGGCGGTGGGATGGGCGATGGACCGGTACAACCCACACAAGGTCATCGGCATCTTCTACCTGCTGGCCGGTGTGTTTGCCTATGCCGTCGGGCAGAGTCTGGGCGATATCACCCTGTTGGCAACCCTGGTGCTGATCGCCGGCATGTGCGTCAACGGCGCGCAATCGGCCATGCCTTCGCTGGCAGCGCGCTTCTATCCGACCCAGGGTCGTGCGACCGGGGTGTCCTGGATGCTCGGCATCGGCCGCTTCGGTGCCATCCTTGGCGCCTGGATCGGTGCAACCCTGCTGGGCCTGGGCTGGAACTTCGAACAGGTGTTGACCGCATTGGTAATCCCGGCGGCACTGGCGACGGTCGGGGTGATCATCAAAGGGCTGGTAAGTCACGCCGATGCGACGTGAGCATGCCGCGCGGCCTCGGCGAGGCAGGTAGTACGCCAACATTCAGTTCGATAATCGCACGAATAGTCGATTATCGGATTGTAAGGTTACCCTCAGTGTCCTTAATCTGAGCTCAACGCGGCCTTGCCCGCGATGCCCTGAACAATGACAACGACTCAGCCCGACCAGGAGTCCGCAATGGCCGAAATGCTCTCGCTTCACGACGCCGTGAAGCAATTCATCCAGGATGGCGACAGTGTTGCCCTCGAAGGTTTCACTCATCTGATTCCAACCGCCGCCGGGCACGAGATCATTCGCCAGGGTAAGAAAGACCTGACGCTGGTGCGCATGACCCCGGACCTGATCTACGACCAGTTGATCGGTGCCGGGTGTGCCCGCAAGCTGATCTTTTCCTGGGGCGGCAACCCCGGCGTGGGCTCGCTGCACCGTCTGCGCGACGCGGTGGAGAAGCAGTGGCCGCAACCCATGGAGATTGAAGAGCATAGCCATGCCGACCTGGCCAATGCCTACGTCGCTGGCGCTTCGGGCCTGCCGTTCGCGGTGCTGCGTGCCTACGCCGGCTCCGACCTGCCCAAGGTCAACCCGCTGATCAAGAGCGTGACCTGCCCGTTCACCGGGGAGGTCCTTGCCGCTGTGCCGTCGGTGCGTCCCGACGTGACCGTGATCCACGCGCAAAAGGCCGATCGCAAGGGCAACGTGCTGCTCTGGGGCATCCTCGGGGTGCAGAAGGAAGCAGCCCTGGCGGCCAAGCGCTGCATCGTCACGGTCGAAGAGATCGTCGATGACCTGCAGGCGCCGATGAACGCCTGTGTCCTGCCGAGCTGGGCCCTGAGCGCGGTGTGCCTGGTTCCCGGTGGTGCGCATCCGTCTTACGCCCACGGTTACTACGAGCGTGACAACCGCTTCTACCAGGATTGGGACCCGGTCGCCCGCAGCCGCGAAGCCTTCACCGCCTGGATCGACACCTATATCCGTGGCACTGCCGACTTCAACGAATTCAAGGCCAAGCTGGCCAGCGCTGCGGAGGCCGCACAATGAGCTACTCCACCAATGAAATGATGACTGTCGCGGCGGCCCGTCGCCTGCGCAATGGTGCTGTGTGCTTCGTCGGCATCGGCCTGCCATCCAAGGCCGCCAACCTGGCGCGCCTGACGTCCTCGCCGGATGTGGTGCTGATCTACGAGTCCGGCCCGATCGGCGCCAAGCCGACAGTGCTGCCGCTGTCGATCGGTGACGGTGAGCTGGCGGAAACCGCCGACACCGTGGTACCCACCGGCGAGATCTTCCGCTACTGGCTGCAGGGCGGGCGCATCGACGTCGGCTTCCTTGGCGCCGCCCAGGTCGACCGCTTCGGCAACATCAACACCACCGTGGTCGGTGACTACCGCCAGCCCAAGGTGCGCCTGCCCGGTGCCGGTGGCGCGCCGGAGATCGCGGGTTCGGCCAAGCAGGTGCTGATCATCCTCAAGCAGTCGTCGCGTGCGTTCGTCGACAAGCTCGACTTCATCACCTCGGTCGGCCATGGCGAAGGCGGCGACTCGCGCAAGCGCCTGGGTCTGCCAGGCGAGGGGCCGGTGGGGATCATCACCGACCTGTGCATCATGGAACCCGAAGCCGGTACCCACGAGTTCGTGGTCACCGCCATCCACCCAGGCGTGACCCGCGAGCAGATCGTCGCCGCCACCGGCTGGCCGATCCGTTTCGCCGAGTCCGTCGAGACCACCGCCGAGCCGACCAAGCGCGAGC
>JAEWGL010000055.1 GCA_023388335.1 Pseudomonadota bacterium | reverse complement strand
ACTTCATGCACACCTTCGATATGAACATCAAAAGCGCCGTGATCTTCACCTCGGGGGTTTTCTTTGCCGGTGTGGTGGGCGATCTGGTGGGCGGGATGGTCAGCGACCGGCTATTCCGTAAAACCGGCAATCTGAAAATCGCTCGCAGCTACATGGTCGCCGTGTGCATGGGCATGACAGCGCTTTCGCTGATCCCTGTCCTGACACTCAGCGATCCCATGCATGCGCTGCTGTTCCTGGGCGCGGCCATGTTTTTCAATGAGATGACCATCGGGCCTATGTGGGCCATCCCCATGGACATTGCCACCGATAAAGCCGGAACGGCGAGCGGAATCATGAGTGGCACCGGCTTTACCGCAGCCATCGTGAGTCCGGTATTGGCCGGCTACGTGATGGACAAGACAGGCAACTGGGATATCACGTTCATGGTGTCTATCGGCGTAATGCTGTGCGGCGTCGTGTTGACCTTCCTGATGAAGCCCGAGAACGCCTTCAAGGCCGATGCCAATGCAGCCCCCAAGAGCAATCCATTGCGCAAGAGCGAGAAAACCATGACCGAGGCAAGTACGCCGGTCTGATCCGGCGACATGCCCTGGGCCAAGTAAGCGATTCAAAGGCTGGACAAGGTGCTTCGATCCCTGGGCATGGGGCCTTGCCGCACGGCGTGCGTGCTGAGTTGAGGATGAAAGGATGGCTATTTACCAGTTGGACGAGAAGACACCGGCCATCCATGCCAGTGTCTACGTTGCCGAGGATGCGACGGTGATCGGTAATGCAGTGCTTCATGAGAATGCCAGCGTGTGGCCTCAAGCGGTTTTACGCGGCGACAACGAACAGATTGAAGTGGGAGAGGGAAGCAACGTTCAGGAAGGCGCGGTGCTGCATACCGATCCGGGCTTCCCGCTCACGGTTGGTGCGAACGTCACCATCGGGCATCAAGCGATGCTGCATGGATGCACGATCGGAGAGGGATCGTTGATAGGGATTCAGGCGGTCGTGCTCAATGGCGCGGTGATCGGGCGAAACTGCCTGGTCGGCGCTGGCGCGGTGGTCACCGCGGGCAAGACCTTCCCGGATAATTCGTTGATCATCGGGGTGCCCGCCAGGGCGCTGCGTGAGCTGGATGAAGACGCGTTGGCCGGGCTAAGGGAAAATGCCAGCGCGTACGTCTCTCGTGCTCGTCACTTCAAGGAGCGACTGATCCGGATTGCCTGAGGCAGGTGTCGCTGGCGGCGCAGATCGGGTCATGGCTAATGAGTGCTAACTCATTGATTTAGATGAACCGCTCTGGGAGCGCCGAACCGCCACCCCCACAGGGTATGGTGCCGCGCTTGCAGGCTTTGTTCTCTGGGCGATCTCCCACACATATGTGGCGTCCGCAGCGTCGGCAATCCGTGACGAACCCAAAAAAGACCCGCTGCCAGGCAGCGGGTCAAATCGGCTACAGCCGCTCCAGTGTCAGATATGCAAGGCGTGCCCCAGCGCGCGCAACGCGGCTTCCTGGACGGCCTCGCCCAGGGTCGGATGCGCGTGGATGGTGCCAGCGATGTCCTCAAGGCACGCGCCCATTTCCAGCGATTGAGCGAAGGCGCTCGAGAGTTCCGATACCCCCACGCCCACCGCCTGCCAGCCAAGAATCAGGTGATTGTCACGGCGTGCCACCACGCGCACGAAGCCGCTTTTCGACTCCAGGGTCATGGCGCGGCCATTGGCGGCGAAGGGAAACTGGCTGACGATGCAGTCAAGCCCCAGTTGCTCGGCCTGCTCCGGCGTCTTGCCGACCACCACCACCTCAGGGTCGGTAAAGCACACGGCGGCGATAGCCGTGGGCTCGAAGCGCCGGGGCTTGCCGGCGATCAATTCAGCGACCATTTCGCCCTGGGCCATGGCCCGGTGCGCCAGCATCGGTTCGCCAGTCAGGTCGCCGATGGCCCAGACGTTGCGCATGCTGGTCTGGCAGCGCTCATCGACGGCCAGTGCGGCACCGTTCATCTTCAGCGCCAGGCTTTCCAGATTGAAGCCCTGGGTGCGCGGGCGGCGGCCGACGGCCACGAGGACCTGGTCGGTTTCCAGGCGCAGGGTGTCGCCGGCCGGGTTTCGCGCCAACAGGCATTGGCGGTCGCTGTCGAAGCCTTCGACGCTGTGGCCCAGGTACACCTGGACGCCGAGCTTCTTGATCGCGTCAGCCACCGGCTGCGTCAATTCGCTGTCGTAGGTGGGCAGCAGGCGTTCACGGGCCTCGACCACGCTGACCGCAACGCCCAGCTTGCGGTAGGCGATGCCCAGTTCCAGGCCGATGTAGCCGCCGCCGACCACCACCAGTTGGCGGGGCAGAGCCGTGGGGGCCAAGGCCTCGGTCGAAGAGATGATCGGGCCACCGAAGGGCAGCATCGGCAGTTCGACGCTGCTGGAACCGGTGGCCAGCAGCAGGTGCTCGCACTGGATGCGCTGGCCGTCGACCTCGACGCATTTGCCGTCGAGGATCCTCGCCCAACCATGGATGACCTTGACCCCGTGTTTTTTCAGCAAGGCGCCCACGCCGCTGGTCAAACGGTCGACGATGCCGTCCTTCCAGGCCACGCTCTGGGCGATGTCCAGGCGTGGCGAGGAGACGCTGATGCCCAGGCTCGGGCTTTCGCTGTGCCGACAGGCCTGGTGGTATTGCTCGGCCACATGGATCAGCGCCTTGGAGGGAATGCAGCCGATGTTCAGGCAGGTGCCGCCCAAGGCCTGGCCTTCGACCAGGACCGTGGGGATGCCCAGCTGTCCGGCGCGGATCGCGGCCACGTAGCCGCCGGGCCCGCCACCGACAATCAGCAGGGTGGTGTTAAGGGTCTGTTGCATGATCACTCCACGAACAGGCAGGCGGGCTGTTCCAGCAGGCCGCGCACGGCCTGAATGAACAGGGCGGCATCCATGCCATCGACCACGCGGTGGTCGAACGAGCTGGACAGGTTCATCATCTTGCGCACCACGATCTGGCCGTTGATCACCACTGGCCGTTCGACCATGCGGTTGACCCCGACGATCGCCACTTCCGGGGTGTTGACCACTGGCGTGCTGGCGATGCCGCCAAGCGCCCCGAGGCTGGTCAGGGTGATGGTCGAGCCCGACAGCTCCTCGCGGCTGGCCTTGTTGTTGCGGGCCGCGTGGGCCAGGCGGGTGATCTCGCCGGCATTGCTCCACAGGGTGCCGGCCTCGGCGTGGCGCAACACGGGCACCATCAGGCCGTTATCGCCCTGGGTAGCGATGCCGACATGTACCGCGCCATGGCGGGTGATGACCTGGGCCTCGTCGTCATAGGTGGCGTTGATCTGTGGGAAATCGCGCAAGGCCACGGCCATGGCGCGCACCAGGAAGGGCAGCAGGGTCAGCTTGCCGCGCGTCTCGCCCCACTGCTTGTTAAGGTGCTGGCGCAGGTCTTCCAAGGCGGTGACGTCGATCTCCTCGACATAGCTGAAGTGCGCGACCCGGCGCTTGGCATCCTGCATGCGCTGGGCGATCTTGCGGCGCAGGCCGATCACCTGGACCTGTTCACTGTCGGTACGGCGGGCATGGCCTGTCGGGGCCTGGGCGCTGGCACGCTGCGGCTGGCGCAGGAAGTTGTCGAGGTCTTCGTGGAGGATACGCCCGGCCGGTCCGCTGCCGTGTACGTAACGCAGCTCGATGCCGGCATCCAGGGCGCGCTTGCGCACGGCGGGGGAGGCCAGCGGACGCTCGTTGGCCTGGCGCGGCACGATGTCGGCCACGGGGCGGGGGCTGACCGGTGTGCTGACCGCCGCGGGGGTTTCGCTGCGTGCGGCAGGCGCGGGCGGCGCTGCGGCGGGTGCTGGCGCGGCGGTTTCGGCCGCCAGGGGCTTGGCCTCGGCGGCCTGGGTGTGGTTGCCGCTGCCTTCGACTTCGATGCGGATCAGCTCGCTGCCCACGGCCATGACTTCGCCAGGCTGGCCGCCCAGGGCCAGGACTTTGCCGCTGACCGGGGAGGGGATTTCGACGGTGGCCTTGTCGGTCATGACATCGGCAACCACCTGGTCTTCCGTGATGGTGTCGCCGACCTTGACGAACCATTCGACCAGTTCAACTTGCGCGATGCCTTCGCCAATGTCCGGCATCTTGATGACGTGCGTGCCCATTCAGACCTCCATGACCCGTTTCAATGCCGTGCCCACGCGCGATGGGCCTGGGAAGTAAGCCCACTCCTGGGCGTGCGGGTAGGGCGTGTCCCAGCCGGTGACCCGTTCGATCGGGGCCTCGAGATGATGGAAGCAATGCTCCTGGACCAGTGCCACCAGCTCGGCGCCGAAGCCGCAGGTGCGAGTGGCCTCATGGACCACCACGCAACGGCCGGTCTTCTTCACCGACTCGACGATGGTTTCCAGGTCCAGCGGCCACAAGCTGCGCAGGTCGATCACTTCGGCATCGACACCGGTCTCCTCGGCGGCGACCTGGGCCACGTAGACGGTGGTGCCGTAGGTCAGCACCGTGACATCGTTGCCGGGCCGGGTGATGGCCGCCTTGTCCAGCGGTACGGTGTAGTAGCCGTCGGGGACGGCGCTGGCCGGGTGCTTCGCCCACGGTGTCACCGGACGGTCGTGATGGCCGTCGAAGGGACCGTTGTAGAGACGCTTGGGCTCGAGGAAGATCACCGGGTCGTCATTTTCGATCGAGGCGATCAGCAGGCCCTTGGCGTCGTAGGGGTTGGACGGCATTACGGTCCGCAGGCCGCAGACCTGGGTGAACATCGCTTCCGGGCTCTGGCTGTGGGTCTGGCCGCCATAGATGCCGCCGCCGCAAGGCATGCGCAGGGTCAGCGGGGAGATGAACTCGCCGGCCGAGCGGTAGCGCAGGCGCGCCATCTCGGAGACGATCTGGTCCGAGGCAGGGTAGAAATAGTCGGCGAACTGGATCTCCACCACCGGGCGCAAGCCGTAGGCGCCCATGCCCACAGCGGTGCCGACGATGCCGCTTTCGGAGATCGGCGCGTCGAACACCCGCGACTTGCCATACTTGGCCTGCAGACCTTCGGTGCAACGGAACACGCCGCCGAAGTAGCCGACGTCCTGGCCGTAGACCACCACGTTATCGTCGCGCTCAAGCATCACATCCATGGCCGAGCGCAAGGCCTGGATCATGGTCATGGTGGTGGTGGTCATGGCGGTTTCCAGGTCGATGCTGTTGTTGTGATCGTTCATCTCAGACTCCCAGTTCCTGGCGTTGACGGCGCAGGTGGTCGGGCATTTCCTTGTACACGTCCTCGAACATCGACGCGGCGCTCGGCATGTTGCCGGTGCCCAGGGTGCCGTACTGCTCGGCTTCCTTGAGGGCGGCGATGATCTGCGCCTCGAGTTCAGCGGTGACCGCCTGGTGCTCGTCTTCGGACCATCGGCCGATGGCGATCAGGTGCTGCTTGAGGCGGGCGATCGGATCGCCCAGCGGGAAGTGGCTCCAGTCGTCGGCCGGGCGATACTTGGACGGATCGTCCGAGGTCGAGTGCGGGCCGGCGCGGTAGGTGACCCACTCGATCAGGCTCGGGCCCAAGCCGCGGCGGGCACGTTCGGCGGCCCAGCGCGAGGCGGCGTAGACCGCCAGGAAGTCGTTGCCATCGACCCGTAGCGAGGCGATGCCGCAGCCCACGCCACGTCCGGCGAAGGTGGTGGCCTCGCCGCCAGCGATGGCCTGGAAGGTCGAGATGGCCCACTGGTTGTTGACCACGTTGAGGATCACCGGGGCGCGGTAGACGTGGGCGAAGGTGAGGGCGGTATGGAAGTCCGACTCGGCGGTGGCGCCGTCGCCAATCCACGCCGAGGCGATCTTGGTGTCACCCTTGATGGCCGAAGCCATGGCCCAGCCAACCGCCTGCACGAACTGGGTCGCCAGGTTGCCGCTGATGGTGAAGAAGCCGGCTTCGCGCACCGAGTACATGATCGGTAGCTGGCGGCCCTTGAGCGGATCGCGCTCGTTGGACAGCAGCTGGCAGATCATCTCCACCAACGACACGTCGCGGGCCATGAGGATGCTTTGCTGGCGGTAGGTGGGGAAGCACATGTCGCTGCGATTGAGCGCCAAGGCCTGGGCGCTGCCGATGGCTTCCTCGCCCAGGCTCTGCATGTAGAAGGACATTTTCTTCTGGCGCTGGGCCACGACCATGCGGCTGTCGAACAGCCGGGTCTTGAGCATGGTGCGCATGCCTTGGCGCAGTACCTGGGGGTCGATGTCCTCGGCCCACGGGCCCAAGGCATTGCCGTCGGCGTCAAGGACGCGGATCAGGGTATTGGAGAGGTCGGCCGTGTCGGCGGCGTCTACATCGACAGGGGGTTTGCGCACCTTGCCGGCATCGTTCAGACGCAGGTAGGAAAAATCGGTCTGGCAGCCTGGCCGGCCGGTAGGCTCGGGCACATGCAAACGCAGGGGGGCGTACTCGTTCATGCTTTTTACGCTCGCTCGGTCTTGTGTTTTTGTGAGCTTTGAAGCGGTCGCTGCTGACGGCGGCTTGTGACCGAAGGGTCAGCGTTGATTACATCTTAGTGGGGCGGCAGGAGAATTTTTCTCTCAACTTCGTTGCCTTTATGCGAGCCAAGAGATAAACATTCTGAATAAACACAAAAATCAGGTGAATCTCTCTCATGCGAAAACTTGATCGCACGGATATCGGCATTCTCAACAGCCTGCAGGAGAACGCCCGCATCACCAATGCCGAACTGGCCCGCTCGGTGAACCTCTCGCCCACACCCTGTTTCAACAGGGTCAAGGCCATGGAAGAGCTGGGCGTGATCCGCCAGCAGGTGACACTGCTGTCACCGGAGGTACTGGGATTGGACGTGAATGTGTTCATCCACGTCAGCCTCGAAAAGCAGGTCGAGCAATCGTTGCACCGCTTCGAGGAAGAAATCGCTGAGCGTCCCGAGGTGATGGAGTGCTACCTGATGACCGGTGATCCCGATTACCTGCTGCGGGTGCTGCTGCCCAGCATCCAGGCGCTGGAGCGCTTTCTCGACTACCTGACCCGCCTGCCGGGCGTGGCCAATATCCGCTCAAGCTTTGCCCTCAAGCAGGTGCGCTACAAGACGGCGCTGCCGTTGCCGGCCAATGGCATGGCGTTGCCGGGCTGATCCCTGGTCAGCGCGTCGCCACCCTGGATGCGGGCCTTGCCGTGATCGGGCGTAGTGAGTCGCGAGCATCTTGCGCCTGACTGCTTGATATCTTGAACACCGGCGGCCTATGTTGTCCTGGTCGCCGTTAACGGCATGCGAAAACAATAAGGACAGTGTCATGACCACCAATGGCCAGCATTCATTCGCCGAGCGATTGCAGGGCGTTGACCAGATCGAGTGCGTCACGCCAGACCTCAATGGCGTGCCGCGCGGCAAGGTGATGACCGCCGAGGGTTTCCTCGAGGGCCGCCGCCTGCAGCTGGCGCGAGGGGTGCTGCTGCAGTGCATCATGGGCGGCTACCCGCCGGCGAAGTTCTACGGCAGCGACGACGGTGACCTGGCCCTGGTCGCCGATCCGCAACAGACCTTCCGGCTGCCGTGGAGTGACGAACCCCGTGCCTTGGCAATCTGTGATGCCAATGAATTGACGGGGGAGGACTCTGGCTTGTCGACCCGCGGTCAGCTCAAAGCGGTGATTGCCCGCTACGCCGCGCTCGGGCTGGCGCCCGTGGTGGCCACCGAACTGGAGTTCTTCGTCTTTGTCGCCAATCCCGACCCCTCCCAGCCATTCCAGCCACCGCTGGGCAAGGACGGCCGGCGCGAGGCCGGTCATTGCGCATTCAGCGTCAGCTCCAACAATGGCTTGCGGCCGTTCTTCAACGAGGTCTATCGGTGCATGGCGGCGCTGGGCCTGCCGCGCGACACCTTCATGCACGAGATGGGCGTCAGCCAGTTCGAGATCAACCTGCTGCACGGCGACCCGCTGCTGCTGGCCGACCAGACCTTTCTGTTCAAGCACCTGCTCAAGGAGGTGGCGCTCAAGCACGGCCTGACCGTGGTGTGCATGGCCAAGCCGCTGGCCGGAACGCCCGGCAGCTCGATGC
>JAEWGL010000015.1 GCA_023388335.1 Pseudomonadota bacterium | reverse complement strand
GGGCAAGCTCGAGCAGATCCCGCTGCTGTTCTGCGGCAAGACCACGCTGGAAGACATGCGTACCCTGCGCCAGCTGGTCGACGAGGGCCTGGTGGAGGCGCCCAAGTATTTGCCCGAGCAGTTCCGCGACCTTAACGCATTGTCGGCCTGGATGTGCTTCTCCAACTTCCTCAATCACCTGAGCCTGGATCGCATTGAAGCCGACTACGCGAACATTCTTTGAGTCCTGCCGTGGCTTGGCGGCCTTCGGCCTGCTGCTGTTGAGCCTGGCCGGGTGCAGCAGCCTATTGTTCTATCCCGAGCCGGGCCAGCCATTCACGCCGGAACGGGCGAAGCTGGCTTTTCGCGACGTGACGCTCACCGCCGCGGATGGCACACGCCTGCATGCCTGGTGGTTGCCGGCCAAGGCGGGCGTGGCGGTCAAAGGCACCGTGTTGCACCTGCATGGCAACGGCGGCAACCTGGCCTGGCACCTGGGTGGCAGCTACTGGCTGCCGGAGCAGGGCTACCAAGTGTTGATGCTCGACTACCGAAGCTATGGGTTGTCCCAGGGCAAGGCGAGCCTGCCGGCGGTGTACCAGGACATCGGCGCGGCGTTGGACTGGCTGGCTCAGGCCCCGCAGGTACAGGGTACGCCTTTGGTGCTACTGGGGCAGAGCCTCGGCGGGGCCATGGGCATCCATTACCTGGCGGCGCATCCCGAACAGCAGCAGCGTTTCCAGGCGCTGGTCTTCGATGGCGTGCCGGCCAGCTACCGCGAGGTCGGTCGCTTCGCCTTGAGCACGTCCTGGCTGACCTGGCCATTGCAGATGCCGTTGTCCTGGCTGGTGCCCGATGGCGACAGCGCGATCGGCTCGATCGAACGACTCGACAGCCCGCCCAAGCTGTTCTTCCACAGTATCGACGATGCGCTGGTGCCAATGGAAAGCGCCATCCGCCTCTACCAGCACGCCCCGCCACCACGGGTGCTGCAGCTGACCCGCGGCGGCCACGTGCAGACCTTTGCCGACCCGACGTGGCGGCAGGTGATGCTGCGGTTTCTTGAGGATCCGGCGCGTTTCAATGGCCTGCGGCGCCTGGCCGAAGTGCCCAATTATCCTGACGAGAAGAACAAGCAATGAGTGAGGAACGCAATGCAATTCCCCTGATCCTGACTGGGATCGGCAGCATCGTCGTGACCGTCGGGGCGTTGTGGTACTACGGCTACCTGCATTTCGCCAAGCCGCAGGATGCCTTGTTGCTGTCGGACTTCACCATGCTCAAGACCGTCCCGGGCGAAGACTACAAGGTTTCGCTAAGCCCCGCGCCCCAGGTGGCGCAGTGCATCGATGGCGTGCTAGTGCTGTTCGATACTCAACAAAAAGGCCTGACCGGCGTGCTGGTGGACAGCAAGAAGCGGGCGGTGCGCTGCATGGGGCAGGAAACGCCGCAGCAGGTGCGGTAAAGCGTTTAGGGATAAAAGCGATCAGTCCCTAGGGCGCGGTGGCCCTAGCCCTCACCCCAACCCTCTCCCGGAGGGAGAGGGAGCTGACTGGGGTCGTCAAAAAGATCGCGCCTGACCGAACACCTCGATGGGTTCCCTCTCCCTTTGGGAGAGGGGGCTGACTGGGGGCGTCAGAGAGATCGCGTCTGACCGAACACCTCGATGGGTTCCCTCTCCCCCTGGGAGAGGGCTAGGGTGAGGGTAGTGGGCGCGCACAGCTGGTCTATTGGAAACGAGGGTGAGTGCAACGAAAAACCCCGCCATCGAGGCGGGGTTATTGACTGGCAGCTACAGCCTTACCGAGTCTGGCTCGCCGAACGTGGCGCCACAGGTTGGTTGTCGTTGGAAATGGTCACTTCCACCCGACGGTTCTGGGCGCGTCCCGAATTGCTGGAGTTGTCGGCAACCGGATATTCCTTGCCATACCCTTGGGCGACGACGCGAGCTGGGTCTACACCGGCGCGCAGCAGCGCACGACGCACCGATTCGGCGCGGCGCTCGGACAGGCCCTGGTTGTAGCTAGCCGAACCGACGGAATCGGTATAGCCCTCGACGATCACCTTACGGTCAGGGTTTTCCTGAAGGAACTGGGCCAGGGTGGTGATGTTCGGCAAAGCGCTGCTTTTCAGCTCGGCTTTGTTGAAGTCGAACAGCACGTCACCGAAGGTCACCAGGGTGCCACGCTCGGTCTGCTTGGCGTTGAGGCTTTCCTGCAGTTTCTTGATCTGCGCGTCACGGGCGTCGAGACGTGCCTGCGCACGCTGGGCAGCGGCATTTTTCAGGTTGCCTTCGGCGCTGCGCAGGGCGATGGTTTGCTTGGCCACTTCGACGCGCTGATTGGTCAGGTAGGCCAACTGGTCGACCTTCTTATCATCTTCACGGTCCATGTAGGCCTTGTCGGCCTTGTTCAGCCAGTCTTGGGCCTCCTTGGTCTCAAGGGCCGCGACCTTGCTCGCCTGCGGATCGCTCTGCAGTGCGGAGAAGTTGGTACGGGCCGACTCAAGGTTCGGATTTGGCTGGTGCGAGCAGGCGGCCAGGCCAACGCTCAGGGCCAGCAGGGCGGGAATCATGACGTGTTTACGCATAGTGGTTCATCCTTTGATCGATAACGAATGCACGGGTCGGGAAAGCAGCCTTACTCAGCGCTGCGCATGCCTTCCTCACGCAGGTCCTGGACACCCTGGCGGGCATCTTGAACGGCCTTCTCGGCCTTGGCGGCCTGCGCCTTGCGTTCGGCGACGCGGGCATCCCATTCAGCCTGCTCGGCCAGACGCTTGGCCTCGTCATACTTCTTGTCGTGCATGGCGATTTCAGCCTGCTTGAACTTGTCCTGGGCAGCCTTCATTTCGACGGCCGCAAATTCGGTGCCGCCCGCACTGACCGCGGCATTCACTGCCGATTGGGTCACAGCGTACTGCTCGGTAGGGGGGTTGCCGGCGCAGCCTGCCAGCACCAGGCTGCTGCCTAGGGCCAGGGCGGCCAACTTGATCCCGCGCAGGTGAGTGGACGAGGATTTTGCGGTGTGGGTCTTCATGGTGGTCAACTCCATTGGAACACTCCTGATAAACGACGATGTCCGTAGCAGTCCATCGCATTCTCCCTGTCGTTTCGAGCGCTTCGGCTTCAGCGCGGCAACGCCCGTAATAGCAGGGTTGTACCGTGATGGCTTATTGGCTCGGACTGAAGCGTTTCGCGAATAGTTCAGAAAAATCGGGCCATGCCAGGGAATTTTGGTGACTGATCGGTCAGTGCCGAAGCGCCTGCGGACCACGCTTCGTGGGGACGCCAGACTCACTCATCGTCCTGCTTGGCGGTCAGGTTCAGGTCGTGCAGGTACCGTCGTGACAGCGCCAGAAAACGCGGTGTAGCGCCAATGTCTTCATACAACGGATCACCTTCCTCGTCGGTCGCAATCACGTGCTGGCCCTGGACATACGGAAAGCTTGCCTCCAGCTCCTCGAGCGCGGCGGCGACCAGTTCACCGAGCAGTTCTTCGGCGCGGCGCTTGGGGTACATCTCGACGAGCGCGGCCAGGCGGGCTTCGGCTTCCACGTCCAGGTGCAGGACATGGCCCGTGGGGCTCAGGTGACCTTTGGCATTCTGTTCCCAGTGTTGGGCGAGTTCTCGGATTTTCATGGCGACCTCTGCAGATGTGTTACGGGGTATCTTCTGCGGTTGACCGTTTTGTACGCCGGACGTTTTACCCAGCCCCGCTTGCCTTGAAAGCGTCGGCCGCTGCCGGCACTCTGTGAGCAGTGCTGTTTCCTGAGCTGGTGCGCGGCAGTCCGCGCTGGAGAGAAGGCCCGATGACCGATATTGATCTGCGCTTGCGTGAGGATGTTCATCTGTTGGGGGAACTGCTGGGCGAGACCATACGCCAGCAGCATGGCGATGCGTTTGTGCAGAAGATCGAGGACATCCGCCACGGGGCCAAGGCTGACCGCCGTGGAGGCGCCGAGCAGCTGAGTTCGGCCCTGGATGACCTTGCCGATGAGGATCTGTTGCCTGTGTCCCGGGCTTTCAACCAGTTTCTCAACCTGGCCAATATCGCCGAGCAGTACCAGCTGATCCGCCGTCGTGATGCCGATCAACCAGCGCCTTTCGAGGCGCGCGTGCTGCCAGATCTTCTGGCCCGCCTGAAACGATCCGGGCACAGCGACGATGCCCTGGCCCGGCAACTGGGCAAGCTGGATATCCAGCTGGTGCTCACTGCCCACCCCACCGAGGTGGCGCGCCGCACGCTGATCCAGAAGTACGACGCGATCGCCGCGCAGTTGGCCGCGCAGGATCACCGGGATCTGCTCCCGGCCGAGCGCGGACAGGTTCGCGAACGCCTGCGTAGGCTGATCGCCGAAGCCTGGCACACCGAGGAAATCCGCCGCAGTCGGCCGACCCCGGTGGATGAGGCCAAGTGGGGCTTCGCGGTGATCGAGCACTCGCTGTGGCACGCCATCCCCAGTCACCTGCGCAAGGTCGACCAGGCGCTATTCGACGCGACTGGCCTGCGGCTGCCGCTGGAGGCGGCGCCGATCCGCTTCGCCTCGTGGATGGGCGGCGACCGTGACGGCAACCCCAACGTCACCGCCGCGGTCACGCGCGAGGTCCTGCTGTTGGCGCGCTGGATGGCCGCCGACCTGTTTTTGCGCGACATCGATGCCCTGGCCGCGGAACTGTCCATGCAGCAGGCCAGCGCCGCCCTGCGCGCGCGGGTAGGCGAGAGCGCCGAACCCTATCGGACCCTGCTCAAGCAGTTGCGTGAACGTCTGCGAGCCACCCGCAGCTGGGCACAGGCCTCGCTGAGCGCGACGCAACCGGCCGCAGCCGAGGTGCTGGGTGACAACGCTGACCTCATCGAACCTTTGCAATTGTGCTACCAGTCCCTGCACGAATGTGGCATGGGCGTGATCGCCGACGGGCCATTGCTCGATTGCCTGCGCCGGGCGGTGACCTTCGGGCTGTTCCTGGTGCGTCTGGATGTACGTCAGGACTCGGCCCGGCACACCGCTGCGCTGACCGAGATCACCGACTACCTGGGGCTGGGCCGCTACGCCGATTGGGATGAGGCGCAGCGCATCCGCTTTCTCCAAGAGGAGCTGAAGAACCGCCGGCCATTGCTGCCGGCGCACTTCCAGCCTGCGGACGACACGGCCGAAGTGCTGGCCACGTGCCGCGAGGTCGCCGCGGCACCGGCCGCGTCGCTGGGGTCCTACGTGATTTCCATGGCCGGCGCTGCCTCGGACGTGCTGGCGGTGCAGCTGTTGCTCAAGGAGGCCGGGCTGACCCGGCCGATGCGCGTGGTGCCACTGTTCGAGACCCTGGCGGACCTGGACAACGCCGGGCCGGTGATGGAATGCCTGCTGCAGCTGCCAGGCTACCGCGCCAGCCTGCATGGGCCGCAGGAAGTGATGATCGGCTATTCCGATTCGGCCAAGGATGCCGGCACCACCGCCGCAGCCTGGGCGCAGTATCGCGCCCAGGAAAACCTGGTGCGCATCTGCCGCGAGCATGAGGTCGAACTGCTGCTGTTCCATGGTCGCGGTGGGACGGTCGGGCGCGGCGGCGGACCTGCCCATGCCGCAATCCTTTCGCAGCCGCCGGGGTCGGTCGCGGGACGGTTCCGCACCACCGAACAGGGCGAGATGATCCGCTTCAAGTTCGGCCTGCCGGGCATCGCCGAGCAGAACCTCAACCTGTACCTGGCCGCGGTGCTGGAGGCAACCCTGTTGCCGCCGCCTCCGCCACAACCCGCTTGGCGCGAGCTGATGGACCAGCTGGCCGCCGACGGCGTCAAGGCCTACCGCGCCGTCGTACGGGAAAACCCGGATTTCGTCGAGTATTTCCGCCAATCGACGCCGGAACAGGAGCTCGGCCGCCTGCCCCTTGGGAGTCGCCCCGCCAAGCGTCGCGCCGGCGGCATCGAAAGCCTGCGCGCCATCCCCTGGATTTTCGGCTGGACCCAGACGCGCCTGATGCTGCCGGCGTGGCTGGGCTGGGAAACGGCGCTCGGCAATGCCTTGGCGCGGGGGCAAGACCAACTGTTGGCCGAGATGCGTGAGCACTGGCCGTTTTTCCGCACGCGCATCGACATGCTGGAGATGGTCCTGGCCAAAGCCGACGCCGAGATCGCCCTGGCCTACGACCAACGTCTGGTGCAACCGCCACTGCTTCCTTTAGGAGCACAGTTGCGCGACCTATTGTCGCAGTCCTGCCAGGTGGTACTGGGCCTGACCGGCCAACCGGTGCTACTGGCGCACAGCCCCGAAACCCTGGAATTCATCCGGCTGCGCAACACCTATCTGGACCCGCTGCACCGACTGCAGGCCGAGCTGCTGGCACGCTCGCGCGGTCGCGAAGCCGCTCTGGACAGCCCATTGGAGCAGGCCCTGCTGGTGACCGTGGCAGGTATTGCAGCGGGGCTGCGTAACACCGGTTGAGCCTACCCGGACAGGCCACTGCCGCGTTGCTTACGAGGGCATCAAATTGGGCCACTGGCAGGGTTGCGCCGGGCGCAACCCTGCCAATGGCAGGTCGCAGGAAGGGTGTCGTTCCTCCCTTGGGATGCTTGTCTGGCTGTCGGGCGCTGTGTATCTTGAGCAGCCTTTTGGCCCATTTGTGGCCAATACCCGATTTTCCGGACTTGGCCCTGACTGCCGAATCCATTGATTTGCTTACAAAAAAATTGAGGAGCACAAGATGCGCGTAATTCTGCTGGGAGCTCCCGGGGCCGGTAAAGGTACTCAGGCAAAGTTCATCACCGAAAAGTTCGGTATTCCGCAGGTCTCCACCGGCGACATGCTGCGTGCAGCCGTCAAGGCCGGCACCCCCCTGGGCCTTGAAGCCAAGGCGATCATGGACGCGGGCAAGCTGGTCTCCGACGACCTGATCATCAACCTGGTCAAGGAGCGCATCGACCAGCCGGACTGCAAGAACGGTTTCCTGTTCGACGGTTTCCCGCGCACCATTCCTCAGGCGGAAGCTCTGGTCGCCGCTGGCATCGAACTGGATGCCGTGGTCGAGATCGCCGTTGCCGACGAAGAGATTGTCCAGCGCATCGCCGGTCGCCGTGTGCACGAGGCCTCGGGCCGCGTCTACCACGTGGTCTACAACCCGCCCAAGGTTGAAGGCAAGGACGACGAAAGCGGTGAGGACCTGGTTCAGCGCAAGGACGACACCGAAGAAACCGTGCGTCATCGCTTGTCCGTCTACCACGATCAGACCAAGCCACTGGTGGACTTCTACCAGAAACTGTCGGCGGCCAACGGCGGCAAGCCCAAGTACAGCCACATCGAAGGCGTCGGCTCGGTCGAGGCCATCACCGCCAAGGTGCTGGCAGCCCTGAGCTGATCCGCCCCTGGTGCAGACAACGGCCCGCTTGCGGGCCGTTGTCGTTTATACTGCTGCTCTTTTTTCTTATGCCTGGAACCGCCTTCGATGACCACCTTGCTGGCCCTGGATACCGCCACTGAAGCCTGCTCCGTTGCCTTGCTGCATGAGGGGCGGGTCAGCAGCCATTACGAGGTGATCCCGCGCCAGCATGCGCAGAAGTTGTTGCCGATGATCAAGGCGCTGCTGGCCGATGTTGGCATTGGCCTGAATGCCCTGGATGCCATCGCCTTTGGCCGCGGCCCGGGAGCCTTCACCGGCGTGCGCATCGCCATTGGTGTGGTTCAGGGCCTGGCCTTCGCCCTTGATCGCCCGGTGCTGCCGGTGTCCAACCTCGCTGCCCTGGCCCAAGGCGCGTTGCGCGAGCGCGGCGTGCGGCAGGTGGCCGCGGCCATCGATGCGCGCATGGACGAGGTGTACTGGGGATGCTACCAGGCTCAGGAAGGCGAAATGCGCCTGCTCGGCCAGGAAGCGGTGCTGGCCCCCGAGCGCGGGACCCTGCCGCAGGGTAGCAGTGGTGAATGGTTCGGTGCGGGTACCGGCTGGGGTTATGCCGATCGCCTGGCCGTGCAGGCTGCTGCCAGTGACGCCAAGCTGTTGCCCAATGCTTTGGATCTGCTCAGCCTGGCAGGCTTTGCCTGGGCACGCGGCGAGGCCATCGTGGCGGACCAGGCGCAACCGGTGTACTTGCGCGATAACGTGGCCACGCCCAAGGCACGTTGAATGCAGCTCGTCAGCTAGTGTCCTGTCTCGGGAATAAGCTGTTCACTTTTGGCGGCGTCTTGGGCGCCCGGCCGGCGTTGCCAC
>JAEWGL010000012.1 GCA_023388335.1 Pseudomonadota bacterium | reverse complement strand
TGCTGCACGCTGTCGCTGCGCTCGCTCTCGTCGCGGCGGTGGAAACGCACCACGCCCAGCTCGGCGGTGTCGTGGCTGTGGTCGGCCAGCACCAGCGTGTGCGTGCCGAAGTCCGCGCCGCCGGGCTCGCCGGCATGCTCGAACCAGTAATAGATGCCTTCTTCGGCCAGCAGGCGCTGGATGAAGGCCAGGTCGCTTTCCTGGTACTGGGTGGTCAGGCTGCGCCGCGCGTACTGGCTGGCATCGCCCAGCGACCAGCGCCAGGCCGGCGCCAACGTGCCGTAATCGGCGAACAGGTCTTCGACGATCTCGACCACGGTCTTGTCATGGAAGACGTAGCTGTCCACCCGCTGCGACAGGAAGGCCAGCCAGGGCTGCAGGCGCAGCCGGTAGCGCGCCAGGCCGCCATTGCTGCCCAGCCGCTCGGCGGCGGTGATGCGTCCATGCAGCGGCCGCACGCTGACGTCGGCCTGTTGCAGCTGCAGCAGCGCGCCCTGCCCGATCAGCGGTGCCAGCGCCAGGCTCGCATCCAGCGACAGCGCCGTGATCGTCCACTGGAAGCCGATGTGGTCGAACTCAAAATGTGACTGTGGTCTGCTGCTGTGCGCCCATCCCCCCCACTCAGGGATAACCTGGCCACCTGCAAGAAATTGGAGCACACAGCGACCCAACGCAGACCTGCCTAAGGCTCAAAAAAACGCATCAGTAGCGCATCGTCGTTGACGGTATCGGACTTAGGGGTAAGAAGTAGAAGCGGGTACTGACATCGAAAGCATCACAACCGCTCTCCCTCATAGAACTGACCAACGTACTCAGGCTCAAGCCAACGATTTGGGTCGTCGGCATCAATCTTCGATTCGTCGATTACATATTCCGGCCAAACCGGCACCTTACTACTCTTCAGAACAAGCCAGCGACAAACCATCAACGGCAGAAGTAGCGGCATTAGGATCTTCCTGAACTGCAGCATCGACTCCCCAAGACTTATCACGACGGTTAAGTAGCAATTCTTCCACGAGTCCGCAATCGAAAGATGGAGTCGATTGGGCACCGCAGGATCGACCACATTCTCAGGCCCCTCATCCATGTAACGCCTTATGAATTCCCATATCTCACGCACCTTCTGTTCGTCATCGAAGTAGTGACCCACCGCGAAGGTTCGCCGCACGGTATCACCCTCCATCACATGAACACGGACATCGCGCAAATATTCCCCATTCTGACCATGACCCAGATGAAAGTACGCCTCACTCCAAGGAACACTAATCACCCCGTCTCGCCCCCCCGTGAACGCATGCACCATTCGAGATCGTCGATTAAATCTAATTGGATAGTACTTGTACGAAAAAAAATCGCGACCAAATGTAAGCCAGCAAACCAAAGGCCACTGACCAACAAAAATGACCAAGAAAACCAATGCGACTCGCCAATCATACACTCCATCAGGACGAGCAGTCGGAACCCACGCAACGAGCATCCAGAGACCAAATAGCGCCATTGCAGTGCACACCAACGTCGCAATGGTTGTTCCCACCATACCCCTTAAACGGTAACGACGATCAATCACATCCATGTAAGTCGAATTAATACTAATAACGGTGTGGCGATCGGAAAACTTTTCAGATCGCTCTCGCGAGAGCTTCTCTGAACGCTCGACAGGACTTAGCGGTCTATTCACTTTGAATTTTGTCAACCAGCCTGTATACACATTAACCCTCTTCACCTAGCGCTTTAAAGCCCGAAATTTCCTCATCCTGCGATGAGAAGCTTGACTTCTTGTGATGTCCGAAATAGCTAGAGTCCAGCCAACGCTGCGCCTTTGTAGGTTTCCACCTTGCGACAACTATCAAGAGAATTGCTATGAGAATACCCACGGCAAGTCCAATCGGTGATAAGGAGAAGAAGAAGCCCAAGACCGCCGCAACCACACCCAACCCACCCAATGCAATCATCGCAGAGCCATAGCCAGGAGCGAGAGAGAAGTCATCAACCCCGTCTGAGATCGCAAGAGCCCGCCAGGCCTCCGACGAGATTATAAAGCCTGGAATCCTTCTCGCTCTATAGAAGGCCGTGACGAGGCCTGCTTTCCAATGCCCGGGAACTTCAGCATCTCCGCCGGGGACGCATACTTCAGGCTCGGCAAACCGCGCAGCTCACCCTAGCACCCTGTCTCCACTACTCTCAAGCCGCTCATTGACCTCATCGCTCCTGACCCTCGCCTCTACTATGCATTATTTCCGGAAGCGCGCCATCTGATTCTCGCGCGCGCACCAGATTGGATTATTCGCCAGCATATAGCATACAGACGCAGGGGCGCCTCGCCTAATGAGTCAGGACTCCCATTATCACTGGTTGGATTGGCGCCATTAGAATCGGCCAGCGCCGAGATGCGGACGCAACGTGACCCAGCCAAGAAAGGATTGCTCAGCTCGCCCGCTACCAGCATCCTGACCTGCTCTCCGCTCATCAGCATATTTGCCATGGACTCCGGCCACCCATTCCGCACCGCCGTCATTGCCTCCTTATCCCAGAAAGCGGCCCCTCAAAGACCGTCCTACCCCGGGCGTTGCGATCCCCTGTAGCCATTTAACCGAGATGTGGCATTTACCTAGCTCGTCACCTCCGCTGCTACTATTTACTGCTCGGCCAAGGAGTTCTTCATGTCTATGCTTTCACTCCGGACAGCGGTCCTGCTAGCAGTCCTGCCGCTTACCACCACCGCGTTCGCCAAGGATGACAAGTCGTCTGCCCAGGCAGACCGCGGTTCCGGTGCAGCTACCCAGCAGAAGATCTTGTCGGATCTGGTGCCGATCAAGGGAGGCTCGTTCCTCATGGGCGACTTCGGCCCGGTGCACAACGAGGAAAAACTACCCTATAGCGGAGCAATGAATGACGACGTCCTCCGTAAGATCACGCTCGACGGCTTCACGATCATGGCCCGCAAGGTATCGATTGAGGATTTTGACGCTTTCACGGACGCTACAGGTCGCCCGAAGGCGGGCACTTCGAAGATCGACACGACGCTTTACCGCGCTGACCCCAAAGCCGCTGCCGGAGTCAAGTGGCAGGATGCCATGGACTTCTGCGCATGGGCCGGGAAGGCGTCAGGCAGGAAGCTGACGCTCCCAACTGAAGCGCAGTGGGAATTTGCGGCGCGATCAGGTGGCAAAATGGTTGTATTTGCGACCGATACAGGCAGTATCGACGATGGTCGCAATGTAGCGAGCTACTCCCAGTACGATGACGGCAGCGGAACTGCCCTAGGCAAATTCCCTCCCAATCCCGCTGGACTGTACGACATGACAGACCACGGCTTTGAGTGGGTACAGGATTGGTACGAGGAAGACTACACGGGAGGAGATGCCCGGAATCCTCTTGGCCCGAAGGAAGGAACCGAGAAAGTAATTCGAGGAAATGACAATCGCGGCGGTGATTCGCTTGTATTTGTTGCGATGACGTTTGCGCGCGATCACCGGCTTCCGGATCCACCCAAGCTCAAGAATGCCCACGGAAGTGACATTGATGCTAATCAAAATGCAAGCCACGGGTTCCGCTGCGCCACTCAGGACTAATGACTGAGCGTTTCCCCTCGGATGTTTCTGACGGGCGGCAGACTGCTGCTGCCCTCCAATGTTCACGCAAGCATGGTCTGATGGTTAAGATTCAGCCGGAGTGGCTACATAGCCGACCGAGGCACTCTTCCACGGCTCGACCTAGTCGCGCCCGAGCGCATTGCCAATGGCACTGATTTCTGTGAGCCTGGCATTGGAGCTACAACTCGCAAGAGGGTATCCAGCGAACAAACACACGCTTGGCGTGAATGCAGCTCCCAAGGCCGGGAAGCACGGCAGCATGCCAAATTGAACTACCCCCGTGGCCCTGCACATCTAGGCTTGACGTAGTGCGGTCACGACCTGGCAGCAGCGGAGCCCTCTCTCGCCACACTCGTGCTGGGCCTAGCTAAGCAGATAAACATCTAGCCTCCTGCGGTCGCGACAACGAACTCCACCTCATCCCTGTCATCGAGAAATTTACCGCAGTACGGCGACGCACAACAGTCCGAAAAGAAACATCCAGATGGAAGCCCCGATGGCAAGTGCACTGGTAACCACCCACCGCGAAATGGATGTCACGTCACCATAGCGCTCCGCTTTTGACTTCAGGACTGAGCGGTCCTTTAACGCATCAAATCGCGACGGCCAAGGCCCGGTTTCCTTGACTCCGAATGGCCCCTTGGATATCCCAGCAGCGATCAGCTCTGACAGCTGAAGTGGCGTCAGCAGAGCGATCCAAATAATGGTTATTAGAATGACGCCGGGCGTCCAAGGCTGCCGGCCCAACAAACGCTCACGAGTCGCATTCAAGGTCCAGATACTCACCGCCACTCGCTTGAGCCAACCCATACGGGACGAAACCAACTGAAACTTGGGAAGATCGGCAAGGGATCCTTCCATGAAAGCCTGAAAGAAACCAAATCGGTGAGCGCCCGCACCTATCAAATCACCTTTACCCGCAACAAACTCAGAGCGAATCGCACCAGTACCAACGTCCACGTCCGCAAGTATCAACTGGTACGTTACTGAGCCACCTGCAGCATGTACAACCTGAATTATACGAATAAAGGGCTTGAGCGATCTCCAATTGTAGACCATAGCCCCAGAGCCGCTGTAATGAGTAACGGTCTGATCCAGTCTATTGAAGAGGATTGGATCCAGGCGATCACCATTGCGCACTGCCCTGAATACAAATATTGCCGCAGCAAGGCCCAAGACGGCGACCAGAAAAACCATGATTAACGGGAGAACCAACTTCGATACATCCTCCATAAGCATCGGCAAAAAACCAAGGATATAGGCGGTAACCGAAGCAATCGCGAACAGCATAATGACCGCAATACCCTTACCGGCGGAAATTAAATTGACGTCCGGAACAGCAACCAAGGCATCCTCGTCCACGTCGAGGACAAAATCTGGACCGCCGTCTTCGGTGCGATGCAAGAGCAGCGGATACATCTTTCCGCCAAGCCCTTGTACGGCACCATCCATATCCATTACGTCAATTTTCATTCAATCACCAATCCGCACGTCTTTTTAGCTTTAATCTGCAGCAACAACTGATTCAACGATCCCTGCAGCGCTAGGCAAAACAATTTCTGGGCTACTACTTTTATCCGGCCACATCCGGGCAGTCACTCGTAAACGCTTCAACTGATTTGTGACGTAAACCACCCTCCACATCACACCATTTGCCTGACTTCTTCTAAGCGTGGCGCCCCCAGTTGTAGGGGATGCCAACCCCCTATTCTGCGCCTCCAGCCCTTCAGAAATTCGATACCTATCGACCAAGCCCTCCCGCAAATCAGAGGCAATGAGCCGATCTGAGGATGCCTCTAGCAGGCGTCCATCTTCCATTTCAAGCGAAATACTATAGCTCAGCCAACCCTTTCCAGGCGCCACATCGGGCGCATCAATGACGACATCCACAGTCCCTCCGAATCGGAAGCCCATGATGGACTGTCCCTGCCGCCAAACGACAGTTACGGAGAAGGGAATGACAAATAGCTTCTCGAGAACCGCCCGCTCCTCTTCAGCATTTTGATATGTAACCTTTATTCCAAAGACGCAGGACCTTAACCATACCTGCAGCGGATTATCACGCTTATCTTCCGCTGACACCAGAAAGTACAGACCTACAATTGCGGCACCCACAGCAATGATAGCCCATACAATCGGCCCTCCTAGTGAGAACATACCCAAGCCCACCGCCCCACCACCTATTGTCGCTATGCCACTGGTAGTCAGCAAAATACCAGCCGCCATCATTCGGGTGCCCGCATCGTAGTCCTTGTCTCTAATCAGATCCACAGAGTCAGTTAGAGTCATCACGCCCGCGATGACGCCCGCAACACCTCCAATTACACCACCGAGCGCTGTTACCCGAAGTCCGAGAGTTCCTATCACTTCACTGGATGTAAAGTAGGCACGCAGAACGAGCATCCCACCAGTCACTTCAGAAGCAGCCCCAACAAAACCAATGATCGAAGCAGCCATCTTTGCGTATGCCGCAACCGAGGGCTTGTCGTCTATCTCCTTCAAAGACGCCATGAATGCTACAGTTTGAAATCCGGCCGCCCAAACCGCCAAACCTCCGACTGCACCGCCGTTCTTCAACAAGGCGATTGTACGGGTGCTCCATCCTCCTGACGTTGCTTGGGGCAATGACTGCATTGCAGCAGGCATGGCAACCACACTCGCAGTTGCGTTTCTTGCCCGCGCAGCCGTCACTCGGACCGCTTCCTCAGCCAACTCCCGCTGAGCGCGCTGGGCCGCTTGCTCAATCAGCCCCTGCCGGTGGAGTTGTTCATATACTTTTTCCATGCTCGAACTCAGCGGCGTTCTTGTGAACTTCCGCCCACCATTCGCAGCCGCTGCCGCCTTGCTCTGAGCGCGAATACGTCGATTGACCTGACGACTCACTTCGCGCGCTTGCTGGCCAGTTAGAGACTCTACCTCAATGATTTCACCCCACTGTATGCGGAGTAGCGGGATCTTCTTCCGCCCCGCCTCCCCCAACTCATCAGTCACATCAGCTAGATTGATTGAAGACCGGCGCGCACCCTCTGGATCCACTGATCGCTGCAACCTGGCATCGAGCTTGTGCCCCCATGCACTCTCTTTATTATCCCGAATGAAATCTGCGACGGTGACCACTTCCAAAACGGGCTGCACGGCTGTCCGGAACCAAAGGGCGCCGGCGATGGAGAATACGCGCAGATTCTTGAACCCAGCAAACTTGATATCAGTGAGCATTCCTTGCACACCGGTAATCATGTTTCCAACAGCCTCATCCGCAGCTAACGCGTTTCTATAGACCGCGGTGCGGGTTGGGCCCGGCCGCCAATCTGGGTCCGGCGGCTCGCCCGCGAGCCGCGACTGCAAATGACGCGTGAACTCCTTATGCTCGGCAAGCCAGCCGTCATACACGCTGTAGCTGGACTTGATGATGCCCTGCACATCTGCAGACTTATTCTCCGCAATATTCGCAAGCAAGCTTTTCTGACCACCAGCAATCACCCAGTACCACAGGTTCTTATCAGCTGGCTTCTCAAATTCCTTTACCATATTATTGCGATCAGCGTCACAGAGAGGGCCGCCGCCCAGTACCGCCGCAGTCTGACAGACCATCTCCAGGACGCTATCGGGTTCGGCCACATCGAAATCATGCCGTACGCATGTCTGCAACGCCCAGCCGTTCGCGAAAGAGTTGCAATCTTCGACATGTGCGTCCAGCAATTGCGGAAGGTTTCCAATCTCCGCCTTGAAGCTTGACTCGAAACTTTCAATCTTCGACGAGTCAATTTTATCGAGATAGTCTTCGACCCACTCCTCCGCCTTGTCGGCACCGCCAGCTTTCCAAGAGGCCCCAATCTGCTCGATCAGTCGCTTGACTGCAATCTGTCTACTGTATTTTTGATTGATTCTCTCGATATTCAAGCGCCGCAGGCTTGCAAAATGCCTAATTTCCATCGCAATGCCCATCGGATCATGCATGTAGACAGCAACACCGCCACCTTCGTGCATTCCTGCCATTCGCGAGGCAATAGCTGAAGCTCGCGCAGAATAGTCGGCGCCGGGCGTGATGCTCTCGGCGTACACCTGGTGCTTTCCTGTGAACTCAGCGGCATACTCGCTCAGTTTTCCCAAGCCATTCCCAAAAAGGCATGCCTGAGGATGCGCAAGCGATCCAGCTTTTGCTGCGGACATCAGATCAGGGATAGAGTAGAGCTGAAAACGTTTTTCCACGTAGGCTGGATCGATCTCGGGATCTTCCGAGCTTCGCTCGGGCATCGCCTTTCCTAGCAGCGCAGCTTCGTACACTGCGAGCTGATGCTCGGTCTGCACGACACTGAAATAGGCCAGCCAGATTCGTTTGGCTTGCTTCGGATCCCGGATCGAGAATGCGGCTGAACGCACATTGTGGTCACTTCTTCCACATTGCGCTTCGCTTGGTTCAACAGTCGTTACTGAAGGCATTTCGGAAAGAGAACCGTCAACGGCCACCAGGAACGACCTCCACGTACCCGCACCGCGCTCGTCCAGCATATACAGATAGCCTTGGCTAAGCATGCGCAATGCAAGCGCACCGGCAGTCAGACTGTAGTCTTGACCATCAAGGCTCGCCGCCTTGGTCTCGGCTACCGTTGCCTTCGGTGTATAGGCGAAGCGCATAGGCAGGATCGGAAAACCTGCCTTGTCGCACTTTTTGCAGTCGCCAAACGGCGCCGTGTTCTGTACCGAACGTTTTACACTTCCCGCAATCGCTGCGCCATCAGCCATGTCGCGTCTCCCTTGATTCTTCCTTGATGTTCTTCTGCCACTGCCCGCTTTCCACGTCACGCCACCAGCTGGACGAGGCCTCAGCGCTCTGATCAGCGTACGACGCTTCTCCTGATGCCGCTTGCTTCAGCCACACGCGAACCGTCGGATGCCGCTCAATTTCCGGATGCACCAGCACTTTATGGAGGAGAAAACTAACGGCATCCGCGGTGCTCTCCGGGGGGAGCCCCAGCTCGATCGCACAGCGAACTGCCGATTGCAGTAGTTGCTCATGCACTGATGGACGTTCGCCAAAGCGCTGCAATTGCGCAATCGCCGCAACGGTGGGAACCACCCATTCGTCATGGACTGGATCGCTCGGAATGACGCCGTTTCGATCAACATTGGGCATCCTGTGCGGAACGAGGAGCGTGTTGCCATCGAACCCCAACTGAAGCCAATGCTCCCAATCATCTGGTGCATACACAGGGCATCCCGAGAAAGATGCATGCCGGACCACCCTCGGATCGTAGAACCTTCTCAGATTCCTTTTCCCTTCCTTCGTGCGCGTAAGAGCTGTCTGTTTGATAGAAAGAGCAATGGAGCCTGGAGACAGGCTTGAAGACAACCAGCCGCAGACCGGCTGTGGCTCCTGCCAATCTTGACGGCGCTCCCATGCCAGCGACACAGTCTCTTCCAGGAATTCGTCCCGGCCACCCAGAATGCTGACGACATAGGGGCAGAGCGCTCTGTCAAGGCCATAGCTCGTCAAATCGACGAGGTGCTTCTGTCTATTGAACTGGTCAATGCAACTCAGATCAGTACGCGACATAGGGTCGATCAGGACGAACCACGGCTGCGCGGATGCTGCGATTTGGTCACGCAGCGCCACCAGAACATCGAACCGATCGTCATAGCGCGACATTCGCCGCCCCTGACTTTGCCGCATCTACGCTTGCCTCATTGCACTTGTCGAGGGTGGCGCTCGGCAGCTTCGCCTCGCCCGCCACACTCGCCGGCCCCACCCACTCCCGCTGGCTCGCCTTGAACTCCACCTTCCCCGGCGCGCCCAGCTCGATGTTGTCACCCTCGATCCGGATGTACGCCCCCGCCGCCGTCGCCAGCAGGTGCTTGCTCGGCGCCGACAGCATCACGTCTGCTTCGGTGCTGGCAATGCGCACCTGGGTCTTGGCCGCCACGATCGCCTGGTTCCTGTGCGCGCGTGCGCTTACCTTGCCCTGCGCGGCGTGCAGCGCGATGCCACGCTCCTGGTTCGGGCTCTCGCCGCTGGGCTGCACACCGGCGGTGTACAGCACCAGGCCACCGGCAACCGCCAGTGTCAGCGAGCCCTGCGTCATCCAGTTCAGCGCCACGCCGCTGGCCAGGGTGGTGTGCGTGCCGCTCACCCAGACCTGGTCGGCCGGGGTCAGGCTCAGCACGCCGGCCACGCCACTGCCCAGCAGAATCGGGGCGCTCCAGCCGGGTGCTTCGCCATCGCCCCCGGTGATGCTGCCGGCCGTGCTGCCTCTGTGGGTCGCACGCAGGTGTTCCTGCAGCTCGCCCAGCGTGGTGTCCGCGGGCAGTTCGGCCGGATCGCTCGGCAGCTGCGCCTGCTGGTTGGCCGCCGATTCGGCCAACTGCTGCAGCAACTGCTGCCCTTCCTGCAGCTGGGTCAGAGCCTGCGGTGCGGCCATCTGCGGCGTGCCCTGCTCGGTGGTCAGCAGCAGGCCGCG
>JAEWGL010000258.1 GCA_023388335.1 Pseudomonadota bacterium | reverse complement strand
CGAGGTGAGGATCTTCTTGACGTACTGTTCGAGCATCGGGAAAGCATCACTGGGCCGCGGGACAAGGGCTGGGAGTCTACCCCAGCGTCACGTCGGGCGACCACAGCAAAGCCGAGGTTTTACCGGCGCTTGCCGCTATAATGACGCCCTTCGATACCCCCTGCCCCTTCCCGGAGCCCGCATGACCCAGGACCAACTCAAACAGGCTGTCGCCCAGGCCGCTGTCGACTTCATTCTGCCCAAGCTCGATGCCAAGAGCATCGTCGGCGTCGGCACCGGCTCGACCGCCAACTGCTTCATCGACGCCCTGGCCCAGCACAAGACCGCCTTTGACGGCGCGGTCGCCAGCTCCGAAGCCACCGCTGCCCGCCTCCAGCAACACGGCATCCCGGTCTACGAGCTCAACACCGTGAGCGAGCTGGAGTTCTATGTCGACGGTACCGACGAAAGCGACGAGCACTTGAACCTGATCAAGGGCGGAGGCGCGGCCCTGACCCGCGAGAAGATCGTCGCCGCCGTGGCCAAGACCTTCATCTGCATCGCCGACGCCAGCAAGCTGGTGCCCGTGCTCGGCGCCTTCCCGCTGCCGGTCGAGGTGATCCCCATGGCCCGCAGCCATGTGGCGCGTCAGCTGGTCAAGCTCGGCGGTGACCCGGTGTACCGCGAAGGCGTGCTGACCGACAACGGCAACGTCATTCTCGACGTGCACAACCTGCAGATCACCGATCCGGTGGCCCTGGAAAGCCAGATCAACGCCATCGTCGGCGTGGTGACCAACGGCCTGTTCGCGGCACGTCCGGCGGACCTGCTGTTGCTGGGTACGGCAGAAGGCGTGAAGACACTCAAGGCCTGAACGGCCGCGCAAGGCACACTGGCGCTTCGCTGCTGAAGCGGCCCGGTCGCCTGTAGGGGTCCAGGCTGCGCCTATTGCGCCGGCTTGCGGAACACATAGAACAGGTTCGGCTCGCTGACCAGGTAGATGGTCCCGGCATCGTCCATGGCGATGCCTTCGGCCTGGGGAACGGTAGCCTTGAGGCCCTGGAAGCCCTTGCGCAGGGACAAGGTGCTCAACGGTCGCCCCTTCACATCCAGCTCCAGCACCAGCCGCGACTCGTCCGACAAGGCCAGCAGGTGCCCGCTGCGCTCGTCGAACTGCAGGCTCGACAAATCCCTCACGAACAACCGCGAATCGCGCTTGCGGTCCTGTACCACATGCACGGCGTAGGGCTGCTCGGGATTCTCGTGGGGGAAGCCATGCACCTCGTAGATCAGCATCGGATCGCGCTCCTTGGCCACGAACAGGCGCTTGCCCACCGAGTCGTAGGCCAGGCCCTCGAAGCCCTTGTTGCCGTTCAGGCCGATCCCCAGCGTCAGCTGCTCGGCGTTGCTGGCGTCCAGCAATGGCGTGTCTTGCTGCAGGCGCACGCGGATCAGGCGCTGTTGGCGCTCGTCGGTGATCACGTAGGTATCGGGGCCCACGTATTCCACCGCTTCCGGATCGCCGAAACCGATCAGCGGCACGCGGCGCAGCACCTGACCGTCGAGGGACAGCTCGATCAGCTCGGAGCGGGCATTGGTAACGGTGAACAGGCTCTTGCGATCGGGATCGTAGGTCAATGCGGAGATGTCGTCATCCAGCCCTTCGATGGGCTGCGCCTCGATCACCACCCGGTACTGGTCCAGCGCCATGCTGTGCTCAGCTGGCTGCCACCAGGCCTTGAGGTTGAACCAGGCACGCTCGAACAGACGAAATTCCTGGGCCGCTACCCCGCCCAATACCAGGGCGAACAGGGCAAGGATGAGCAGGATCAAGGGCTGACGGAAAACACGACGCATACGGGCAGACTCGGCTTGAGGTGAGCGAATCTAACCACGAACAGCTGAAGCAAAGCTTAATGCCATCATCAGAAAAATCTGATTTCGGCATCACTCCTTGCGGAAACGGTAGAACAGGTTTGGCTCGCTGACCATATAGAGGGTGCCCGACTCGTCCATGGCCACGCCCTCGGCACGCGGCAGCGTATCTTTCAGGCCATTGAAGCCCCCCAACAGGGTCATGAAGCTGACCTGCTCGCCGTGTTCGTCGAGCTCCAGGAGCATGTTCGAGTCGGCTGAAAGCACCAGCAGATGGCCAGTGCGCGGGTCGACGCTCAGCGCCGAGAGGTTGCGCAGGTCTAATTCGTCACTGGGCAGGTGGCGCTTGTCGCCGGCCAGGGGACCGTGGCCGTCGCTGTCCAGGGCATAGAGCTTGGGGGGGCGCTCTTCACCGATGACGATGCGCTTGCGTGCCGGGTCCCAGGCGAGCGCCTCGAAACCCTTGTTACTCTTGACTGACTCGCCCAGGTCATAGGGCTTGAAGTCGGCGCGGTTCAACGTCGTGGTGGCAGCGTCGACCTTGACCAGGGTCATGTCGTGATCGCGCTCGTCGACGATCGCCAACTGCCCGCCTTCGAGCACGGCAACGCCCTCGGGATTGCTCCAACCAACAAGCGGGATCTGGCGCAACACATCCCCCTCCAGGTTCAATTCGACCAAAAAAGGGTTCTTGCCCATTACCGCGAACAACGTGCGGGTCGCTGGGCTGTAGGCGAGGTCCGAGGCTTCGTCATCCTCCATGCCTGGCAGCACCTTGGCATCGATGTCGACGCGGTACTCGGGCAGCCAGACGCTCTCCTTCTGGATGGCCTTGCTTTCAAAACCTTCCTTGACCCACAGCAATCCACGGTCGTCCCAATGCATGGCAACGGACAGGCCGCCGGCAATCACCACGGCCGCGGTCAGCCAGAACGGCCAATGCAGGAAGGAACGACGCTTGGGCGCCGAAAGCAGGGAAGCACTGGAGAGCAAAGCCATGATAGAAGGGTGTTCCTGAGGTTTTTGCCGACGGCACAACTCAATGCCGGCATAGGCACGGGGAAATCGCGTGTGCATTATCCGGTTGGTTTGTGAAAAAAATGCAAAACCCGCCAGGCGGTAGGGAAGCACGATGGCAGCGGGCGCTGCCATCGTCAGCAGGCTCAGAGCACGCGACTTTCGAAACGGCTGACGCCAGGCAGCTCCAGCAGCAGTTCGTCGCCTGGGTTCAGCGGGCCGACACCGGCGGGGGTGCCGGTCAGGATCACGTCTCCCGGCTGCAGGGAAAAGTGTGTAGCGATGTACTGGATGATCGGCACGATCGGGTTGAGCATCAGTGCGCTGTTGCCGTCCTGGCGCACCTGGCCGTTGATGGTCAGGCGAATGTCGATGTCGGCCAGGTCCTCATAGGTGGCGGCGGCAACGAAAGGCGCCAGCACGCAAGCGCCATCGAAGCTCTTGGCCAGCTCCCAGGGCAGGCCCTTTTCCTTGAGCTTGGCCTGCACGTCACGCAGGGTCAGGTCCAACGCCGGGGCCAAACCGGAAATGGCGTCAAGGACTTCTTCTTCACTCGGATGCTGCGACAACGGCTTGCCCAGCAATACGGCGATCTCCGCCTCGTAGTGCACCGAACCGCGATCGGTGGGAATCTTGAAACCGCCGGCGAGCGGCACCACGCAGCTGCCCGGCTTGATGAACAGCAGCGGCTCGCTGGGGATAGGGTTGTCCAGCTCCTTGGCGTGCTCGGCATAGTTGCGGCCTATGCACACCACCTTGCCCAGGGGAAAGTGAATACGTGTGCCGTCTACATACTGGTGCTGATAGCTCATTGCCGACTCCTGGCGCTGTGGAAACTGCGGTTACTCGGGTGCGAAGATCTTGCCTGGGTTCATGATCCCGTTCGGGTCGAATACCTGCTTGACCGCTTTCATGTAGCCGATTTCCGCGGTCGAGCGGCTGTAACCCAGGTAGTCGCGCTTGGTCATGCCCACGCCGTGCTCGGCGGAAATCGAGCCGTTGTAGCGCTCGACGATCTCGAACACCCACTTGTTGACCTTGGCGCAGGTGGCGAAGAATGCGTCCTTGTCCATCTGCTCGGGCTTGAGGATGTTCAGGTGCAGGTTGCCGTCGCCAATATGGCCATACCAGACGACCTCGAAATCAGGGTAATGCTGGCCGACGATCGCATCGATGTCGCGCAGGAAGGCTGGCACTTTCGAGACGGTCACCGAGATATCGTTCTTGTACGGCGTCCAGTGCGAAATGGTCTCGGAGATGTATTCGCGCAGCTTCCACAGGTTCTGCAGCTGGGTCTGGCTCTGGCTCATCACGCCATCGAGCACCCATCCCTGCTCGACGCAATGCTCGAAAGTGGCCAGGGCGCTGGCAGCGATCTCCTCGCTGCTGGCCTCGAACTCCAGCAGTGCATAGAAAGGGCAGTCGGTGGCGAACGGTGCCGGTACGTCGCCACGGCCGAGCACCTTGGCCAGCGCCTTATCGGAAAAGAACTCGAAGGCGGTGAGGTCGAGCTTGCCCTGGAAGGCGTGCAGCACCGGCATGATCGAGTCGAAGTCCGGAGTGCCGAGGACCATGGCGGTCAGGTTGCGTGGCGCGCGGTCCAGGCGCATGGTCGCCTCGACCACCAGGCCCAGGGTGCCCTCGGCGCCGATGAACAGCTGGCGCAGGTCGTAGCCGGTGGCGTTCTTGATCAGGTCCTTGTTCAGCTCGAGCACGTCGCCCTTGCCGGTCACCACCTTCAGGCCGGCCACCCAGTTGCGGGTCATGCCATAGCGGATCACCTTGATCCCGCCGGCGTTGGTGCCGATGTTGCCGCCAATCTGGCTGGAGCCAGAGGAGGCGAAATCCACGGGGTAGTACAGGCCCTCGTCCTCGGCGAACAGCTGCAACTGCTTGGTCACCACGCCTGGCTGGCAGACCACGGTGCGGTCGGATTCATTGAAGGCGAGAATACTGTTCATGTAGTCGAACGACACGACCACCTCGCCATTGGCCGCCACGGCGGCGGCCGAGAGCCCGGTGCGCCCGCCGGACGGCACCAGCGCCATGCCGTGGGCATTGGCCCAGCGGACAATGGCCACGACCTGTTCGGTGCTGCGGGGGAACACGATGGCCAGGGGCGCGGGCGGGAAGTGCTTGGTCCAGTCCTTGCCATAGGCTTCAAGCGAGGCCGGGTCAGTAAGGACCTTGCCAGGGTCGACCAGGGTCATCAGCTCTTCAAGTACCGCGGTATGGGTCATCGCTTGAACTCTCGAATGATTCATAGTCACCCTGAGCACTCTTCACCTGCCGGGATGAGCTCATCGGGGGTCGCCTATGCTAGCATAGCGCCCCCGCTGTTCGTGCTACAGGCCGATGCCGCGCTGCTTCACTTCCCTGCCATTTTTTCTCCGGGACACAGGTTTACGCAGATGAGCAAGACTTCTCTCGACAAGAGCAAGATCAGGTTCCTTCTTCTTGAAGGCGTCCATCAGAACGCGGTGGATACCCTCAAGGCTGCCGGATATACCAATATCGAGTACCTCACAGGTTCCGTGCCGGAAGCCGAGCTGAAGGAAAAGATCGCCGATGCCCATTTCATCGGTATCCGCTCGCGCACCCAATTGACCGAAGAGGTCTTTGACTGCGCCAAGAAACTGGTCGCTGTCGGCTGTTTCTGCATCGGCACCAACCAGGTCGACCTGGATGCGGCCCGTGAGCGCGGCATCGCGGTGTTCAACGCCCCGTATTCCAACACCCGCTCGGTCGCCGAGCTGGTACTGGCCCAGGCCATCCTGCTGCTGCGCGGCATCCCTGAGAAAAACGCTTCCTGCCACCGTGGTGGCTGGATCAAGAGCGCGGCCAACTCCTTCGAGATCCGTGGCAAGAAGCTGGGCATCATCGGCTACGGCTCGATCGGCACCCAACTGTCGGTCCTGGCCGAGGGCCTGGGCATGCAGGTGTACTTCTACGACACCATCACCAAGCTGCCGCTGGGTAACGCCACCCAGGTCGGTAGCCTGAACGAACTGCTGGGTCTGGCCGACATCGTCTCGCTGCACGTGCCCGAGCTGCCGTCCACCCAGTGGATGATCGGCGAGAAAGAAATCCGCGCCATGAAGAAAGGCGGCATCCTGATCAACGCCGCCCGCGGCACCGTGGTCGAGCTGGACCACCTGGCCAACGCCATCAAGGACAAGCACCTGATCGGCGCCGCCATCGACGTGTTCCCGGTCGAGCCGCGCTCCAACGACGAAGAGTTCGAAAGCCCGCTGCGTGGCCTGGACAATGTGATCCTGACCCCGCACATCGGTGGTTCCACCGCCGAAGCCCAGGCCAACATCGGCTTGGAAGTGGCCGAGAAGCTGGTCAAGTACAGCGACAACGGTACCTCGGTGTCGTCGGTCAACTTCCCCGAAGTGGCCCTGCCGGCGCACCCGGGCAAGCACCGCCTGCTGCACATCCACGAAAACATCCCGGGCGTGCTCAGCGAGATCAACAAAGTCTTCGCCGAGAACGGGATCAACATCTCCGGTCAGTTCCTGCAAACCAACGAGAAAGTCGGTTACGTAGTGATCGACGTGGATGCCGAGTACTCGGACCTGGCACAAGAGAAACTGCAACAGGTCAAGGGCACCATTCGTTCCCGCGTACTGTTCTGATTGATCGTGTTGCCTGAAAAGGGAGACCCTGGTGGTCTCCCTTTTTTGTATCGCGCGGCGCATCGCGGTGGTGCTTGCCTTGGCTGTTGTGGCGCCCTTGAGATCGAGCGCCGCCCGCGCGGCGCTTCGCGGGCAAGCCCGCTCCCACATTTGTTGCAACGTACCATGGCCTGACAGACCGAGCTTTTAGCCTTGTTTGTACGACAGAGATATCGAGGTGACCGCGACAGCCCTCATGCAATCTTTCGACATGCATCAAGGCTGACAACCCAGCTCTCACAGGCCATGGCAGGTTGCAACAAAATGTGGGAGCGGCCTTGTGCCGCGATGCGCCGCGCGGGCGTCGCTCGATCTCAAGAGCGCCACAACACCCAGACAGGCACCGTAGCTATAGGTAACGACAGAAATATTTCATGTCACGCTAAACATTGCTCCCGAACGGGGGTCCTAGCTGCGTTCGACGGGCAACTCTGGAAGGTCCCGGCGACTGAACCCACCCGCCAAAAAAGAAGGGACGTCCATGCGTGTAACCACAGGGATTCTATTGGCCGTACTGATCAGCCCATGGGCTCAGGCAGAGCTGATCGACGACGTGAACGACCGAGGTGAGCTGCGCATTGCCGTGCAGGGTGATATCCCACCCTATACCTTCAAGCAGAACGAGCAGCTGACCGGCTTTTCGGTCGAGCTCGGACAAGCGTTGGCCAGCGAACTGGACGTGCGCGTCGAAATCATCGAAACGCCCGCGGACGAGGTGCTGACAGGCGTGGAGAGCGGCAAGTACGACATTGCCCTGGAGCCATCGAAGGCAGGCCAGCAGACAGACGCTCGACTAGATGTCATCGACTCCCCCAGCCAGGGCACAAAGCCCTCGGTGCTGATCCCCTTCCAGAAAGACAACCCCGCGTTCCAGAGCGCGGTGGAAAACGCCTTGAAACGCATCAAGGACGATGGCCGCATGGCCGCGCTGGAACAGAAGTGGCTGGCAGAGCAGGTACCGGCGACGGCGGCTCAGTAGCACAGGGTTCGCGAGCTGAGGCACAGAGCACATGACGAGGCGCGGCCAAAGAAGGCAATGCAAGGCCCTTGTTTTAGAACGCCCTGCTCGCTCTCCCTACGCTCACTCCAACCCCAACAAGCACCGCTGCGCCTCGGCCAGCTCCAGCTCACTGAATACCTGCACCCCTTCGCGCCGCAGTAACGCCGTGGTAACTCCCTCACCCGGCACTTTCATCCCACTGAAGCTACCATCGTAGGTGAGGCGATTGCCGCACGAGGGGCTGTTGGCCTTGAGCACCGCCACACGGATGCCGTGCCGACGCACCAGCGCCAACGCCTGATGCGCGCCAGCCAGGAAGGCCTGGCTGACAACCTCGCCCAGCACCGTCACCACCTGAGCGTCCGCCTCAAGAACCGCTCCGCCCTGCCCGCCCAGAATCTCGGCCGCCGGGCGCGGTGTCGGCAGCCCACCGGCGATTTCCGGGCACAGCGGTACCACTCGGCCTTCGGCCTGCCAGCACTGCAACAGATCAGGATAACCGCTGGACCGCCCGTCATAGCGCACCGGCTGTCCCAGCAGACAGGCGCTTACCAGCACCTTGGGCAGCTCAGAACGGCTCATTGCCACGGCGCCTGAACCAGCCGGTCAACGACAGGCGATCCCGTCGCGCCGGTAGCACTTCGTGGGGGATCTCGCCCGAGAGGAACACCACCAGGCACCCGGCGACAGGCTGCACGTCATGTTCCAGGCCGTTGGCCAGGCTCATGCGCAACTGGCCGCCATCGTCCGGCTGCCAACCATCATTGAGGTAGATGATCGCCGAGACCATGCGCCGGTCGTCGTCGCGAAAGCGGTCCAGGTGCTTGCGGTAGAAGGCCCCGGGCGGGTACAGGGCGAAGTGGCACTCGAACTCCTCAAGGCCCAGGAACAGGCCGCGATTGAGTGCATGACGCAGGCTCTCCATCACGTCCAGGTAGCGGTCGCATATCTCGGCCTGGCCGGGCTCGATCCACTGGATATGGTCACCACGGATGCCCTCGCGTACCTCCTGCGCGGCGCCCCGGCCAACCCCGGCCGGGGCCAGCTCACCCTCGACCGCACGTTGCAGGCACTCGGCCGCAAGCGCCAGGCTCAGGGCCTGGGGCAGGAACAGGTCGTGCTGCGACCAGCCACGGGTGGCCAGGTCATCGACTATACGCAACAGCGAGGGGTGATCAGGAGAGATGTGCATGGCGCGCATAGTATCCATCCGCCATGAAAACCGACAGCGCCACTTGGCCGAGAGTGTGTATTGGTATCTCGACAAAGCCCCGCCGTGTTACGGACAATAGCCACCTGCCGACAGGAGTCCTGAATGCGCCGTTTGTTTTCCCTGCTGCTGATGCTGGCCTGCACCATGCCTGTCTGGGCAGACAGCCTCGATCAACTGTACAAGGCTGCCGGCTGGCCCGACCAGCGCGCCCATTTCACCGATGCCGTCAACGCCGCCCAGCAGCGCTATCGCAATAGCCTGCCGCCTGCGGTTTACCAGGCCTTGGTCAACAACAGCAACCAGCGCTTCCAGGCCCAGGCCATGGATCGCCGTGCCCAGGCGCAACTGCGCGCCAACCTCGAGGACCCGCAGCCGGCCCTGGGTTTCTTCCAGTCGCCGCTGGGGCGCAAGGTCGTAGCCGCCGAACTGCTGGCCACGCGCAGCGACCAGTTGGCCAAGAATGCCCAGGGCTTGCCGAAGATCGCCGCCAGCGACGACCGCGTGCTGATCATCGGTCACCTGGCCCAGGCCCTGCCGGCCCGCGAAGCCGGTGCCGAGGTCAGCCTGGCGATCGCCGGGGTCGCGGCCGACAGCCTCAGCTCGATGATCCCTGGCCTGTTCGGCGGCGGCCAGGCCCAAGGCATGCTCGACGGTCAGCGCCAGCGCCTGATGGAGCAGATCGGCGATGACCTGAACAACACCTTGCTGTATGTCTACCGTGAGTTGTCCGACACGGAGCTGGAAGAATTCGCCACCTTCGCCGAGTCGCCCCAGGGCCAGGCCTACTACAAGGCCGCCCTGGCGGCGATTCGCGCGGGCCTCGCGGTAGGCCAGAGTTCCGCCAATCTCAAGTGATCAGCCCAGGCGCTGGCCGATGAAGGCGAAATAGCCCTGGCGGATGTCTGGCATTTCATTGGCCAGGTGATGCCGCGCTTCGGGCAGCATGAGCACCTGCGGGTCGGTGAACTTGGCCCGCAGCACCTTGAGGTTGTAGGGCCAGTCCACCGTACCATCGGCTTCTCCCTGGACGATCAAGGGCTGCCGTGTGCTGCGCGGCGCGGCCTCGATGCGCTGGACCCAGTTCACCAGCGCGCCGACCCAGGCCGTCGGCAGGCGTCTGGGCTGCAAGGGGTCGGCCTGCAGGAACGGCAGGAAGTCCGGGTCGGTGCTGTTATCGGTGAAGCGCCGCTCGATGCCGTTGACGAAGTGGCGCAGCACGCGATAGCTGAGCTTGGACCAGTGCCAGGCCCGCGGGCGTACCAGCGGCGCCAGCAGGATCACCTGGCCATCGGCCGGGCTGCGCTCGCCCTCGTGCAGCAAATGGTCGACCACGATCGCCCCGCCGGTGCTCTGCCCGCAGAGGTGCCAGGGTCGCGGCAGATCAAGCGCGCGGGCTTGCGCGAACAGCGCCTGCAGCATCTGCTGGTAGATGCCGAAATCATCGATGCTCGCCCGCGCGCCGCTGGACAGCCCGTGCCCTGGCAGGTCGCAGGCAATCACCGCACAGCCCTGCCCCAGCGCCCACTCGATCACATGCCGGTACAGGCCCATGTGGTCGTAGAAGCCATGCAGCAAGAACAGCGTCGCCACCGGCGCCGGCGGCAGCCAGACCTGCCCGACCAGGTCGAAGCCCGCGATCGGGAAGCCGCCCAGCCAACTGTTCGCCGCGAGGTCCAGGCTGTAAT
>JAEWGL010000161.1 GCA_023388335.1 Pseudomonadota bacterium | reverse complement strand
GGTGCATGCCGAGTTGGTAACAGAACTCGTAAATCCACTGTTGCAACTTTCTATAGTTGCCAATGACGAAACCTACGAGGGTCACGCTCTCGCTGCGTAAGCAGCTGAGCCCGCTCTCCTGGTAGCTTCGGCTCCAGCAATCACTAGGGGATGCCTGTAAACCCGAAGTGATTGTCATACAGAACAGGATCGTCGTGTAGCACGTTGTGGGCAAAGCGACTAAAACTTACACAACTCGTCCAAAGCACCCTGCCACTCGGGCGGCTGCGGATTAACTCAATAGAGATGGCTAAGCATGTAGTACCGACAGCGGAGTACTGGCGGACGGGGGTTCAAATCCCCCCGGCTCCACCAAATCCAGAAAAAAAGACGTCTTCGGACGTCTTTTTTTGTGCCTGTAATTCCGGCCTCGCTACACGGCGCCTATCCATCCCCCCGAGCAAGTGCCATCCTCACATCCTCCACCAACGCCCGCCCCATCCCCGACAACAGATGGGCAGCCCATACCAACGTCTCATCTTTATCCATCACTCCGACGAACGTCAGCCGGTGCACGCACCCCATCATCACCGAGGCCTGCTCCAGCGCGTAATCCAGCGGGATGCCCTGCGCCACTCGAAACAGATCAGGCGACTGCTCCCCCTCGGCGCACATCGCGATGCCCGGCGTGTATCCAAGGTCTTTCTTTCTGAGTTCTTCACACATGGCTAACCCTCACCCTGGGCACTGTGACGTGACTGCACCTGCCCTAACGCCAACTCGACCAGACCGTGGGCAGCATCGATCTCATGCATCACAGCCAGCGTCAGCACCTGCTCACCCGGCTTCGCCAGTTGATGCACCGCCTGCTGCGCAACCGTGAGCGCACAGACGAGGTACTCCGAGGCTTGGGCCAGGGTGTCTTCTAGGGATTGAGGGGATTTGATGAAACCGGAAAGCGGTGGATCTGGGACGATCTTGAGCATGGTCTCTCTCCAACGTGAGTGGAGCTGCCACTAACATGCCGTCGAGCATGAGGGTGGCAACTGTACGCGGGTCGACGGACCGAGACGTTGGCACTCGGCGCACACAAGGTGCCCCACGTACAGCCGCCATAGCGGCAAGACATGTGGTCAACGTCGCACGGTCCGTCGAGACCGGTCGTTGATGGGCAACGACGTGGGGAGACTAGAACGCTGGTTGCGACCACTGCAATGGCTTTCAGGCCGTGGGAGTATCTTTGGGAAATGGACTACAGGGAAGAGGGAAAATCTGAAGTTTTGGGGATTGAGGAAGCTCTTTTGGGGCGATTTTTGCGTTGGAGATAAACAGAGCGTTTAGTGCTTCGGCCTGGAATCTCATCACTTCAGACGCAGTCCGCGAGCGGAGTTCGCAACGCTGATTCACACCCCGGAGGCAAAACGTATCCTAAAACTCGATTCACCCTCATTGCGTTGAATGACCAGCACCATTGCAGGTGCTGGCCATTCCGAGCTGTGATCCGCTCGTATGGCAGGCATCGTGTTCAACCAAGGCTCCTCTGCAGCACGCACCGCAGCTGTGCGAACAACTGGGGTCGGCTGGAGCGCTATGTCGAGGGCGGCCATCTGCCGATTGACAATAACCAGCAGAGCCTGCGAGCAAGCCGTTGTCATTGGGCGCAAGGCCTGGCTGTTCAGCGCCACGCCCTGCAGAGCAGATGCGATTTTGGGGTGGCGCCGTACCCGTGACAGGTGAGGACCTTTCCTTTTGATGAAGCCACAATAATGGGGGCTGATAATGCAGAGTTCATGCGCCCTTACTGCGACCGATATCGGATGCAGCCTGTCATCCCGCTTCGCTCAATGAAACATAAGCCAGGCCCGGCTTACCGAGGCTGTTTGATCGACCAAGTATCGCAACGCAACATCATCGAGCACATGTTCGGCTGGCTGAAAGAGAACCGCCTAATTGTCACGCGCTCCGGCAAGCTTGCAAAAAGCTACGCCGCGGTGATCTTGCTGCCTTATTCCATTGGGTGTCTGCGACATCTTTTTTTAGACAGAGCCTAGACATAATGCTTTCAAAAAATCACACGAGAAAACCCTGACCAAAAATGATGTCAGGCGCTCAACTCCTAGGTAAGAAAAATGTCGCATAAGCAAATTTATTCAACATCGCAGGATTTTCTATAAGCCTGAGCTATTGAATTGAACGTCGGTCGCTGCCGCCAACTGATCAGATCACCCAAGGTATGGTTGTACGGCGTGGTGGGTGCTTCTCACGACATCGGAACGCTAAGTGGGGACAATGCTTGTCAAGGGGCGAGCGGGCCATTAGCCTCGAGGTTTTTGCCATCGTCCTCATTGGAGATCCTCATGAAACGTGACTGGGATGTTATTCGAGACGTACTGATTGAGGTCGAAGCGCTTAACTCGGCCAAATTCGAATCAGAGCAGTACGACGTTACAGATGACGAAGACGGGGTCAAAGCAGAGCATGCCATGCTACTCTGGCGCGCAGGCTTCATTCAAGGTGTGGATGCAAGCTCGATGGATGGTGACTCCATCATCGCTCAAGGTCTTACCTGGGCTGGTCATGATTTACTGAACACAATCCGAAGCAAGGCGATTTGGGATCGCATCAAGTCCACTGCAACGGAAAAGGGCATTGAGCTCACCTTTGAATCGGTGAAAGCTCTTGGTAATTACGCGCTCGGTTTGGTGATCGGCAGTTGATCCAAAACTTCATCATGAACCGAGTTTCTGGGGTTTCAGCACAGGAAGGCAACATCGATCAGATTTCCGTGCTCGACGACAGCCATGCTGAGCGCACGCCGCATGTTGTGCTCGCTTTCCCCTACGTACTTGCCAAGCAGCGAACCGATATCCGGACGCAACAGCGGCAACTGGCACAAGCCTGCCGCCAGCTTGGCCGTCAGGAATTCGCCACCATGCCAGCGATAAGCATGCCTTTAGGCGTCTTGGCGCCCTGCCTTGTCGCTTCGTCCAAACGACGGATGATGGTCGAGCGTTGCTCAAGCCACTGCTTCAGGTTTCGAGGCCGCCAATATCATCGCTTATGGCCACATCGACTCGGACCATCTCCAGCACACCGATCTTGACATGATCTGCTCTTTCTCGTGGAGAATCGTATTCAGTGACTTCTCATCCAGCGTTCTGGTCTGGCGCTCAACCATCCTCAGAAGCTGAGCCATCTCGCTGGAGGTCACCCCACCCAGGCCAGATACGGCCAAGTCACTCAGGTGATACGTCTGCAACGTTCGGGCGCCGCGACAATGTCGGTCTCCCGTGAAATCCTCTAGAGGAATGCTTTGACCAGCACGGCGATGAGAGCACCAAGGTTCACACCGAGCACCGCACACATCCAGATAAAGCGCCGTTTGGACAAGCGTTGCATCGTCTGCGCCTGTATCCAGCACGCCAAGTGCTGGATATCCAAGGCAGATGCCTCGGACAAATGGCGTCAGCGCGGTCAGCCGTTGTAGCTCAACCGGATATCGGCACGTGCTACATCTTGTCCCAGCCGATTTGTAGCCCCAACCGCGCGTGGCCTGGCAGCAAGACCTGCCTTTACGAACTCGTTCGAATCGAGTTGGCAATAGCGAATTCGGACAGTTCAAACAAGCTTGCTCAACATAACTGTACGCCCAACCGCGCGTACACCTTGCGGTGTGATACTCGCCGCCCAGCCGCGGCGATAACAAGAGAAGTCGCCAAGCGGCGACCTCTCTCATCAAACACTAACTCATTGATTTATCTGTACTTTGTAGGATCGGCCTTGTGCCGCGATCGGCCGCGCAGCGGTCGTAAAACCTGTACATGCGATTAGCCTGACACACCGCGATTACAGGTTTGCGGCCGCTATGCGCCCAATCGCGTGGTCCGGCGTCCCGGCACAAGGCGCGCTCCTACAGGGTCAGCTAAATCAATGAGTTAGTGTTTGTTCTACGAGAAGCGCAGTTGGAGGGGAAACCCAAAGGGGGCGTTGATTCAATGGGTGGTGACGCCCTCTCTTGTACGGGCCCGCCCAGCCCGCTGGGCTGCGCTGTCGCGCAGAGAGCAAGGTCTGCAAAGCGCGGCACCAGCCTGTAGGAGCCGCCCAGCCCGCTGGGCTGCGCTGTCGCGCAGAGAACAAGGTCTGCAAGCGCGGCGGCCACCCTGTAGGAGCTGGCTTGT
>JAEWGL010000229.1 GCA_023388335.1 Pseudomonadota bacterium | reverse complement strand
CTTCGCCACGCAGATCTGCCAGGTTACCGGCCGCAGCCGCCTGACCAAGCAGGACATGGAAGACGCTAGCAGCAACCTTATCCACATCATTCTCAAAGGCTGCGGCCTGACGCCGCCCGCCTGACCCGGACCTATGCCTTCTACTCTGCTCGACCTCTGCGAATACCGCGAAGAGATTCGCAAGAGCCGCTTCATCACCCTGGCGGGCCCGATCAGCAGCCCCGCCGAGGCCATGGGCTTCATCGAACGCCATAGCGACCTCGCCGCCACGCACAACTGCTGGGCCTGGAAGCTGGATACCCAATACCGCAGCAGTGATGATGGCGAACCCGGCGGCACCGCTGGCCGGCCGATACTGGCTGCCATCGAGGCCCAGGACTGCGACCAGGTGGTGGTGCTGGTGATCCGCTGGTACGGCGGTATCCAGCTGGGTACCGGTGGCCTGGCCCGGGCTTATGGCGGTGGCGCCAACAAATGCCTGCAGCAGGCGCCCAAGCGCGCGCTGGTCAACCGCAGCGAATTCCAATGCAGCTGTACCTTCAGCGAACTGGCACTGCTCAAGCTGCGCCTGGCCGAGGTCGATGGCCTGGTGCTGGACGAGCAGTTCACGGCCAATGGCGTGGACTTGCTAGTGGCAGTGGGCGACGCGCACCGGCAGGCGTTGCAGCAACAACTGGCCGACCTGAGCCGCGGCCGCATTCGCCTGGAGCCCCGCTGAGCGTTGCCCACAACTACTGTGGGCCTGCCTGTGGATAAGCTTGGGGCATACCCTCGCAAGCCTTGAAACATCTGGGCTTGAGAGATCTGATCATATTTTGATCAGAATCTGATGACGGGGCGCCAAGCGACTGAATACCGTGAAGTTATCCCCAGCAAGCGGCCTGCAATCACTCTGAAACCCGCCATTTCAACGCCCCGCCACTTGCTCACAGTTACTGTGGAGTAGACTGTGGATAACCGGTGAACCCCTGCGCCACACCTGAGTACGGCCTGGGTTCGCAAGCCCTGTACATTTTTCGACCAGTGATGCGTCTGCGCCAGGATTCTCTGGCTACCCTGCATTATGCTCATTCCCCTGCCACTGCCCATTTCAAGGAGCCTTCCCATGTCTTACAAAAACGCCCTCATCATCGGCGCATCCCGCGGACTGGGTCTTGGCCTGGTGCAGCGCCTGCGTGAAGATGGCTGGAACATCACCGCCACCGTCCGTGATCCACAGAACCCCGGCGCCCTTGGCCAGGAGCCAGGCGTGCGCATCGAAACCCTGGACATGAACAACATCGCCCAGCTCGACGCCCTGCAGCAAACCCTGCAAGGCGAAACCTTCGACCTGGTGTTCGTCAACGCCGGCGTCATGGGCCCCCAACCGCAGGACCCCGACAGCGCCCAGCTCAAGGATGTCGGCGAGCTGTTCATGACCAACGCCGTCGCACCGATCCGTGTGGCCCAGCGCCTGGTCGGCCAAGTCCGCGAAGACAGCGGCGTGCTGGCCTTCATGAGCTCGATCCTGGGCAGCGTGGCGATTCCCGACGGCGCCGAGGTCTGCCTGTACAAGGCCAGCAAGGCCGCGCTGAATTCGATGATCAACAGCTTCTTCGTGCAACTGCAGCGTCCTGACCTTTGCGTGCTGGCCATGCACCCCGGCTGGGTGAAGACGGACATGGGCGGCGAGAGCGCCGAGATCGACGTCCTCACCAGCACCCGCGGCATGCTCGAGCAAATCAAGGCGCAGAGCGGCAACGGCGGCCTGCGCTTCATCAACTACAAAGGTGAGGCGCTGACCTGGTGAATTGAAAGCCGCTTGGCGAGGCAGTAGACTCCAAGCCTCGCCCCCGCGGCGGACCTGGATCAGCAGACAGGGCAACACTGAGCTGGCTAACCTGAACCCACTTTCAGAGGAGCCGGCACCATGCCTGCGACCCGCATCTGGTTGAAAAACCCCCTCGCCATCTTCACCGCCAACACCCTCGACGCCCGCGGCGGTCTGGTTATCGAAAACGGCCGCATCAGCGAGCTGCTTGCCCTGGGTGAAAGCCCGACGGCCCCGGTCACCCAAGTCTTCGACGCCCGCGAGCACGTGGTGCTGCCCGGCCTGATCAACACCCATCACCATTTCTACCAGACCCTCACCCGCGCCTGGGCGCCGGTGGTCAATCAACCCCTGTTCCCCTGGCTCAAAACCCTTTACCCGGTCTGGGCACGCCTGACCCCGGCCAAGCTGGAACTGGCCACCCGAGTGGCCCTGGCTGAACTGCTGCTGTCGGGATGCACCACCGCGGCCGATCACCACTACCTGTTTCCTGAAGGGCTGGACAACGCCATCGACGTGCAGGTCGAGAGCGTGCGCATGCTGGGCATGCGCGCCATGCTCACCCGCGGTTCGATGAGCCTGGGCGAAGCCGACGGTGGCTTGCCGCCACAGCAGACAGTGCAACAGGGCGAAGTGATCCTGGCTGACAGTCAGCGACTTATCCACAGCTACCATGAGCGCGGCGAGGGCGCGCGCATCCAGATCGCCCTGGCGCCCTGCTCACCCTTCTCGGTCACCCCACAGATCATGCGAGACAGCGCGGCGATGGCCGAGGAACTGGACGTGCGCCTGCACACCCACCTGGCCGAAACCCTGGACGAAGAAGCGTTCTGCCTGCAGCGCTTCGGCCTGCGCACCGTGGACTACCTGGACAGCGTGGGCTGGCTCGGGCCACGCACATGGCTCGCCCACGGCATCCACTTCGACCCCGATGAAATCGCACGCCTGGGCGCCGCCGGCACCGGTATCTGTCATTGCCCGACCTCGAACATGCGCCTGGCCTCCGGCATCTGCCCGACCGTCGATCTGGAGGCGGCGGGCGCGCCCGTTGGCCTGGGAGTCGACGGCTCGGCGTCCAACGATGCCTCGAACATGATCCTCGAAGCCCGCCAGGCCCTGTACCTGCAACGTCTGCGCTACGGCGCCGAACAGATCACCCCGGAGCGGGCGTTGGGCTGGGCGACCCGCGGGTCGGCGCGCCTGCTCGGGCGTAGCGACATCGGGGAACTGGCGGTCGGCAAGCAGGCGGACCTTGCGCTGTTCAAGCTCGACGAGCTGCGCTTCTCCGGCAGCCACGATCCGCTGTCGGCGCTGCTGCTGTGCGGTGCCGACCGCGCCGACCGGGTCATGGTCGGCGGCCACTGGCGGGTCATCGACGGCCAGATCGAAGGCATGGATATCCAGGGCCTGATCGCCGACCACCGCCAGGCCGCGGCGCAGCTCATCGCCGGCTAGCCTCAAAGGCCGAGCGTGGCCAGCATGATGAAGGTGGCGAACAGCACGAAGTGGGTCATGCCCTCGATCGCGTTGGTCTGGCCATCGTTGAGGTTGATGGCGCAGACGATCAGGGTGATGAAGATCATCACCGTCTGCACCGGGGTCATGGCCATCTGGAACGGCTGACCGGTGTACAACGCCATCGCCTCCATCAGCGGCACCGTCAGGATCACCGTGGACAGCGAGGCACCCAGGGCGATGTTGACCACCGATTGCATGCGGTTGGCCAGCGCTGCCCGCAGCGCGGTGAGGATCTCTGGCGCGGCGGAAATCGCCGCGACCACGATGGCCATCAGCACCGGCGGTGCGCCGCTGCCCTCCAGGCCATAATCCAAGGCCTGCGACATCACCTCCGCCAGCAAACCGATCACCACCACGCCACAGACCAGGGTCGCGATCGAGCGTGCCTTGTTCCCACCGGGCGCCACGGTGGCCGGCGCACGGCGTTTTTTCTGTGGGTAGCTGTAGCTGAAGAAATAGCTGTGCGGACCGACCTGCATGCGCAGGAACAACGCATAGAGCACCAGCATCGCCGCGATGGTGAACGCCGAGTAGAGCTTCCAGTCGCCCTCGGGGATGAATTCCGGAACGACCATCGACACGCCCATGGCGGTCATGATCATGACGCTGTAGGTGCGCGCCGAATCGTCGTTGTACGACTGCTCGCCATGCTTGAGCCCGCCCATCAGCGCGGCCAGGCCGAGAATACCGTTGATGTCGAGCATCACCGCCGAATAGATGGTATCGCGCACCAGTGTCGGTGAAGCCTGGTTGCTCATCATGATCGCCAGGATGACCACCTCCACCAGCACTGCCGACAGCGTCAGGATCATCGTGCCGTACGGATCGCCCACCTGCTCGGCCAGGACCTCGGCATGATAGGCCACGCGCATCGAGGCGCAGACGATCGCGGCCACCAGCACTGCGCCGGCCAGCAGTGCAACGCCATGCCCGTGCGCGACCAGTTGCGGCTCCAGTGGCCAGGCAACCGCGGCGAGGACAATGGCCAGCAGCAGGTATGTCTCCTGTTTCAATAGATCAAGCATCAGCGGTCCTCCGGGCCTGGGATAGGGACTGTCGCCGCCCGGCCAAGGTTCCGGGTAGCCGGTGCCCGCACACCCGGCAACCTCTTGTAGAATGGCGCCAACCGTTCCTGATCGAGATGCCAACACCATGTACGACTGGCTCAATGCCCTGCCCAAGGCCGAACTGCACCTGCACCTTGAAGGCTCCCTGGAGCCTGAGCTGCTGTTCGCCCTGGCCGAACGCAACAAGATCGCCCTGCCATGGGATGATGTGGAAGCCCTGCGCAGCGCCTATGCCTTCAACAACCTGCAAGAGTTCCTCGATCTTTATTACCAAGGCGCGGACGTGCTGCGCACCGAGCAGGACTTCTACGACCTGACCTGGGCCTACCTGCAACGTTGCAAAGCACAGAATGTCATCCACACCGAGCCCTTCTTCGATCCCCAGACCCACACCGACCGTGGCGTGCCCTTCGAAGTCGTGCTCAACGGTATCAACCTCGCCCTCAAGCACGGCCGCGAGCAGCTGGGTATCGGCAGCGGGCTGATCCTGAGCTTCCTGCGCCACCTGAGCGAAGACCAAGCGCAGAAGACCCTCGACCAGGCCCTGCCCTACCGTGACGCGTTCGTCGCCGTCGGCCTGGACAGCTCCGAAAAAGGCCACCCACCGAGCAAGTTCCAGCGCGTGTTCGACCGCGCCCGCGCCGAAGGCTTCCTGACCGTCGCCCATGCCGGTGAAGAAGGCCCGCCCGAGTACATCTGGGAAGCCCTCGACCTGCTCAAGATCCAGCGCATCGACCACGGGGTGCGGGCGATCGAGGACGAGCGATTGATGCAGCGTATCATCGACGAGCAAATCCCCCTGACCGTGTGCCCGCTGTCCAACACCAAGCTGTGCGTGTTCGAACACATGGGTCAGCACAACATCCTCGACATGCTCGAACGCGGTGTGAAGGTCACGGTGAACTCGGATGATCCGGCGTACTTCGGTGGCTATGTCACCGAGAACTTCCATGCCCTGCACACCCACCTGGGCATGACCCAGGACCAGGCACGCCGCCTGGCGCAGAACAGCTTGGACGCCCGCCTCGTCAAGTAACCCCCTGCCGGCCGAGCCGCAGCGCCGCCGCCACGGCAACCGCCCTTCGCCCTCGATCCCCGGCGCAGGCCAGCTACAGGGCCTGCGCCACCGGTGCCAGTCGGGCGATGCGGTTGATGTGGCACAAGCCGCTGGCGGTGATCTGCAGCGCCCTGGAACACTCCTGTTCGCGAATCCAGCCTGATTGCAGAAACAGCTTGAGCAACCCCTGCCCCAGGCTGCCGCCCAGATGCGGGCGCTTGTCGGTCCATTCGCTGCAGCAGTTGCAGGTCACGCAACTGCGCTGCTGGCCAGGCGCCAGGGCATCGATGTAGAGGCCAATGTTCGCCAGCTGCGCACGTCCCTCCAGGCTGACGACCTGCTGCCCCTCGCTGCCATCCAGCCAGCCAGCCTCCACCAACCGCTGGTACAGGTCTGCCGCCAGCTCGCCGCCCAGGTGATCGCCACAACGCCGGGCCCGACGCATGGACAACGGGATATCCAACGGCGTCAGCACACTTTCGCGGCGCTTGAGCGATCGGGCCTCGACCTGCACGCTGGCCAACGCTTCGACTGCCGCCCCCACCTCTGGGGTGGCCAGGCGGAAGTAGCGCTTGCGCCCGCGGGCCTCGAGGCGAAGCAACCCGCCAGCGGACAACAGGGCCAGGTGCGCGCACGCCGAGGAAGAGGTCAGCCCGGTCATGACCGCAAGTTCGTCGGCACGCCGCGCCGAGCCATCGATCAATGCCCACAACATGGCGCTGCGCTTGGGATCGGCCATCAGGCCGGCGATCTGACTGATACTGCTGACTGCTTTCATATCTCAACTCCCTGCGAGATCACGTGCGATATCGGTTGATTAAGCGTGTGTGGGCAGCACGTGTCGCGAAGCTCCTTGACCAGAGCATCGTCGGTCGTCTGAACCTGGTACCCGGCATAGGCTACGTACCAGAAAACCTCATGCGCTGTTCCTTGGCATGGAAGCATCTCTCGCTGGCACTGGCTGCCGACGGCAGTATAAGCCGCTCGCCGGGTGCGGCTGGGGCACCGAAAACCATGGGTCGGCGACCCTTGGCAGGTCCGCGTCGAGCCTGATGCCCGCGCGACACCTACCCGGTAATTTCAGCGCGGCCCTGCATCAGTGAGGCCGATAGGCCGATGGGAATCCCAGGGATAACCTGCCAGGTAGGACACCACCGACAGCCAGCTCAAAAAAAGGAGGCAAGCAAAAGCGATGATTCCTCAGCCCTGCTGGCGCTTCACCCGTCACCGGACATAAGCGTCCCGCGCTGCCAGCAGCGCCTGGCACCGCGTCCTGAGCATCGTCAGCAACAGTTGCACCGGCTTGCCTAGCTGGCTGCGATGGGTGCACATCAGGTTGAGCGGCGCAGGCTCGCCACGCAGGTGCGGCAGCACCAGCCGCAGCCGTCCCGCCTGCACATCGGCCGCCACGTCCAGCCAGGACTTGTAGGCAATTCCGCATCCGGCCAGCGCCCAGCGCCGGACCACATCGGCGTCGTCGCAGAACCGGTCGCCGCTGACGCTCAGCCTGAGTTCACGCTCACCCTCGGTGAAGCGCCAGTCGTCATGCGCACTGCTGCCCAGCTGATAGAGCAGGCAGTTGTGCTGCACCAGCTCGCCCAGTGCCTGCGGCTCGCCATGGCGCGAAAGATAGGCAGGAGAGGCACAGAGCACCCGACGATTGTCCGGGCAGATGGGCAAGGCCACCAGGCTGGAGTCTTGCGCAGCGCCGTAGCGCAGCGCCACATCCGCAGCCTGGCGGAACAGATCGGCATTGCGATCACCCAGCAGCAGCCGTAGGCTCAAGCGCGGATGCTCGCTTTGCAGCACGTCGAGCCAGGGGAGCAGCACGTTGCGGCCAAAATCCGAGGGTGCCGACAGCTGCAAGGTGGCGTCGATGCCTTCTTGATCCTGAGCCACGGCGCGGCGGCCTTCATCAAGGCTGCCTAGCGCGTCGCGCGCATGCTGGAGAAAGCGCTCGCCTTCGGCGGTCAGGCGCAGGTTGCGGGTCGAGCGCGCCAGCAGGCGCACCCCCAGCTGTGACTCCAGGCGCTTGAGCGCGGCGCTGGCGACCGCTGGCGAGAGGTCGAGCAATCGCCCAGCCGCCGAGAGGCTGCCTAAATCGACCGCGCGCACGAACAGCAAGAGATCATCGAAACGCACCCACACCTCGAATTTTCAAAATAATGTTGAAGGATCATCAAGTTTTATCGGCTTTTAACCAAGAGTCAAAACACCAATCATGGGCCCTTCGTCTTTGCACCGAGGAAACCTTCATGAAGGCCATCGCCTATTACCAGTCTCTACCGATCGACCACCCAGACGCGCTACAGGATGTCGAACTGCCAACCCCCGAGCCTGGGCCCCGCGACCTGCTGGTGGAGGTCAAGGCGATCTCGGTAAACCCGGTCGATACCAAGGTGCGCCGCAACGTCCAGCCCGAGGACGGCGCCGCCAAGGTGCTAGGTTGGGATGTCGCTGGCGTGGTGCGTGCGGTGGGCAGTGAGGTCAGTCTGTTCCGCGCGGGCGACAAGGTGTACTACGCCGGGTCCATCGCCCGCGCCGGAGGCAATAGCGAACTGCACGTGGTGGATGAACGCATTGTCGGACACATGCCGAAAAGCCTGGGCTTTGCCGAAGCGGCTGCGCTGCCGCTGACCGCCATCACCGCCTGGGAGCTACTGTTCGAGCGCCTGCGGATTAGCGAAGGCAAGACCGATCTGGGCCAGCGCCTGCTGATCGTCGGTGCCGCCGGGGGCGTCGGCTCGATCCTCACCCAATTGGCCCGTCAGCTCACGGGCCTGCAGGTCATCGGCAGTGCCTCGCGCCCGCAGACCCAAGCCTGGGCCCGCGATCTCGGCGCCCATGTCGTAGTCGACCACAGCCAACCGCTGGCCGCTGAGCTCAAGGCCGCGGGTATCGACAGCGTGACCCATGTGGCTAGCCTGACCCAGACCGACCAACACCTGGAACAACTGGTCGAGGCCCTGGCGCCGCAAGGCAAGCTGGCGCTCATCGATGATCCGCAACAGCTGGACGTGGTCAAGCTCAAGCGCAAGAGCCTGTCGCTGCACTGGGAGTTCATGTACACCCGCTCGCTGTTCGAGACGCCGGATATGCTGGAGCAGCACAAGCTGCTCGAACGCGTGGCCGATCTGGTCGACACCGGGGTGCTGAAAACAACCCTGGGCGAGCACTTCGGCACCATCAATGCCGCCAACCTGCGCCGCGCCCATGCCTTGCTGGAAAGCGGCACGGCCAAGGGCAAGATCGTTCTGGAAGGCTTCTAGGACCGCCGGCGTGACCGCCAGTCAGAACATCGTCGACGGTCATGCCGCAGCGCCAAGGCAGCGCTACAATTGAGCAGTCTCGCCTACCACAGGTATGCCGCGATGAAAATTGTCGTCAGTGCGTCGAATCGCAACCCCAAGTGCCCCTGGCAAGTCCAGCTCGACCAGCACGTGGTGAGTTTCCGCAGCGAGGCAGAGGCGCGCAAGTTTGTGGCCACTCTGCAAAGGCGCCTGCGCGCGCCTCATGCCCTCAGGCAGGTCGGCTGAGCTGCAAGCGCCGTGTCAGTAGCGCCACACCCACCACCAGCGCCCCGCACAGGCTGATGACCAAGGTCATCGGTACGGCGCTGCCATCATGCAGCAACCCAACCAAGGCCGCCGCGCCCGCGGCGACGCTGAACTGCAGGCATCCGAGCAGGGCTGAGGCGCTGCCCGCGCGGGCGCCCTGCCCGCTCATCGCGCAGGCCGAGGCGTTGGGGATGATGCAGCCCAAGCTGGCGATACACACGAACAGCGGCACCAGCAAAGGCCACAACTGCACCGGACGCATGGCCGCCACGGCCAGCAGCACCAGGGCTGCCGCCAGGTAGAACCACACCGCACGTACCAGCAGCAGGGCCGGGCCCCGCTTGGCCAGCAGGCGTGCATTGACCTGGGCCACGACAATGAAGCCGGCGGCGTTGGCGCCGAACAACCAGCCGTAATGCTCGGCGGGTACGCCGTAGAGCTTGATGAAGACGAACGGCGAGCCGGCGATGTAGGCGAACATTCCCGCCATGGCGATGCCGCCGGTCAGGGCATGCCCCAGGAACACCCGATCGCCGAGCAGCCGCCCGTATTGGCGCAGGGCGCCGGACAGCGGCTGGCGTGGCTGGTGTGGCGGCAAGCTTTCCGGCAGGCCCAGGCCCACCGCGATCACGCACAAAGCGCTGAACAGGCTCAAGGTGAGGAAGATCGACTGCCAACCCCCGACGTTAACCAGCACACCACCGAGCATGGGCGCCAGGATGGGTGCCAGGCCCATGACCAGCATCAACTGCGAGAAAACCTTGGCCGACCCTACCGCATCGCACTTGTCACTGACGATAGCCCGCGACAGCACCATGCCAGCGCAGCCGCCCAAGGCCTGGACGAAACGCGCCAGGATCAGCGCGTCCAGGCTCGGCGCATAGGCGCAGACCAGCGACGCCAGGGTGAACAGGCTGACCCCGAACAAGAGCGGCAGGCGTCGGCCGAAACGGTCGGCGATCGGCCCGTAGGCCAGTTGCCCAATGGACAGCCCCAGGAAATAGGCGGCCAAGGTGGTCTGGATGTGTTGTTCGTCGGTGGCGAAGGCCTGCGCCATGGCCGGGAAGGCGGGCAGGTAGAAGTCGATCGCCAACGGCCCGAAGGCACTCAAGGCGCCGAGGATCAGGAGCATTCGCAGGTTCATGAAGAATCCGTAGCAGGCTAAGCAAGTCGACTAGTTTACCTGCCCAGCGCGCTCCGGCGGAAAACCTTTGCAACATTTACAGCGGCCGTGCCCCCGGCGCCCCTGAATCGTTGGGGGAGATCGCCCAGCCCGCTGGACTGCGCTGTCGCGCAGAGAACAAAGCCTGCAAGGGCGCAACCACCTGTGGGAGCGGGCTTGCCCGCGAAGCAGACACCGCGGTATATGGCACCGGCTTCGCCGGTGTGCGCGGGCAAGTCGGCGCGCCGACTTGCCCGCGAATAAGCTACACCGCCTGCGCCTGATACCCCTCTTCCCGGATCGCCGCCAGAATCTGCTCCGCCGCCAACTGGCTCTGCACGCTCACCCGCTTGTCGGCCAGGTCCACCTTGACCTGGGCTTGCGCGTCAAGCGCTTGAACCGCCTGGGTTACCGCGTTCGAGCAATGACCACAGGTCATGCCTTGTACAGTGAATACGTGCATCGGGGCTGCCTCCTGGTGATGTGTGGCACAAGCTTCAACCTTGCCCCCACGGCAAGGTCAAGTGGTTTGTCGAACGGTCGGGCTGGCAATCCGCGCCTGGGTCGGCCAAGCTGCGTTTTTAAAGATTTTCGCAAGCAGGAGATTTGCATGGCCAGGAGCGCATTGGGCCTTGTCGGGCTGCTGGGGGCACTGGCCGTGGTGCCGCCGGTCAGTGCCGAAGGCAACTCGGAATACAGCGTGCTGATCATTTCCCGGGAGCGCCTGGAAGTGGCCACCCGCTGCGAGATCGGCGTCTACCTCAATGACCAGCTCTCCGGCCGGGTGTTCCAGGAACAATCAACGTCCTTCAACCTGCCCCCAGGTCCGGTGGACGTCCGCCTGCGCCTGCTGCCAGGCCAGGCGCCAGGCTGCAACCCTGGCATCGAGAACCAGCGCGACACGCGCCTCGTCCTGCAGGCGGGCCAGATCAACAAGTACCGTATCGTCATGGAGCACACTGGCCTGGCATTGAAGCGAGCCGGCCTGGGCTATTGACCTTCCCAGCGTGGCAAGGTTGATGCTGAAGGCCAGTCCAAGGAGCAGAGCCATGTCCGCGTCCACCCTGTTCAACCTGCCGATCACGGGAATGACCTGCGCCAGTTGCGCCGGTCGTGTCGAGCGTGCCCTGCGCGCCGTGGCTGGCGCACAACAAGTCAGTGTCAACCTGGCCACCGAGCAGGCACGCATCCAGGCGCCGCTCGAGCGTCTGCCGGCGCTGGTCGATGCCGTCGAACAAGCCGGCTACCGCGTGCCGCCTCGCAGCCTTGAGTTGCAGATTGCCGGCATGACCTGCGCCAGCTGCGCTGGCCGTGTCGAACGCGCCCTGGCGAAAGTGCCTGGCGTTCAGCAGGTCAGCGTCAACCTTGCCAGCGAACGTGCCCACTTGCTGGTCATCGGCGCGTTGCCGGACGCGATGCTGATCGAGGCGGTGGCACAGGCCGGCTACAGCGCCAGCCTTGCGCATGCCAGCGCAGACACCCAGGTCGAGGCCACTCGCCGTCTGCGCAACGAACGCCTGGCCGTCGCGGCCGCCGTCGTGCTGGCCTTGCCGCTGGTAATGCCGATGCTCCTGCAACCTTTCGGCGTGCACGCGATGCTGCCAGCCTGGGCGCAGTTCTTGCTGGCCACGCCGGTGCAGTTCATCCTCGGTGCGCGCTTCTATGTCGCCGCCTGGAAGGCCATGCGGGCGGGTGTCGGCAACATGGACTTGCTGGTCGCGCTGGGCACCAGCGCCGGTTACGGCCTGAGTCTCTATCAATGGGCCCAGGCCAGCGCCGGCACAACACCGCACCTGTATTTCGAGGCCTCGGCGGTGGTCATCGCCCTGGTGCTGCTGGGCAAATACCTCGAAAGCCGCGCCAAGCGCCAGACCGCCAGTGCCATCCGTGCCCTCGAGGCCTTGCGCCCGGAACGCGCCCTGCGTGTGCTCGGTGATCGCGAAGAAGACGTGGCGATCAGTCAACTGCGCCTCGGCGACCGGGTGCGGGTCAAGCCGGGCGAACGCTTTCCGGTCGACGGCCGGGTACTTGAAGGCAGCAGCCACGCCGACGAGGCGCTGATCAGCGGCGAGAGCCTGCCTGTACCCAAGCAGCCAGGCGATGCGGTCACCGGCGGTGCGATCAACGGCGAAGGCAGCCTGCTGGTGGAAACACGGGCTCTGGGTACCGAAACGGTGCTGGCGCGCATCATCCGCCTGGTCGAGGACGCCCAGGCCGCCAAGGCGCCGATCCAGAAACTGGTCGACCGGGTCAGCCAGGTATTCGTGCCGGCGGTGCTGGTATTCGCCCTGCTCACGCTGGTCGGCTGGTGGCTGGCCGGCGCGCCGCTGGAAACGGCACTGATCAATGCCGTCGCCGTACTGGTCATTGCCTGCCCTTGCGCCTTGGGCCTGGCCACGCCCACGGCGATCATGGCCGGCACCGGCGTCGCGGCGCGCCATGGCATCCTGATCAAGGACGCCGAGGCCCTGGAGCGTGCCCACGCGGTCAACCGCGTGGTCTTCGACAAGACCGGCACCCTCACCTCCGGCAGCCCGCGCATTGTCCATAGCCAGGCCGTGGCCTGCGACGGGACGCAGCTGCTGCAACTGGCCGGAGCCCTGCAGCGCGGCAGCGAACACCCCCTGGCCAAGGCCGTGCTGGACGCCTGCGCCGAGCAAGGCCTGGAGGTGCCACCGGTCGACGCCAGCCAGGCGCTGACCGGACGCGGTATTGCCGGGCGCCTCGAGGGTCGCGACCTGGCCCTGGGCAACCGGCGCCTGCTGCAGGACAGCGGGCTGCAGCCGGGCGTCCTGGCGGCCAAGGCGCAGGCCTGGGAAGCCGAGGGGCGCACCTTGTCGTGGCTGATTGAGCGGGCGCCGCACGCGCAGGTGCTAGGCCTGTTTGCCTTCGGTGATAGCCTCAAGCCCGGTGCCGAGCAGGCGATCCAGCAGTTGCATGCGCGGGGCATCAGCAGCCACCTGCTGACCGGCGACAACCGTGGCAGCGCCAAGGTGGTGGCCGAGGCGCTGGGCATCGACGATGTGCACGCTGAAGTGCTGCCGGCCGACAAGGCCGCCACCGTCACGGCCCTCAAGCGGTCGGGCGTAGTGGCCATGGTTGGCGATGGCATCAACGACGCGCCGGCCCTGGCGGCCGCCGACATCGGCATCGCCATGGGGGGCGGCACCGACGTGGCCATGCAGGCGGCCGGTATCACCCTGATGCGCGGCGATCCGCGCCTGGTGCCTGCTGCCCTTGAAATCAGCCGCAAGACCTACGCCAAGATCCGCCAGAACCTGTTCTGGGCCTTCATCTACAACCTCATCGGCATTCCATTGGCCGTCTTCGGCTACCTCAACCCGGTACTGGCCGGCGCCGCCATGGCCCTCTCCAGCGTCAGCGTAGTGAGTAATGCCCTCTGGCTCAAGACCTGGAAGCCCACCATCCCTTCGCAGCAGGAGTCGCCATGAACATCGGCCAGGCCGCACGGCGCACCGGCCTCAGCGCCAAGATGATCCGCTATTACGAATCGATCGGCCTGCTCAGGCCTGCCCAGCGCAGCGACAGCGGCTACCGCCAGTACAACCAGGACGACCTGCACAGCCTGGCCTTCATCAAGCGCTCCCGTGACCTGGGGTTTTCCTTGGAGGAAGTGGCCCGCCTGCTCACGCTCTGGCAGGACCGCCAGCGTGCCAGCGCCGACGTAAAGGCCCTGGCGACCGAGCACATTGGCCAGCTGAACCGGCGCATCGAAGAGCTGGTCAGCCTGCGTGACACCCTCAGCGAGCTGGTCGCCCACTGCCAGGGCGACGACCGCCCGGATTGCCCGATCCTCAAGGACCTGGCCAACGGGTGTCCGGCTAATGACAAGTGCATACCCGATAAACTTTCATCCAATAAATAAGCGTTTTGTCCTACAAAAACGCTCGCCCCGGCCGATGCCCTTGTCACCTGCCTCAATGTGACAAAAAAAATACTTCCGGGAGCGTGGATGAACATCAAGCAAAAACTGACTTGGGCCTTTGCCGTCATTGCCGGCCTGCCCATCGTCCTGGTAGCCACCCTGGTGGTCCTCAACCTGCGCGGCGAAGCCCGCGAGGCGTTCGTCGATGGCAGTGACCGGGAAATCCGTCAGGTCGGCAATGCCATGAACCTGTTCTTCCAAGGCATTAACCAGAACGTCGACTACCTCGCCTCGCAACCGCTGATCGCCAACAGCGGCGATAATGTCAAACAGTTTATCGGGGCCAACGCCGCGCAGGTCGCGCCTGGCGAACACGACCAGCAACTGTTCGATTTCTTCACCCGCCTGGCCAAGAGTCACCCAGACTACGCCTACGTATCCTATGGCCTGAGCAACGGCAGCTACGCCTTCTGGCCTGGCGATCCGAACCTGAACAACTACGACCCACGCCAGCGCCCCTGGTATCAGGCCGCCATGGCCAATCCCGGCAAGACCCTGCGTACTGCCGCATACTACTGGGCAGGCGACGATGCCGTGCTGGTCAGTACCGTGCGCGCCGTGCCCAACCAACTGGGCAACCCTGGTGGCGTGGTCAACATCGACGTCTCGCTCAACGGCCTGACCGAGATCGTCAAGCAGATCAAGCTGGGCGAAACCGGCTACCTGATGCTGATGGAAAACAACGGCAATGTGCTGGTCGATCCACGTGAAGCCGCGCACAATTTCAAGCAGCTAGGCAGCCTCGGCGACGGCTATGCGCAATTGTCCAAAGCCGGCAAGGGCCTGGTCGAAGTGGAGCTCGACGGTGAGCGCTACATGGCCAACGTCTACCCCGACGAGCAGCTGGGCTGGACCTTCATCGGCCTGATCCGCCACGACGACGTCATGCAGGCCACCACCCGCCTGACCCTACTGATCGGCGTCATCGCCCTGGTCCTGGCAGCGCTGTTCGCCGCGGTCGGCGCCGCCTTCGCCAAGCTCATCGTGCGACCGATCCACAGCGTTACCAGCGGCCTGGAAGACATCGCCCAGGGCGAGGGCGACCTGACCCGCAGCCTGGAAGTGCGTGGCCGCGACGAAACCGCGCTGCTGGCCAGCTGGTTCAACCAGTTCCTCGGCGCCATCCGCAGCCTGATCCAGCACATCGGCCAGGCTGCCAGCCAGATCCTCAGTACGTCTGCCAGCTCCACCCGCGTGTCCGGCGACATGGCCGAAGCCGCGGGACGCCAGCGCGAGGCGGTGGACATGGTGTCCACCGCCTTCCATGAGATGGTCGCCACCGCCAACGAAGTCGCACGCTCCTGCAGCCAGGCCGCCGAGTCGGCCGACAGCGGTCAGCAACAGGCCCGCGAAGGCCAGCAGCAGATCGACGCCGCGGTGCAGAGCGTCGACCGCCTGAGCCAGGAGATCGAGCATTCGGCGCGGTCGATCGAGCAACTGGAGCGTGACAGCAACGCCATCCAGTCGATCCTCGGCACCATTCGCTCGATCGCCGAGCAGACCAATCTGCTGGCCCTCAACGCCGCCATCGAAGCCGCCCGCGCCGGGGAGCAGGGCCGCGGTTTCGCCGTGGTCGCCGACGAGGTCCGGGCCTTGGCCAAGCGCACCGCCGATTCCACCGCCGAAATCGATGGCCTGCTCGGCACCCTGGCTTCGCGTACCGCCGAAGTGGCCGGGCAGATGCACGCCAGCCTTGAAGTCTCGCAGCAGTCGGTCAGCCGCATCGGCCTGGCGCGTGACAGTTTCGGCCAGATCCGCGAGTCGGTGGACATCATCCGCGACATGAACACCCAGATCGCCACCGCCGCCGAAGAGCAGCACCAGGTGGCCGAGGACATCAACCGCCACATCAGCCAGATCCACGGCGATGCGCAGTTGGTGGCCGAGCTGGCCACCGCCGCACGCCAGGATTCGCAGAGCCTTGAGGGGCTTTCCAACGAGCTGGACAGTCTGGTGCGGCGCTTTCGCACCTGACGCTACAGGCGCAGCTCGCCAGGTGTGAAACCGAAGAGCTGCTTGAAGGCGGCGATGTAGGCCGAGGTGGAGTCATAACCACAGCCCAGCGCCGCCTCGGTCACGCTTTCCCCCGCTTCCAGCAGCGCCAGCGAAGACAGCAGGCGCATACGCTGACGCCAGGTGCGAAAACTCAGGCCGGTCTCGCGCTGGAACAGGCGCATCAGGGTCTTCTCCGAGCGTCCCAGCTGCAGGGCCCATTGCTGCAGGGTCTGCAACTGATCCGGCGCGGCGATCAACTGGTTGCACAACGCCAGCAGCCCAGGGTGACGGGGCAACGGCAGCGAGAATCCCACCTCCGGCAGCGCCTGCAACTGGTCGAGCAGCACCCCGGCCAGGCGTGCCTCGGCGCTGTCCGCTTCCGGATAGTCCACCGGCAACAGACAGAACTGCTTGATCAACTCGCGCGCCAGCGGCGTGACCTCCAGCACCCGGCAGACCTTCGGTGCCCAGGGGCAGGCATCGCGGCGTACATACAGGCTGCGCATCTCGGCCTGCGTCGAGGTCACCACTTCATGCTCGAGATCGGCCGGGATCCATACCCCCCATTGAGGTGGGGCAAAGTAACTGCCTTCGCTCGTATACACCCCGAGTACACCGCTGATGGCGTAGGAAAACTGCACCCAGTCATGGCAGTGTCGCATCGTCCAGGAGCCGGCACCGAGGCTTTCGGCGCGGGCATAGAGCGGCCTGGGCAAGCTGCTCAGTGTGGGGATGGGCCGTGGAGGTGGCAGGTACGGGTTGTTCGACATGGCATGGTCTGGGCTGATGAACAGGCAAGCCTAACGCTTGCCTTGGGCCAGCCGCCAGGTGCATCGCACCAGGACGGAGCGCGAACCGCAGCACCCACCGCTGATCAACGTTCGACGATCACCGTCACCCCCTGCCCGCCCGCCGCGCAGATCGAAATCAGCCCCCGCCCCTTGCCCGCTTTGTCCAGGAGCTTGGCCAGGTTGGCCAGGATTCGGCCACCCGTCGCGGCAAACGGATGCCCGGCGGCCAGGGAGCTGCCTTTGACGTTGAGCTTGCTGCGGTCGATGGACCCCAGCGGGGCGTCCAGGCCCAGGCGGTCGCGGCAGTATTCGGGGTCTTCCCAGGCCTTGAGGGTGCACAGCACCTGGGCGGCGAACGCCTCATGGATCTCGTAGTAGTCGAAGTCCTGCAGGTTCAGGCCATTACGCGCCAACAAGCGCGGCACCGCGTACACGGGCGCCATCAGCAGCCCTTCCTGGCCCTTGACGAAGTCGACCGCGGCGGTCTCGCCGTCGACCAGGTAGGCCAGCACCGGCAGGCCGCGCTCGCGGGCCCAGTCCTCGGTGCCGAGCAGCACCAGGGAGGCGCCATCCGTCAGCGGGGTCGAATTGCCCGCCGTCAGGGTGCCCTTGTCGCTGCGCTCGAATACCGGCTTGAGCTTGGCCAGCTTGTCCAGGGTCAGGTCCGCGCGCAGGTTGTTGTCGCGGTTCAGGCCCAGGTACGGAGTCAGCAGGTCGTCGTGCCAGCCTTCGGCGTAGGACGCTGCCAGGTGTTGGTGGCTGAGCAGGGCCAGCGCGTCCTGCTCGGCCCGGGGGATCTGCCAGCTCTGGGCCATGAGTTCGCAGTGCTCGCCCATCGACAATCCGGTCCGCGCCTCGCCATTGCGCGGCAGCTCGGGCTTGAGGTGCCCCGGGCGCAGCTTGAGGAAGGGCTTGATGCGCTCACCGGCCGACTTGCCGCGGTTGGCTTCCAGCAGCAGGTGGCGCAAGCCCTCGTTGACCGCGATCGGCGCGTCGGAGGTGGTATCGACGCCCCCAGCAATGGCGCTGTCGATCTGCCCCAGGGCGATCTTGTTGGCCGCGAGCAAGGCCGCTTCCAAGCCGGTGCCGCAGGCTTGCTGGATATCATAGGCCGGGGTCAGCGGCGAAAGCCGCGAACCCAGCACACACTCGCGGGCCAGGCTCATGTCGCGTGAATGCTTGAGCACCGCGCCTGCCACCACTTCGCCCAGGCGCAGCCCATGCAGGGCATAGCGCTCGATCAGCCCCTCGAGGGCGGCGGTAAGCATCGCCTGGTTGCTGGCATTGGCGTAGGCGCCATTGGAACGGGCAAAGGGAATTCGGTTGCCACCTATGATCGCGACCCGGCGCGTTGAACGCATGCGCTATATCCTCCAGTTACATGATGATTCATACAGCCTAGGTGTTTTTTTCCCATTCGAACGCTCCTGTGGCAAAGATGGTCCACACTTGCATGCTTGCCTCCAGGGAGAACCGTACATGAGCGATCGCTATCTCGGCTTTGCCAACTCCAATCTCGGCCGGCGCATGGTCGATGCCCTCGGCCTGCCCCGCCCCGCTCATCTGGAGCGCTGGCAGGCCGGCCGCCTGCGCCCGGTGGAGGGTCCCCTGCTGCTCGGCGGTGGGCCGCTGGCGAACAAGGTCGAAGGTTTCGCCCAACGCCTGACCGACGCACCCTACAGCTTCGCCGGCCAGGACCTGCAGTCAGCGCCTTGGGTGGCGGGCCTGGGGCCCAAGGTCAAGGCCGTGGTGTTCGATGCCAGCCATCTGTCCGACACCGACCAGCTCAGTCAATTGCGCGAATTTTTCCAGCCGCTGCTGCGCACCCTGGCGCCCAGCGCCCATGTGGTGATTCTCGGCCGCCCGCCGGAGCAGCTTGACGATCCGCTGGCCAGCGTCGCCCAGCGCGCCGTCGAGGGTTTCAGCCGCTCGCTGGGCAAAGAGCTGCGCAACGGCGCCACGGCTCAGCTGCTGTACGTCAGCCCGGCGGCCGAAGACCAGCTCGAGGGTGCCCTGCGCTTCTTCCTGTCACCCAAGAGTGCATTCATTTCCGGTCAGGTGCTGCGCCTGGAGGCCTGCGCGGCGCAGGTGCAGGACTGGACCCGTCCCCTGGCCGGGCGCCGCGCGCTGGTCACCGGCGCCGCGCGCGGCATCGGCGCGGCCATCGCCGAAACCCTGGCCCGCGACGGCGCCGAAGTGCTGCTGCTCGACGTGCCGCCGGCCAAGTCCGATCTCGATGCCCTCGCCTCGCGCCTGGGCGGGCGCAGCCTGGCCCTGGACATCTGCGCCGCCGATGCACCGGAGCAGTTGCTCCAGGCCCTGCCCGACGGCGTCGACATCGTCGTGCACAACGCCGGCATCACCCGCGACAAGACCTTGGCCAACATGACCCCGGAGTACTGGGACGCGGTCATGGCGGTCAACCTCAAGGCCCCGCAGCGCCTCACCCAGGCCCTGTACGACAACAATGCCCTGCGCGAAGGCGCACGGATCATCCTGCTGTCGTCGGTCAGTGGCATAGCGGGTAACCGTGGCCAGGCCAACTATGCGGCGAGCAAGGCCGGCCTGATCGGTTTCGCCCAGGCCTGGGCGCCGAAACTGGCCGAGCGCGGTGGCAGCATCAACGCCGTGGCCCCCGGTTTCATCGAAACCCACATGACCGCCGCCATGCCCATGTCGCTGCGCGAAGCTGGACGGCGCCTGAGCTCGCTGGGTCAGGGCGGCTTGCCTGAGGATGTCGCCGAGGCGGTGGCCTGGCTGAGCCAACCGGGCTCTGGCGCGGTCAACGGCCAGGTGTTGCGTATTTGTGGCCAGGCGCTGATGGGGGCGTGAGCATGAACCAGACATGGCATTACCTGCCCAGCCCCGAATCACGCGCCAGCCTTTACCTGCGCGCCCTGGGCAGACGCAAGATCACCGGTGACGCCCTGCCCGGGAGCGGCCTGCGCTGCTCGATCCGGGTGCAGCGCGACAACCTCGCTGCCTACCGCAAGCTCTGTCACTTCACCGATGACGGCCGCCTGCCGGGCACCTACCCGCACGTCATGGCCTTCACGCTGCAGTTGCAGTTGCTGACCGCTCCCGACTTCCCCTTCCCGCTGCTTGGGCTGGTCCACCTGGACAACAGCATCCGCGTGCACCGCCCGCTAGGAGGGATCGACAGCCTGCGTTTCTCGGTCCATGCCCAGAACCTGCAACCCCATGCCAAGGGCGGCACCTTCGACCTGGTCACCGAGGCCGAGGATGGCCTAGGCCTGATCTGGAGCGAGACCAGCCGCATGCTCGTGCGCGGCCTGCGCCTGGACGGCGCGACGAACGATGAAGCCGAAGACGATGCGAGTGCCGAGCAGGGGCTCGATCCGGGAGCCATGACCGAGCTGACCCGCTGGTACGCTGGCAGCGACATCGGTCGCCAGTACGCCAAGGTCTGCGGCGACTACAACCCGATCCACCTCAGTGCCGCCAGCGCGCGCCTGTTCGGCTTCCCCCGTGCAATCGCCCACGGCATGTGGACCCAGGCCAGGGCCCTGGCCGCCTTGCGCAGCCATCTGCCGAGCAGCGGCTATGCCTTCGAGGCGGCCTTTCGCAAGCCGGTGCGCCTGCCCGCCGAGGTGATCCTCAAGGCCAGTGCGGCCGGCGATAGCGGGCAGCTGCGCCTGGAAGGCCACGACGAGCTGCTGCACATGGTCGGCAGCTGGCGGACGCTGTAAAGCGCTTGCGTTGCATCGGTGCGCCCCTGAAGCTATGCGCTTGAGGAGAGCACCGATGAATTTGCAAGAACTGACCGAACGCCTGCACCGCATCCGCGACAACAACGATTGGCGCGGCTTCCATAGCCCCAAGAACCTGGCCATGGCCGCCAGCGTGGAAATGGCCGAACTGGTGGAAATCTTCCAGTGGCTCAGCGAGGACCAGTCGCGCCACCTGCCTGCGGAACAACTCGCCCACGCCGGCCAAGAAGTCGGCGACGTGGTGCTGTACCTGTTGCTGCTGTGCAGCGAACTGGGCCTGGACATGGAGCAGGTAGTACGGGCGAAGCTCGCCGACAGCGAGAGGCGCTTTGCCCGATGAATGACCGGCACTTCGACGCACTGGCCAGCCGCTTCGCCGAGAAAATCTACGGTGGCGCCAAGGGCGCCATCCGCCTGGCCGTGCTGCAGGCGGACCTGGCCGAAGCCCTGCCCGATACCCCGCTGCGCGTCCTCGACGTCGGCGCGGGCCTGGGGCACATGTCGCTGTGGCTGGCGCAACGCGGCCATCAAGTGACCCTGGCCGAGCCAGCCGCACCCATGCTCGACGGCGCCCGCGCGCGCTTCGCCGAGGCCGGGCAGCAGGCCACCTTCATCCAGGCGCCCTGGCAAGACCTGCCCGGCCAGCTCACCGATCGTTATGATCTGGTGCTGTGCCATGCCGTGCTGGAATGGCTGGGCGAGCCTGCGCAGATCCTGCCGGCGCTGCACCAGCTGACCCGCCCCGAAGGCTGGTTGTCACTGGCGTTCTACAACCGCGACGCGCTGGTCTATCGCAATCTGCTAAAGGGCCACCTGCGCAAGTTGCGCAGCGACCAGCTCGCGGGCGAGAAGCAGAGCCTGACCCCGCAAAAACCGCTTGATCCGCGGGAACTCAGGACGCAACTTGAGCCTATCTGGCGGGTCGAACGTGAAAGTGGCGTGCGGGTGTTCCACGACTACATGCCCCGGGAGTTCCAGGCCAAGGCCGAACTGCCGGACCTGCTGGAGATGGAGCTGGCCCACCGTCGGCATCCGGCCTTCGCCGGACTGGGCCGTTACCTGCACTGGATCTGCCGACCGCGTTGACCTCACCTGCCGGGAGGAACACATGCCGTACCGAACGCTGTCCCTGGCCCTGCTCGCCCTGACCCTGAACGGCTGCCAGGGCAGCAATCCCTATGTCGCCGACTCCCGGCCCTTGCCGCCCGCGCCCGCGCAGGCGGCCACGACGTTCGACGCCAGCGCCTACCCCGCAGCCCCCCGCGACTATGGAAGTTACCGTAGTTGGAGCTGGCGCAATGGCCAGCTGCCCCCAGGCACCGCCACCGCGGACCCTGCGCAACTGGCCGATGCTATCAGCAGCGCCCTTGATCAGCACGGCCTGCGCCCGGCCCGCGGCACCACGGGCGACCTGCTGGTCAGCGCCGACCTGCGCCTGGAACGCCGCCTGCGCCAGGTGCGCGACTACGATTACGATGCCTACCCGTACGGTGGCTACCCATACGGCGGCGTCGGCTATGGCGGCTACCGCCACGGCTATGGCGCCTATGGCAGCGTGCCGATCGTGCGCACCTACCAGGTCGAGGTGATGGTGGTACGCATCGACCTGTTCGACGCCCGCAGTGGCCAGCCTGTATGGAGCGCCAGCGCCGAAAGCGGCAGCAGCAAGGATTCGCCCCGCGAGCGCGAAAGCGCCCTGCGCGAATCCGTGCACAAGGCCCTGAGCGGCTATCCACCCAGCTAACGATCAACGGAGAACCATCATGTTGCCCCGTCTCGCTGTGCTTTGCCTCACGCTGTCGCTCGGCGCCTGTTCGAGCAACAACGTCACCCAGGACTTCGATGCCAGCCGCGACTTTGCCGCCTACCGCAGCTGGGCCTGGCAGGAGCCGGCGCTGCAGTATCGTCCGGACGACCCGCGGATCAAGAGCGACCTCACCGAGCAGCGCATCCGCCAGGCGGTGGAAGGCCAGCTCGACCAGCGCGGATTGCGCCCGGTGCAGGGCAACGCACGGGCCGACGTGAAAGTGCGCACCTACCTGATCGTCGAACAGCGCCAACAGCAGATCACTACCAACTACGGGGGTGGCTGGGGCGGGTACTGGGGAGGCTACTGGGGCGGGCCGATGTACAACGAGACCCGCAGCGTCGACTACAAGGTGGCGACCATTCAGGTCGACCTGTTCGACGGCCGTGACGGCAAGCTGGTCTGGCGCGGCAGCGCCGAGCAGGTCATGAACAATTACCCTCCAAGCCCACAAGAGCGCAGTGGCGCAATACAAAAGACCGTCGCCCAAGTCATGAGCAACTATCCGCCACGCTGAAGCCACAAGCCACAAGCCACAAGCCACAAGCTAAGACTGATCGCGGTGGCACAGTCGCTGGGCTTTTCCTTGCAGCTTGCAGCTTGCAGCTTTTTTACCGTCTACAGTGAAACCTGACTAGCAGCATAGATTTATTCAACAAACAGGGATGACCATTTGCCAATGCAAAGCATTGTTCTCCTGCTGTGGCTTGCCTTGTGCACCGAACAGGATCTGCGTGAACGGCAGATCGCCAATACCTTCACCCTCGGCGGCGCCGTGTGCGCCTTGGCTTGGCTGTTCGCCACCGGGCATACCTGGATTGGCGCCGAGCCCAGCGATGCCGGCTGGGCGCTGGCGATCGTCATGCTCCTCACCTTGCCCGGCTACATGCTGGGCCGCTTCGGCGCCGACGATGTGAAACTGCTCGGCGCCCTGGCCTTGGCCACCGATCAGCACTACGTGCTCGGCACCTTCATCGGTGCCGGCGTCGCGGTGCTGGCCTGGCTGGCAGGCAAACGCTGGCTGTGGTCAAAACTGAACCTGAAGGTAAAGAAGCGCCTGCAGCAGCTGGCCGATGACACCCGCAACAAACAACCCTTCGCGCCCTACATACTGGTGGGCTTCCTCTTGGCAGCGCTATGGATACATTGAGTGACCCTGTGGTCGGATCAGTTGTACGCATCTTGTACAGATTCGCAAAATGCGACTATTTTTTAGCTGCCAGCGCGTCTGGAGCCGCAAGCAAGGCCGTCTAGAACAGGGAGTCACAGGTGAACAGAACCACTAGTGGGGTGAAGATCCTGGTCGTCGACGACCAGCCGATCATCGTCGAGGACTTGTGCCAATTCCTTGAAAACAGCGGGTATCGTTGCATACCCGCCCTTTCCAGCGCCGAAGCCATCGAGCGCTATCGTGGCGACGAGGCCATCGGTCTGGTGCTCTGCGACCTGCAGATGCCGGACTGCGATGGCATCGAGCTGGTCCGTGCGCTAAAGCAGCTCGCCGGCCCGCAGCGTCCATTCGAGGCGATCATGCTCACCGGGCGCGCCGAAAAGCAGGACCTCGTCCGTGCCTTGCGCGAGGGCTTTGCCGACTACTACCAGAAGCCGGTAAATCTCGGTGAGCTGCTCGAAGGCGTGCGGCGCCAAGAGGCGGTGGTGCTGGAGCGCCAGCGCAATGTCGAAGAACTGGGCATCCTCAACCAACGCCTGCAGGACTTGGCCGATTCGATCGACGGCCTCTACCACGACCTGGAACGCGCTCGCGGCCAAGGCCTTCATCGGCGTGTCACCGATGCCCAGCCCAAAGCGGAAAACGACCCATTGCCGACGCTCTTCGCCAACCTGTCGCCGCGCCAGCTGGAGGTTGCCAAGTTGGTGAGCCAGGGCAAGACCAATTACCAGATCGCCTGCGAGCTGGGCATCACCGAGAACACGGTCAAGCTCTATGTGTCCCAGGTTTTGCGCCTTACCCACATGCACAACCGCACCCAGCTGGCACTGGCCCTGTCACCAAAAAGCTCGCCGCTGCATCAGCGATTTACCACGCATTGATGGATTCACAGCGCCTGGAAGGTCCCAGTGCACTTCAATGCGCGTTGACCTGGAATTCGGTCCGCGCGGTCTCGCCACTCTCGTCCAGCACACTGAGCTCGAGCCGCCCGCCCCGTTCGAAGCGTACCGCCAGGCTTTCTGCCCCTTGGGTCTCGCCCAAGGGCTGACCATTGAGGAACCACCAGCGCCGCCCTGCCCCGCCCAGTGCCCAGACGTGCAACTGCAACGGCTCGGTACTGGTAACCGGACGCCGAAGTTGATCGCCATTGCGCACGCCAACGATCGACAGCGGCGGCGCCGCGGCCGGTCCTTGCGGCGGGCAGGCGGGGTCCACGGCCGGCAGGCGCGCGGCGCGGCGCTCCGAACGCGGCAGCCAGGGTTCCAGCGGCGCCGGCCACAGCGCCACCCGCCGGGCCTGTGCGCCAACGCAGGTGCTGTCGACACGCAGACCACGCGCATTGATCCAGACCGTCTCGCGCAAGCCCAGGCCCAACGGCTGGTCGGCCGCCTGCAGAGTCGGCGGCGTAGTGCCGTCCAAGGTCCAGGCGAAGCGTTGGCGGCGGCAGTTAGGGTCTTGCCGGTTCATCTGCTGCCCCAGCGGCCAGCAGATCGCCGCCACCCCGACGTTGCTCGGCACCGTCGCCACCGGCAGGGCAATGCCGCGCTGGCGGTCACGGTTGCTGAGCAGGTCATGCACCTGGAGCATCAACGGCGCGGCCGAGGCCAGGCCGAACTGGCCCGCCACGGGCGTGCCGTCGGGTCGGCCGACCCATACGCCGATCAGGTAGCGTGGCCCGACCCCGATCGCCCAGGCGTCGCGAAAGCCATAGCTGGTGCCGGTTTTCCAGGCCAGTTGCGGGCCCTGCACCAGCTCGACGGTGGGGTCGCGGTCAGGGCGGGCCTGGCCACCGAGAATGCGCCGGATGATCCAGGCAGAACCGGGCGACAGCAGGCGCCGCTCGACCAGCGGGTCCTGGGGTTGCAGGCGCGGCCGAGCACTGTGACCGTCGCGGGCCAGGGCGGCATAGCCGCCGACCAGGTCTTCGAGGCGGCTGCCGGCACCGCCCAGGATCAGCGACAGGTTCGGCTCAGCCAGAGGTGGCAGGATCAACGGTACCCCACCGCTGCGCATTTGCGCGGCAAAGCGTTTGGGTCCATAGGCTTCCAGCAGTTGCACCGCGGGCAGGTTGAGCGACAGGGCCAGCGCGGCGCTGGCCGAGACCGGGCCGCTGAAACCCATGGAGAAGTTGCCCGGACGGTAGTCGCCGTAACGCCGCGGCACATCCTGCAACAGCGACTCGGAATGGATCAGGCCATCGTCCATGGCCATGCCGTAGAGGAACGGCTTGAGGGTCGAGCCAGGCGAGCGCAGGGCACTGATCATGTCGACATGGCCGAAGCGGCGCTCGTCGTTGAGGTCGAGCGAGCCGAGGTAGGCGCGCACGGCCATGCTCTGTGCCTCCACCACCAGGATCGCAGCCGAGGTGCGCTCCGGCAGCCGCGCGCGCCAGCCCAGCAGCACGTCTTCCAGGCGCCGCTGCAGGGAAGCATCGAGGGTAGTGCGGATCAGCGGCGGGCTGTCGGCGTGATTGAGGCGGCGGGCCAGCAAGGGGGCCAGCGCCGGTTCCTGGCGCGGCGCCAGCAGCAAGGGCTCCTCGCGGGCCTCGGCGATCTGCTGTGCCGGCCAGACCTGGTACTCACGCAAGCGCTGCAGAACCTTGTCGCGGGCCCGCTGCGCGCGCTGCGGGTGGCGGTCCGGGCGCAGACGGCTCGGTGCCTGGGGCAGCACCGCCAGCAGCGCTGCCTCGGCGGGCGTCAGGTGCTGCGGCGACTTGCCCAGGTACGCCCAACTCGCTGCCGCGACGCCCTGCAAGGTGCCGCCAAAGGGCGCGCGGTTGAGGTAGATCTCGAGGATCTGACGCTTGGACAGGTGCCACTCCAGCTGCGCCGTGCGCCACAGCTGGCGCAGCTTGCCCGACAAGGTGCGCGGGTGCGGCTCGAGCAGCCGCGCCACCTGCATCGACAGGGTGCTGCCGCCCGACACCACGCGCCCACCACGCAGGTTGAGCCAGGCCGCACGGGCCAGGGCCAGCGGATTGACGCCAGGGTGATGGTAGAACCAGCGGTCCTCGTAGGTCAGCAGCGCCTGCAGGTAGAGCGGCGAGACCTGCTCCGGGCTGACCGGGTAGCGCCACACGCCCTGGGCATCGGCGAAGCGCCACAGCGGCGTGCCGTCCTCGGCCAGCACTACCCGCGCCAGGTCATCGGCGGGCATTGGCAGCGGCCACAGACGATCGGCCAGCCACAACAGCGCCACCGTCAGCCCCCCGGCACCGACGACCCCACCCAGCAGCCGGCCCCACCGCGTGCGCGGGCGGACTAAGCTGAGCATCGGTGCACCTGCGCTGCACGGTAGGCCAGGGAACCGATCTGGCCGGATGATGGCCAAAGACGGGTAAACGGCACGAACGCCACGGCAAACATCAGGAAGCGACTATGCATGTAGAAGGTTTTTTCGAGTGGCTGGGCCAGGCGCTGGGTGCGTTGATCCGCTTGGTCGTCGACGCCCTGAGCGGGCTGTTCAACTGGCTGGCCACGGCCGGCAGCAATTTTATCGACGGCCTCGCGCGCACCTTGGGCATGGACACCTCGCTGGTCAGCATACTCGCGCTGATCGTCGGGCTGCTGTTGCTGTTCTCGGCGGTCCGCGCCTTCATGCGCGCTTCGATCATCATGGGGATCATCTGGTTGTTGCTGGGATTGTGGGTGTTGAGTTGGGTGGTGCATTAGGGGCGCACTAGCGCCCCTTCACCACCATCTCCCCCTGACCCTCCCCTACCGCCTGCAGGTTCGGCCGGTACATCGACTCCACCTGCGGTGGCGGCACGCGGTAGCTACCAGGGGTCACGGCGCGGGCCAGGTACAGCAGGTGGGTGGTCCCGTAGCTGTCGAGCTTGAGCGCTGCGACGTAGCGGTCGTCGCGGAACTCCTGATGCACCACGCTGGCGTTCTGCATCGACTCGCGCCACTGCTTCACCGCGCTGCTGGCGTTCTCCAGGCTGGCCGCGCTCTGCGCCAGGTTCTGGTTCTCAAGCTCAAGGCCTGCCGGCAACAGGTCCACCACCAGGGCGTCGGGCACAGGGGTCTGGGCCTTGAGCGCCAAGTGCACGAGCACCAGGTCGCCGCTGCGCAGGTTGCCGATATCCAGCGCCTCCCCGTTCATGCCCAGGTAATCACGGCGGATCTGCATGCCGTTGCCACTGGCCACCGGGGCCTGGCGCGGATAGCCAGACAGGGTCAGTTGCTGGTACAGGGTCTCGCTGCCCTGGTTGTGCACGGTCAGCGGCGAGGCCAGCAGTGGACCTTCGAGCTTCATGCCCGACGCGGCGTTGTTCAGCTCGCGCACTTCACCGGCACTGTCCAGGCGCGCCTGCCAGGTGCCTTCGGGCTTGCCCAGCAGGCCGCGGCCGGCCATGAACAGCGCGTTGCGCTCCTGGGTCGACAGCCAGCGGTTGGCCGCCAGTTCATCCGACAGGGCAAACAGGCGCTGGTCGACCTGCTCACTGGCCAGGCCGTTTTCCTGCAGCAACGACAGAATCAGCGCCTGGTCGCGCAGCGTGCTGCCGTAGTCGGCCATCCAGCCTTCCTTGCGACTGGCCGCCAGGCCAGCCTGCAGGGCCTGCTGCGCACGAGGCTTGTCGCCCATCCTGTCGAGGGCGATCGCCAGTTGCACCAGCGGCAGGCCGGAGCGGGCATCGCTGCGCCGCTCGAACAGGCCGCGCAAGGCACCCAGCGGTGCCTGCTGGCTGCGCGCTAGCACCAAGGCGGCGTAGGCCTGCACGGCGAAGCGCGTGTGTTCATCGTCCTGGCTGTAGCTGACCTCGATCAGGTTGCGTTCCTGCAAGTAGCGCAGCAGCCGCTCGTTGGCCTTCTTCAACGCCTCGGCCGGTACGCCGTAGCCCTGGTCGCGGGCGCGTAGCAGGAAGTCGCTGACATAGACGGTCAGCCAGTATTGCTCTTCGTCATCGGAACTCCACAGGCCGAAGCTGCCGTTGTAGCGCTGCATGCCGAGCAGGTGCTCGATGCCCATCTCGATCTTGCGCCTGCGCTCCTGGGCCGGCTCGCCTTTGATCCCGAGGCGCTCAAGGCTCTGGGGATCGGCGTACAGCGAGGGATAGAGGCCGCTGGCGGTCTGCTCCAGGCAGCCATAGGGGTAAGCTTCCAGGGCGCGGATCTGCTCGGCCAGGTTCAGCGGCGGCCGGCTCGACAGCGCCAGCCTGGCCTCAAGGCCAGCCGGCTCGTAGGCCGCAAGGTCGGCCTGCGGCAAGGTCCAAGGCTGGTCCTTGAGGGCGACGCGATAGTGGCTGAGCACCGCGGGGTAGGCCGGACGCACGCCCAGGGTCCATTCGCGCTCGAACACGCCGGCGGGCTCGTCCGGCAGCTGCAGGCCCGTGACCCGCACGCGCACCTTGCCCTGGCCGAGTCCGCCTTCAGCCTGCACCGGGATCTTCAGGGTGGTGCGCTGGCCCTCGGCGAGGTTGACCGACTGCGGGCTCGCCTGAAGCAGGCTGAGCTGGCCTTCGCTGAGCACTTGCACGTTCAGTTGCTGGGCCGTGCCGGACAGGTTGGAAAGGTCCAGCGCCAGCTCGGTGCGATCGCCGCCGGCGAGGAAGCGTGGCGCTGAAAGCTCGACGATCAACGGCGCAGCCACCACCGTCTTGCCTTCGGCCATGCCGAAGCGCTCGTCGCTCCAGGCCTGGGCCATCAGGCGCAGCTCGCCGTTGAAGTCGGGGATATCGACCGTCGCCTGGCCTTCACCCCGTTCGTCCAGGGTCACCGGCAGGCTTTGCTGGGCGACGATGGTTACCGTGGTGTTCGGGCGCTTGCCGCCCTTGGCCATGGCCGCGTCGCCGCCAAAGGCGAGGCTGGCCAGGCGGCCCTGGCCGGCTTCGATCAACTGGCCGTAGATGTCCAGTTGGTCGGCGCCATAGGCCTTGCGCCCGAACAGGCTGGCAAAGGGGTCCGGCGTCTTGAAGTCGGTGATGTTGAGGATGCCCACGTCCACCGCAGACAGCAGCACGTGCACCTGCTTGGGCACGCTGCCGTCGGCGTTGCTGGCCTTGAACTTCACGGACAGTGGCTGCTTGGGCCGCATCTTCTCCGGCGCCTGCAGGGTCAGGGCCAGCTTGCGCGCGGCGCGGTCCAGCGGCAAGTGCAGCACGCCCACGGCGCGCTTGGGCGTGGCATTGACCTTGCGCTCGCCCGGACGGATCACCAGGGCGCTGATGTACAGGTCATGGCGTGCCCACTGCTTGTCCAGCGGCACGTCGAAGGCCTTGCCCTCGGCGGGCACGTCGATTTCCTGCCACCACAGCGGCCCGTCGCTGGATTCGATCATCAAGTACCCACTGCCCGCGGCCGGTGCAGTCACGGTGACCTTGGCGGTGTCGCCGTCGGCGTAGGAGGGCTTGTCCAGCGCCAGCTTGACCTGGTCGGGGCGCACCGCGCCGCCCTCGGCATTGTCCTGGGCGCGGTAGCCGGCCCAGAAGCGCGCGCTGCTGACCAGGCCGGTCTCGGGATCCTCCACCTCGACCCGGTACGGGCCCCATTCGACCTGGAAGCCGAGCTTGGCGGTGGACCCGGCCTTGACGCTGACGGTCTCCTCGCTTTGGGTCAGGAACTTCTCGTTGAAGTTGTAGCTCCAGCCATCGCTCTGCGAGTAGTTCCAGTAGTAGTCGCGGCGCTCGCGCACCAGACGCACCTTGAGGTCCTCAGCGGCGAGCTTGCGGCCCTCGCGATCGGCCACCAGCACCTCGAATTCCACCAGACCATCGCTGTCGGTTTCCTCGCCGTCGAATAGACCGCGCAGGCCGGGCAATCGCTCGGCCGGCCAGATCGGCTGCTCCAGGCGCCGGGTGATCGGCCGGCCTCCGGACTCCTGCAGGCTGGCCTGGACGCTCAACTGCAGCGGCGAGCGGGCCTCGGCCCAGCGGTTCTCGATGTCCAGCGTGGCCTTGCCGGCATTGTCGAGGGTCACTTCATCCAGCTCCAGGTCCTGGCTCAGGTCGGTTTCGGTGACCGAGCCGAACTGGTAGCCCGGCAACGCCGGCACCGCTTCGCGCAAGGGGCGGACATAGGCCTGCCCGCTCAGGCGGTTGCCAGCGGCCGGGGCACCATAGAGGTAGCGCCCGCTGACGTGGATGCGCGCCTGCTGGTCAGGACGCAGTGGCGTGCTGCTGCCCTTGAGTTCCAAGGCCAGGCGCTCGGGGAGAAAGTCCTCGACGAGGAATTCATGCACCTGCTTGCGGCCACCGCCAAGGTCCAGCAGCAGTTGCCAGCGACCGGTCGGGGCTTCGCTGGCCAGTTGCAGCTGGTACTGGAACAGGCCGTTGGCATCGGCCTCCCAGACGAACTTGCGGCTGACCTGCTCATCGGGTCGACGCACTTCCACGGTCACTGGCTGGGCCTTGACCGGATTGCCATCCTGATCACGCAGCAGGCCATTGAGCAATACGGTTTCCCCCGGACGGTACAGGTCGCGCGGGCCGAAGACGAAGAACTGCAGGGGGTTGGCCTGGGCCCCGGTGATGTCGAACTCGGCCAGGTCCAGCGCGGCGGTGTTCAGCCGCAGCAAGGTGGTGTGCACGCTCTGGCGGGCGATCAGCACGTCGGCCTTGGGCGGCATCGGTAGTTGCGCGTGGCCATTGCCATCGGTCTTGGCCTGGGCCAACAACTTGCCCTGACTATCATGCAGTTCCAGGTCAACGTCGCTCAGCGCCTTGCCGCCCGCCAGGGCTTGGGCAAAGACGTCCAGGCGGTCGCGGTAGCGGTGCGCCGAGA
>JAEWGL010000210.1 GCA_023388335.1 Pseudomonadota bacterium | reverse complement strand
CCACACGACAGGCACATAGCTCAGTTGGTTAGAGCACCACCTTGACATGGTGGGGGTCGTTGGTTCGAGTCCAATTGTGCCTACCAAATTGAAAAGGGCGATCCCGCGAAGGATCGCCCTTTTTGCATTCGGCGATCCGCATGCGTGCGGTTACATCGCGACATTGTGCCACTCCTCGGTCTCAGGGTAATCCGCCCCCCAGCATGCTAGAATCCGCCGCTCGAAATCAGGAGATAAACGCGTGCGCAAAGTGGCGGTGGTAATGGCGGTGCTGGCGCTGGCCGGCTGTGAGAACGAAGTCGAAGGCGTGCACAAGCAGGTCGCCGAGCATCTGCAGAACCCCAAGACAGCCAAGTTCGCCAATGTGCGGTTCGATACCAACGGCTCCATCTGCGGCCAGGTCCGCGGCAAGGACAGCGCCGGTGTCTTCGAGCCCTACCGCAGCTACGTGGCGATCAAGCACGATGGCGAGTACGACATCCTCATCGACCCCAAGGGCACCGATCTACGCATCCGCGAGGTGTGCGGCGGCGCCGACCTGCAGCGTCGCGCCGACGCCCTGGCCGACCAGCCGGCCCCAGAGGGCTGGGACGTCGAGGTCATTCAGGGCCCTAACATGGGTGCCCTGAGCGACATGACCGCGCGCCTGATCGAGAAGGGCATCCCGTCCTCGGTGGAGTACCGCGACGGCAAGCCAGTCGTGCTGATGGGCCCGTTCCCCAGCAAGGCCGAGGCCGAGGCGCACAAGGCTGATGTCATGGCGCGCCTGGGTACCGACACCATCGTTATCCAGCACGGCGCCGAACGCTAGCGGTCAATCGCCGCCAGGGCATTGAACTCGAAGGACATTTCCCTGACTATGCTTGGAAAAGGACGGCGTCTTTCTTGACGTCATGTGCCAAGCGCGTCATGACGACGCGATTGCTGAGCAGGAGGGCTTCATGTCTACGCTGGAGCGGGCTATCGCGGTGGCTGCCAGGGCGCATGAAGGGCAGCGCGACAAAGGCGGTTCGGCCTACATTCTGCACCCGTTGCGCGTGATGCTACGGGTTCAGACGCCAGACCAGCGCATCGTCGCGGTATTGCACGATGTGCTGGAGGATTCACCTACAACCCTATCGGATCTAGCGCGCGAGGGCTTCGCCTTGAAGATTCTCGCCGCTGTATTGGCCCTGAGCCGGCGCGAGGGAGAGGCCTATGAAGACTTCGTCACACGTATCGGCGATGACCCGCTGGCGCGGGTGGTCAAGCTGGCGGACCTGGCCGATAACAGCGATCTGTCGCGAATTCCCTGTCCAGGCCCGGCCGACCTGGCCCGGGTTGTCCGTTACCAGCAGGCCAGCGCCTACCTCCAGGCGCTGGCCTGAACCTCAGCTGCACGCGCTGAGGTTGACCGGGCCGACGAACTCGTTGCCATGGCCCATCAGGCAGGCTACCCGCTGGTTGCGTTGCTGTTCCCAGGGCTGTGGGGGATAGGTCTTGTTCCACGCATTGAACAGCTGGCGGTCCTGCTTTGATAGGCGCAGGTCGTAGCGCTTGCTCATGTAGAAGTAGGTACGGGCGATCATCCCGCGGATCGACGGCCGCGGCATGACCTTCCTGGCCTTGAAGTCCACCTGCGTCAGGCAACTGCCATACTGGCCATGCTGCTCGGGCAGCCAACCGAAGCTGTAGTTGCTGCGATCCCCGTTGACCTCACCGATGCTCGGCACAAGGTTATGCAGGTCGGCCTCGGCGCGTTGGAAAACCTTGTCGTGCCGGGCGCAGTTCTTGCGCCCACCGTTTTGCCAGCACTGCCGCTGGTGACCGATCTGCCAGGCCGGGACGATGTGTTCCCACTCGATGCGCGAGGCACGCTGGACGTTCTTGCGAGGTTTGTAGCCACAACCCTTGAGGTCGACCTGATTGCCGTTGTACTTGCAGCCGCAATAGAACTCGGTCGATTGCGGCGCATAGAGCTGCCACGCAACCTCCTTGGCTTCGCTGAAGGTGCGCGGGGCATCGGCCTGGGCGATGGTGACAGTGAACAGCAGGCAGGCGGTAGCGAAAAGCGAAACTCTCATACGCAGTCAGTCTTCCTTTGGCACTGTCCAGAAGATCTGTACGCCGCCGTCATCGCGGTGGGCGATGGTGACGTTATCGTTTTCGGCGATTTCTTCGAGCAAGGTCTCCCAGTCGTCCGGCGATTCATGGTCCAGGCGCATCAGCAGGGCCGTGCGGCTGCGCTGGGCGAGTGGGTTGTTGATGATCTTCTGGATGCGCGCACCCAGCTGTTCATAACTGCTGGGCGAAGAAGCTGCGGGGGTGGCCACGGGTGGGGTTCCTTGTTTTGCTGTATGCGCATACAGTATTTCACTGTAGGACTTTTCGCAACTGAGCATCAGTCAAGGAGCGCCTGTGACGATGAGGTGCTCGATCTTCTGCAGCGAACAAGGTTTGTTTTTAGTTGGAGGTATGGCAGTACGGTGGGGGCGTGTTAGATGCTCTTACGGCGAGGTCGGGCAGTGCACCCATTGGGCCTGGAGGGCGTGGTCGAGCAGGTGCAGGCCCACTGATCCTTGAGGAATACTTGGCGCAGCCACTCGTCCATTCGTCAAAATGAGCTATTAAAATTCCAGCTTGACTCTGAAGTACGATAGCGGTGGATGGCTGTTTTGCCACTGCTTTGCAAATAAGGTAGCGTCGGAAATGTGTCTTGGCGACAAGTTTTTACTGAGTCCCTTTAGAGAGAATTTAGCTAAATCGTCAAGACCCCCACCGCCATCGAGAGAGAGAAGCAAACTGAGAAGTCCGTAGGCTTTGATTGTATCTTGATTTTTTCCTATTGGCATGCCGTCTTTAAGTGTAAGCGCATACTCCATGATGGCCTCTGCATATCCGGTAGAGGCGGCTTCTCTTAACCAGTGCCAAGCTTCTTCATACTCGCCGCGATGCTGCAGTATTGTGGAGTACTCAAGCATTGCTCTGGGATAAAATTGCTTAGCTGAGGCTTTAATTAGTCGAATCTCCTCTTTCTCACGTTGCCCAGGCCAGAAGAAGGCATTCCCTTCTCTATATCGATGTGCTAATAGGAACTGAGCTGGAGGATATCCTGCATCGGCGGACCGTTGGAGCCAGCTTAAATTTCCAGTAATGTTGTAAAGGATTGCCATCGCTTCTGCATTGCCTTTGTTTGCGGCAATCTTGGCACTAGAAAGTAGTGCATTTTTCCACTCCAAACGCTTAACATTGGGACAGGTTTTCAATATTTTACAGATTTCATTACTCGATGTGGCGAGCCTGAACATAGAGTAGTAGTCGCCTTGATTGGCGGCAGATTCGTACCAGCGTTGCGCTTCCCGTGTCATATATTTCGCGTCCTCTCTTAGCGTCTCAGCGAAAAAGAATTGGGACTCAGTGTCGCCAGTTTTTGCTGCCTCTTCAAGGACTGAAATTTCGGGTTTTCTCTGCATGTAGAGAATTTTAGCTCGTTCCACAGTTGGATTGTTGGTGACTGCGATACCTTCGCTCGCCAAGACAGGGGTTGTCCAAAATAACAGCGTTATTGTACTGGTAATTGTTGTTTTCATGGTGGTTTTTAGGATGTTATGGTTTTTATTTAATTAGCGCTTGCATATTTCGTGGTTATGGCTGCTGAGCGATTCTACATTAAGATTTTAGTTTGATCTTGTGGTGTCACTGGTTTTATTGGTGTACTTGAGGACGGGCTCATTCATGAATGCATCAAGGATGCTTCTGTTTTTGCAGTAATTAGAGTCTCTATTGCTGGAAATTATGCCGAATTTATTCATGCGGATACAAGCTTCCATAAATTGAGATCTGGTATTAGGTCTCGTAGAGTTTTTTCCCAGCCAAGATATTATTCGGGCAATTGCACGCTGCTGCAAGAACCACGCCTCTTCCTTCCTGAGGC
>JAEWGL010000187.1 GCA_023388335.1 Pseudomonadota bacterium | reverse complement strand
CCAGACAGATCGAGATGGCTGGCTTTACGGCCGCTTCGCGGCCGATCGCAGGACAAGCCAGCTCCTACAGGGTGGCCGCCGCGCTTTGCAGACCTTGTTCTCTGCGCGACAGCGCAGCCCAACGGGCTGGGCGGGCTCCTACAGCTCCAGCTCAATCAATGAGTTAGCGTTTGTTCTATGAGTGGGTTTAAGCGGGATGCCGGACCGCCGCGAACAAGAGCGAAGCCCTTGCCATACACAGATGCTACCCATCTATAGACGGCCCCTGCCCCCTGCGCTATCTTCGCGCCGCTGTCCAGGCAGCCGTCTATCTCGGCCCGGCCGCCACCTGCGCGTCTTAAGGAAAGTCATGCTCCACGTTTTAAAAAGTCGATACTTCGCGGTCTTGCTGGGGCTGACCTTTTTAGTGCTGGACCAAGGGGGCAAGGTCCTGGCACTGATGCACCTGCACGCCCAGCGTTTCAAGTTCGGCAGCAGTGCTGCCTGGGTGGACATCGTGCCTACCCTCACCCCCAGCGCCTTCCTGAACCTTGGCACCCGCCTCACACCAGGCCTGAAGCAACCCATCGTTGTCCTGGGCATTGGCATCGCGCTGTGCTGGGCAGCCGGCTGGGCGATCAAGTGCTGGAAGCGCAGCACCGCCAGGGCCGCGGCCACGTACTTCATCGCCTTGGGCGGCACCTCTAACCTGGCCGACCGGGTGTTTCGCGAAGGGCACGTGGTGGACTACCTGGCGCTCAACCTGGGCAGCCTACGCACCGGCGCCTTCAACATGGCCGATGTTGCCATGATGCTGGGAGCAGTGGCGCTTCTGGGGGCTGGGTTCAAGAAGCGCCACTGACGATACCCTGGCCCGGCTTACGTTGCTGCGTAAGGCGAATAATCCACATACCCCTCGCCGCTGCCGCCGTAGTAGGTGTCCCGGTCCGGCGTGGTCAACGGCCAGCCATGCTTCAAGCGCGCCACCAGATCGGGGTTGGCAATGAACGGCTGGCCGAACCCGGCCAGGTCGATCAGGCCGGCGTCCACCAGGTCCTGGGCGCGTTCGAGGGTCATGTCACCTGCAAGAATCAGCGCGGTGTTCCCCAACTGCGCCTTGCAATGTCGCAGCAACTCGCGCAGGGCCTGCTCCTGCTTTTCGGCGCCTTCGCTGGCGAGGAAGAAATGGGTCTGGTCCATGACGTGGACATAGGCAATGCCGCGCTGGCTCATACCAGCACAGAGGGCCGAGTAGGTCTCGTCGATTTCGGGATAGATCGGCATGTCGAACAACTGGCCATACGGGGAGATACGAATGCCGACACGTTGGGCGCCAATGCGCGCGCACACGGCATCCACCACCTCGAAGACGAAGCGCAGGCGGTCTTCCAGGTGCTGTGCCGAATAACGGTCGGTACGGTCATTGACCTGCGGGTTGAGGAACTGCTCGATCAGGTAGCCATTGGCGCCGTGGATCTCGACGCCATCAAAACCGGCGGCAATGGCGTTTTCGGCAGCCTGGGCAAAGTCTTCGACCACGCGAGCGACTTCGTCGGTGGCTAGGGCACGGGGCACGGAGGTGGCCACGAAGCCCGGCTCACCCTTCTCGGTGTAGCCAAAGGCAATGGCACCTTCGGCAGCGCGGTTGGTCGAGCTCACCGGCGCCTGGCCATCGACCTGGATCGAGGTGTGCGACACCCGCCCGACATGCCACAGCTGCGCGAACATGCGCCCGCCCACACTGCGCACAGAGTCGGTCACCAACGTCCACCCCTGCACCTGGGCGTCGGTGAAGATGCCCGGATTGAACAGGTAGCCTTGCCCCTCTCGGGAAATCGGTGTGCCTTCGGAAACGATCAGGCCGGCCGTGCCGCGCTGGGTATAGTGCAAGGCGATCTGTTCGGTGGCGATATCTTGAGGGGCGCGCGAGCGCGTCATGGGTGCCATGACGAAACGGTTGTTCAGGGTCAGCCCGGCGAGGTCATAAGTGTCAAAAAGATCGATCATGAAGCGGCCTCCGAAGGCTTGAACGGGTCAGTCAATCAGCGTGGACTCGATCAATGCTTGAGCCAACACTGTACTTCACCTAGCGTATTGGAGAATTCAGGCATCATCTGAGCTATTTTCTACCGAGTGATGTGAATCCACGTCACCAATGCGAGGCGTCATGATTTCCTCCGAAACCCTCAAAGGCATTCATGTCTTCGTCTGCGTGGCCAATGTCGGCAGCTTTTCCGCCGCCGCCCAGCGCCTGAACCTCAGCAACTCGGCCGTCAGCAAAGGCATTGCCCGGCTCGAGCAGCGCTTGCAGCTGCGCCTGTTCAACCGCACCACCCGGCGCCTGTCGCTGACCGACGCCGGCGCGCAGTACTACCGCACCTGCGCCGAAGTCCTCGGCTGCCTGGAGGAAGCGGAGCAGACCCTGCGCGCCGAAGACGCCGAACCCAGCGGACGGGTGCGCCTGGACCTACCAGCCGCCTACGGCCGCGTCCACGTGTTGCCGCTGTTGTTCGACTTGTTGCGCGACCATCCACGGCTGCTGCCCCACGTGACCTTCTCCGACCGCTTCATCGACCCGGTCGAGCAAGGCATTGACATCGTCGTGCGCATTGGCGCCCCCGACGCCTGGCCGGCGCTGCTCGGCCACCACTACCTCGGCGCGCAGCGCCTGGTATTCTGCGCCGCGCCCGCCTACCTCCAGGCACGCGGCATGCCGGCCACCGTCGACGAGCTTCAGCACCACGACTGCATCCTCTACGGGCACGAAGATGGCGCGGTCACCCCGTGGGTGCTGTCTGGCCAGCCGGGGCACGTCGACCGCCGCGTGATGCCCGGGCGCATCGCCATTGGTGACGGCGAAGGCCAGCTCATGGCCGCCCTCGCCGGCACCGGCATCACCCAGCTGCCGACCTGGCTGGTGAAGCATTACCTGGACAGCGGCGAGCTGGTCGAGGTGTTGCCACACCTCGCCACCGACAGCCTGCCGCTTAACCTGGTGTGGCTCAAAAGTCGGCAGAGCCTGCCCAAGGTCCGGGCGCTGCTTGAGGTATTGGGGGCCTGCCTGACGCCATCTGGCCGGCTGCCGCGTGAGACGGTGGCACCGCAGGCCAAGCATCAAGGCGCGTGATCCCGAAGCTAGTGTCCTGTCTCGGAAATAAGCTGTTCACTTTTGGCGGCGTCTTGGGCGCCCGGCCGGCGTTG
>JAEWGL010000114.1 GCA_023388335.1 Pseudomonadota bacterium | reverse complement strand
ATTTCCCGTGTGGTATCGAAGGCACGCTCCACGGTACTGGCGCGGGTCAGGTCAAACAGCGCGTCCAGGCTCTTGTCATCCTTGAGCTGCGGCAGGTGCAAGGCCAGGCCCAGTCCCGCGGCGCCGGGCTGGCCGAGCAGGGTCCCGTGGCGGGTGTCATGGAACACCTCGCGCTGCGGACGCTGGCCTTTGACGAAGAAAGTCTCGTTGCGCGCGCGGGTCGCTTGCCACTTGCCATCGGCCAGGTAGGTCAACTGGCTGCCCTGGCCTCGCAGCTGCTCCAGGTACAGGTCCTGGTTATCGGCCATCACCGCGCTGCTGCTCCAGGCCACCTTGCCGTTGAAGCCAGCGAGCACGATCGGCAGCCCAGGCAATGACAGGCCGGCGACCTGGTACTTGCCGGTGTGGACCTGCACCGGGCTCAGCGCCCAGGCGGCGCGGCTGTCGCTGGCCAGCAGGCTCTTGCCACTGCGGCTGCGTGCCGGGCCCAGGGCCCAGTTGGCCGAGCCAGGGCTGCCGAGCAGATTGAGGTCGGCCAGTTGCTGGCTGGCCGCGACCAGCGGTGCCAGCCCGGGCAATTGGCTGGACAGGTCGATGCCCTTGAATTTCTCCACCTCGCCCTCGGCCAGGGGCTCGTCTGGCGCGCCTGGCAGCAGCCAGGCGAGCTTGTCGCTGCCGACCTTCTGCGCCAAGGTCAGGGCGGCGATTTCTTCCTGCAGGTTCACCGATTGGCTGAAGGCATAGAGGCTGAAGATCAGCGCCGAATCCTCGGGCTTCCAGTACTCCGGGCGATAGCCGCTTTTGGCGAGGTTGGCCGGCAGCTTGTCGCGGAACCGGAACAGGTAGGCGTTGACGCCGCGGGCATAGACTTCGAAGAAGCGCTTCAGGCGTGGCGAGGCGTCGGCATACAACTGATTGGCGCTGTGCCTGAGATTGGCCGCGCGCATCAGGCGGTCGACCTCCAGCAGGTCGGGCCCGGCCAGTTCGGCCAGGCGGCCTTGTGCCAGCAGGCGCATGCCGACCATCTGCTCGAGGCGATCACCGGCATGCACGTAGCCCAGGCTGAACAGGGCGTCATGGAAGTTGCTGCTTTCGATCAGCGGCATGCCCATGGCATTGCGCCGCACCGAGACATTTTGCGCCAGGCCCTTGAGCGGCTGCACGCCGGTGCTGGGTGGCACGCTGTCATGCAGGACACCCGTCTGGCAGCCGGCCAGCCCAAGCAAGCCGAGCGTTATTGCGGCGACGCCGAACCGGGGGAGGGAGGAAGAAAAGGCGGGCGCGGCCATGACAAGGCTCCTGCAAGGCGGGGCGGGTGGAAAAGGCGCTACGTTAGTGAGCGCGCTGCCGCCATGCAAGACGCTGAAAGCCTTTATTTGTGTGAGCCTGCCCAGCGGTTGCGGCCCAAGGGTTGGTGCCGGCTGGAACAGGCGAAAGCGTGGGCCCGCGCCTGGTCCAAAGTACCTGGGTTCAGCGCAGGCGGGGCGAAATCACGCCCCGTGGCACTTCTTGAACTTCTTGTTGCTGCCGCAGGGGCAAGGATCGTTGCGGCCAACGTCCTTCAGGGCGTTGCGCACCGGCTCCTGGTGGGTGTGGTTGCAGTGCGGGCCGTGCACATGGCCATGGTCATGGTCGTGATGGTGGTCATGATCGTGATTGCAGTCAGGGCCATGGACATGGGGTTGCTGGGTCATTGCGGGTTACTCCGGTAAAAGATCGCCGGGAATTATCTCACCACTGCGTGACAAGTGCAGGGTGCGATGAAAGATTAATCCGGTATTCAACTCGCCCTGCAGACTGTACGTGAGTGGCGCTTCGCTTTTGAGCAGCTTGGCCAGGGGCTTGAGCTGGCGCCACAGGTTGGTTCGCGCCGTGACCCTGAAAGTGCGCCGAGCATGGCCACCGACACTGCGCCACAGGCTCGTCTGGTCCTCAACCAGCAACAGCTCGTTAAGTCTCACGGCATAGGACAGGTTACGGATGAACAGGCGGCCATCATTGGGGTTGTCGACGCGCAGGTGCAGGATGAATTCCTGCTGGTGCAGGCGCGCCTTGACCGTTTCGACCCTGAGCAGATGCACCTGCGGTTCGCGCCAGCTGTTGCCGCCCCAGAAGGAGCAGCCCGCCAGCAGCGTCAGCAGAAGGCTGATAACGAGCAGGCGGGCTGTAGTGTTCATGGTCAGTTACCCAGATAACTGGCGCAGCACTTCTTGAATTTCTGTCCACTGGCGCAGGGACAGGGGTCGTTGCGGCCAGCCTTGAGTTCGACCGTCGGGTCGATGAAGAACCAGCGCCCGTTGTTCTGGACGAACGCTGAGCGCTCGCGGTGTTGATGATCGCCGTCCTGGTCATGCCAGCGCGCGGTGAACGTCACGAAGGCATGCTCGGGCTGGCCGCCGAGCACCTCGGCATCCTCGACCTCCAGGCCCAACCAGGTGCTCTGCGCGCTCCAGGCGCCCATGGCCGCGCGATCAAGGCCGACCTGCTGCGCGGGGAGGGTGGTCTGCACCAGGTAGTCGACCAGGCCCAGCACATAGGCGCTGTAGCGCGAACGCATCAATGCCTGGGCATCCGGGGCCGGGGTGCCGGCGTGATAATGCCCGCAGCAGGCATCGAGCACATTACCGCTGCCGCAGGGGCAAACCGAAACACTCATCAGATCACCACCAGTACTTGCCAAAGTTTTCCGGGTTGGCCCAGAACTTGGCGTTGAGCCAGTCCGGGACCTGCTTGTAGTCACGTAGATCATAGGTGAACAGGCTCAGCACCTGTTGGTCACGCTGGAATTTCTCGCTGGCCGACAGGGCCAGGGCAAAGAAATCCGTGTCCTGCCAGCCGCATGCCGGCAGGTCCGCCAGCACCGCGACCCGACTGGCATTGAGATTGCGGATGCCACCGAGCAGTTCCAGGCCCGTGCGCTTGGGCACATGCTCCAGGCAGTCGACCAACAGCGCCAGGTCGAAGCGCTGGGCTGCCAATGGCTGGGGCAGCGGGCCGGGCGCGGTGACTTCGATGCTGACTTGCGGGTGAGCCTGGGCAAAGGCATCCAGGGCCGGGAAACGTGTGCCGACCAGTAGCAGTCGTTGGGGCGTGAAGCGTTCGAGCAGGGCCGCCAGGGCCTGCTGGGGAGTACGCTGGGAAAAACCGTCGGTCATTGCCAATCCTCGCTCAGGTTGTTCAAGACTAGCGCTCCCAGGCCGCCGGGCATAGGGGGCACAGGCCTGCGTCGTGGCTTATTGCTGGCAGAGATGGGATGTGCGGTCTTTACTCCCAGAGCATCGGTTTTCGACCGATCCCCCTATGGAGACGCGACAATATGAGCATAGTACGCACAGCGATACCTCTGGTCCTGCTTACCGGTGTATTGACGGGTTGCGCAGGTTTGCAAAAGACCGACTGGCCAAAATGTGCGGCCGTCGGGGGCGTTGGCGGTGCCGCGTTGGGCGCCATCGAGAGTTCCAGCTGGGCCGGCTGGGGCGCGCTGCTCGGCGGCGGCCTGGCAGCGGGCTATTGCTGGGCCAACGGTGATGGTGACGAGGACGGCGATGGCGTGCCGGACAGCCGCGACAAGTGCCCAGGCACCCCACGCGGCGTCCAGGTCGATGCCAATGGCTGCCCGCCTGAGCCGCAGGTGGCAGTGGTCGAGGAAGTGGTGGTCGAGAAGGAAGAAGTCATCGTCATTCGCGACGTGCACTTCGAATTCGACTCTGCTCGCCTGACCGCCACCGACCGGGAGCACCTGAACACCATCGCCACGCGCCTGAAGAGCGAAGCACCGAGCGCCCGCCTGAGCGTGACCGGACACACCGACAGTGTCGGTTCCGACACCTACAACCAGAAACTCTCGGAACGCCGTGCCCAGTCAGTGACCGACTACCTGGTCAGCAGCGGTGTGCCACGCAGCAGCTTCGTATCCGTGGTCGGTGCCGGGGAAACCCAGCCTGAGGCCGACAATACCACGGCCGACGGCCGCGCCATGAACCGCCGCACCGAAATCAGGATCCAGCGCTGACCACGGCGGCCGCGCCTTGAGAAGTGGCGCGGGTCCGTCTTTACTCCTGTGTGACCGGTAGAGGCCGGTGACACAGGAGCATTTCCCATGCGAGTTTTGTCGAAGGCGGCACTCCCACTGCTGGTGGCCGTGAGCCTGCTATCCGGTTGCGCGACCCACAGTGATGGGAGCGCACCACTGAATCAAAGGACCTGGCCTATCTGCAGCCTGCTTGGCGGGCTGGTCGGCGGTGGTTTGGGCGCCATCGAAAGCTCAGCCTGGGCCGCCGGGGGTGGCGTCGCTGGCGCCATTGCCGGTGGACTGATCTGCTACGCCCAGGATGGCGACGAGGACGGTGATGGCGTCTTCGACCGTCGCGACAACTGCCCGGATACGCCGGCCAATACGCCGGTCACCCACACCGGATGCCCACGGCCCGAGTACCCGGCGCCACCCCCCAAGGCCGAAGAACCGCCGCCAGCGCCGGAGGTGATTACCCTCAGCGACCAAGGGCAGGTACTGTTCGCCTTCGATTCGGCTGAACTCACCGGGCCCGCCCAGCAGGAGCTGCAAAGCCTGATGAGCAAGCTGAGCGACGCGCGGGTGGCCAGTGTCAAGGTCATCGGCCATACCGACAGCGTCGGTACCGACAACTACAACCAGGGCCTCTCCGAGCGGCGTGCCAGCAGTGTTGCCGAGTACCTGATCGGCCACGGCCTGGCGCCGTCCAGGGTGACCAGCCAGGGCCGCGGCGAAAGCGAACCGGTGGCCGACAATGAGAGCGACGCCGGGCGGGCGCAGAATCGCCGGGTGGAACTGCACCTGAACTGAGTCCCGCGGGCCTGCGCCGCAGCGGGTTGATCCAGGCCCACACGGCTTGCCATGGCAAGCCGCGTGGATACCAGCACGATGAGAGAGGACGGGATATGAAGTTCATTCTGGGGCTTGGCAAGGCCCTGACCGTGGTGTTCTGGTGGGTGGTATTGGTGAACCTGCTGATGCCCCAGCCGAGCCCGCTGCATCTATTGATCAACGCGGCCGGCATCGTTTTGCTCGGCCTGCATGTGCTGGAGGTGCTGTTCTTCAATGCCAGCCTGCGCGAGCGTAGCCATCGCTGGTTCGATCGCCTGCAGATACTGCTGACCGGCATCTTTCACGTCATGTCCATACCCCGGCCGGTTCGGGCGCAGCGCGACCAGTAACCGTGGCTTCTCAGAACAGCAATCGCGAACTGGCCACCGCCACCACCGCCATCCCCAGCAACAGGTTGATCCCCACCATCCGTCGGATCCGCCCCAGCACGCCGGCGCCGCTGGCCCAGTCCTCGGCCTGCACGGCGTTGCGCAGCTCGGGTAGCAGCAGGGCCTGGATGCGCATGAACAGGGCGACCATGACGATTGCTCCACCGATCATCACCTGGATGTAACGAGGCGCCGTCTCGAAGCCGGCAAAGCGCAGGTGCAGCATGCCGACACCACTGATCGCCAGGACGCCGATGGCGATCCAGACCCACACGAAAAAACGCTGAAACACTTCCACCCAGAGGCGCAAACGGGCGGGCCCCTCAAGGGCTGCAACCGCCGCCGGACGCAGCACCAGCCAGGCAAAGAACATTCCGCCGACCCATACCAAAGCGGCAAGAACATGCAGGGTATAGGGCAGGGCGAAGGCGGTCATCAGGATCTCCAAGCGGCGCAAAGGGCAATAGCGGGGTATGATACCCGCCCATGCGAAACACTGAAAATTTATCCAGCCCTTCGGGCGCCCCAAGACTATGATCAGCACCGAACTCAAGACCACCATCCAGGGCGCCTACACGCGTTTTCTCGAAGCCAAGAGCCTCAAACCCCGCTACGGCCAGCGGCTGATGATCGCCGAAGTCGCCAAGGTACTGGGCGACATCGCCTGCGACGACGAAGGTCGGCGCGCGGGTGAACCGGCGGTGGTAGCGGTCGAGGCCGGTACCGGCACCGGCAAAACGGTCGCCTACAGCCTGGCCTCGATCCCCGCGGCCAAGGCCGCTGGCAAGCGCCTGGTGATCGCCACCGCAACCGTGGCGCTGCAGGAGCAGATCGTCTTCAAGGACCTGCCCGACCTGATGCGCAACAGCGGTCTGAACTTCAGCTTCGCACTGGCCAAGGGCCGTGGCCGCTACCTGTGCCTGTCCAAGCTCGACGTGCTGCTGCAGGAAGGCGACGCGCAATCGGCCACCGCCCAGCTGTTCGAAGAAGAAGGCTTTCGTATCGAGGTCGATGAGGCCAGCCAGAAGCTCTTCACCAGCATGATCGAGAAGCTCGCTGGCAACCGCTGGGACGGCGACCGCGACAGCTGGCCTGAAGCCCTGGAAGACCAGGACTGGGCACGCCTGACCACCGACCACAGCCAGTGCACTGGCCGGCATTGCCCCAACTTCCAGCAGTGCGTCTTCTACAAGGCGCGCGAGGGCATGGGCAAGGTTGACGTGATCGTCACCAACCACGACATGGTCCTGGCCGACCTGGCCCTGGGCGGCGGCGCGGTATTGCCCGACCCGCGCGATACCATCTATGTGTTCGACGAAGGCCACCACTTGCCGGACAAGGCCATCGGCCACTTCGCCCATTACTCGCGCCTGCGCTCCACCGCCGACTGGCTCGAACAGACCGCGAAGAACCTCACCAAGCTGCTGGCCCAGCACCCGCTGCCGGGCGACCTGGGCAAACTGATCGAACAGGTGCCGGAGCTGGCGCGTGAAATCCGCACCCAGCAGCAGTTCATGTTCACCCTCTGCGAGCAGGTCGCCGACTTTCGTCCTGGCGAGGACATGGAAGGCCGCGACCGCCCGCGCTACCGCTTCGAGGGTGGGGTGGTGCCCGAGGGGATTCGCGAGGTCGGCATCGAGCTGAAAAAAGGCTTCGCTCGCCTCAACGACCTGTTCACCCGCCTGGCCGACCTGCTCAAGGAAGGCATGGACGGCGAGGTCAATATCGGCATCGCCAGCCACCAGGCCGAAGAATGGTATCCCCTGTTCGGTACCCTGGTGACCCGCGCCCAAGGCAACTGGGAGCTGTGGACCGCCTTTACTGCCGAAGACCCGGAGGACAGCCCGCCCATGGCGCGCTGGCTGACCCTGGCCGAAACCGGCGCGCTGTTCGACATCGAAGTCAACGCCAGCCCCATTCTCGCCGCCGAGATGCTGCGCCGCAGCCTGTGGAACGTCGCCCACGGCGCCCTGGTGACCTCGGCGACCCTGACCGCGCTGGGCAAGTTCGACCGCTTCCGCATGCGCGCGGGGTTGCCGCGGGATGCCGTCACCGCCGTGGTGCCCAGCCCCTTCCATCATGTCGACGCCGGCGTGCTGCGGGTACCAGACCTGCGTGCCGACCCCCGTGATGCGCCAGCGCATACGGCGGCGATCATCCGCGACCTGCCAGCGCTGGTGGAAGGCTCGCGCGGCTCGCTGGTGCTGTTCTCCTCGCGCAAGCAGATGCAGGACGTGTTCGACGGCCTGGACCGGGACTGGCGCAAGCAGGTGTTCATCCAGGGCAACCTGTCCAAGCAGGAGACCCTGAACAAGCACAAGGCACGCGTCGATGACGGCAAGTCCAGCGTGCTGTTCGGCCTGGCCAGTTTTGCCGAGGGGGTCGACCTGCCCGGCGCTTACTGCGAGCACGTGGTCATCGCCAAGATTCCCTTCGCGGTGCCCGACGACCCGGTCGAGGCGGCATTGGCCGAATGGATCGAAGCCCGCGGCGGCAACCCGTTCATGGAAATCGCCGTGCCAGACGCCTCGCTGCGCCTGATCCAGGCCTGCGGCCGCCTGCTGCGCACCGAACAGGACCGCGGCACCATCACCTTGCTCGACCGGCGTGTGGTTACCCAGCGCTATGGCAAGGCTATCCTCAATGCGCTGCCGCCGTTTCGCCGGGAAATCGCCTGACGCCGGAGCGCAACGCCACGGCGTGTTGTCTATCACTCAGTCCCAGGCCCGCACGGGCCTCGAAGGAGAGCACCAGCCCTATGATTCGCCGTACCTTGCCCGCTGTTCTAACACTGTTGTTCAGCGCGCCGCTGCTGGCCGGGCAACAGACGCTGTTCAGCTTCGTGCGCCCGGCCTCGGTGGTCAACGTGGCGACCGAAGATGCCAGCCTGCCGCAATACAACGCGGAGCAGACGGCCGAAGGCGAGGTATTGCGCCGCGTGGTGTTCAACCCAGTGGAGCGTCCGACCCTGCGCCTGAGCCCGCAGTCGGGCGCCTGGGATTGGTCGGCGGCCCAGGCCCTGACCTTGCGCCTGCAGAGCGCGATGGACTGGGCGCTGTCCGTCGATGTGACGGTGCAAAGCAGTGACGGGCGCACCCTGACCAGCCGCATCGACCTGCCGGCGGGGCCGGCGCAGACCGTGCTGGTGCCGCTCACGGCGAGCTCGCCCTTGGGCCAGGGCATGCGCGCCGGCCCGCCGATGCCATGGACTCACCAGGGCCAACGCCTGCTGTTGACCAGCAGTGCCGGGGAGCTGGACCTCAAGCAGGTGACCTCGATCAGCCTGTCGATCCCCCAGCCCAAGGTCGCCCAGAGCCTGCTGATCGAACGGGTCGGCCTCCAGGACGACGATGTGGCGCAGAAAGCCGCCTATACCGGCCTGATCGACGGGTACGGCCAGTCGACCCGTGGCCGCTGGCCAGAGAAGATCACCACCGACGAGCAGCTCAGGGCGGCGGTGACGCGCGAGCGTCAGCAGCTCGACGGCTGGCTGGCCGAGCGCGGCAAGCTGGCGCTGGACAGCTACGGCGGCCTGATCGCCGGGCCGGCATTCGAGGCCAAGGGTTTTTTCCGCACCGAAAAGCGCGACGCTCGCTGGTACTTGGTGACGCCCGAAGGGCACCCTTTCTATTCCCTGGGCATCAATGCGGTGGCCGCCGACGGTGGGCGTACCTATGTCACCGGGCGCGAGGGCATGTTCACCGCGTTGCCGGCCGAGGGCGAGGCGCTGGCGCCGTTCTACGGGCAGGGCAACAACAATGATGGCAATGGTGCCTCGCGTGGACGGCAGTTCAACCAGGGGCGCTGGTTCGACTTCTATGCTGCCAATCTTGAACGCCGTCATGGCACACCTTGTCCGCCAGCCGCCGCGGCGCCACTGGTCGCCCCGTGCCCGGCCGCAGCGTTCGACGCCCCGCGCTGGCAGGCGCAGACCCTGGACCGCATGCAGGCCTGGGGTTTCAACACCTTGGGCAACTGGAGCGATCCAGAGCTGAACAAGGCCAAGCGAGTGCCCTACACCCTGCCGCTGTCGATCGGTGGCGACTATGCCAGCATCAGCACGGGTCTTGACTGGTGGGGCGGCATGCCCGACCCGTTCGATCCACGCTTCGCCATGGCCACCGAACGGGCCGTGGCCATTGCCGCCCGCGATCACCGCGACGATCCTTGGCTGATCGGCTATTTCGCCGACAATGAACTGGCCTGGGCGGCCCCTGGCGATGACCCCAGGGCCCGCTACGCGTTGGCCTATGGCACCTTGCGCCTGACCACCGACGTGCCCGCCAAGCGCGCATTCCTCAAGCAGCTGCGCGACAAGTACCGCAACCAGAATGGGCTGTCGCGGGCCTGGGGCATCGAGCTCAAGGCCTGGGAGCTGATGGAAGACCCGGGCTTCGAGGCGCCATTGCCCAGCCCCGAGCATCCGGAAATCGAACGGGACTTGCAGCACTTTCAGCAGGTCTTCGCCGAAACCTATTTCAAGACCATTTCCGATTCGCTGAAATGGCATGCGCCCAATCACCTGCTGCTTGGTGGCCGCTATGCGGTGAGTACGCCGGAAGCCGTGAAGGCATGCGCGCGCTACTGCGATGTGCTGAGCTTCAACTTCTATACCCTCAAGCCCGAGGATGGCTATGACTTCGCCCAGCTGACTGCGCTGGACAAGCCGGTGCTGGTTTCGGAATTCCAGTTCGGCTCGCGCGATCGCGGACCCTTCTGGCCAGGCCCGCTGGAAGTGGCCCGTGAAGAGGACCGTGGTCCGGCCTACGACGCCTTCGTCAAGGCAGCCCTGGCCCAGCCCGCCATCGTCGGCGTGCACTGGTTCCAGTACCTCGACCAGCCTGCCAGCGGACGCCTGCTCGATGGCGAGAATGGTCATCTGGGGCTGGTGGCTATTACCGATGTGCCTTATCCGGGCTTCGTCGATGCCGTGCGCAAGAGCAACCTGCAGGCCCTGAATCAGCTTCGCAATGACCTTGAAACCAAGCCATGACAGGCGCGTGATTTCGCCTTGGACAGGCTTCGCTTGCCGCGTATAGCCGATAACGTGCAGCAGGACGAATGACCATCCGGCCACAATCTGTTTGCAAATCAGCCAATGGCTGAAACAATGCACGCCACTTGTAACCAGGTTGGACGGGGGAGTTGGCGGGTGCAGATCCAGGGTCACTATGAGCTGAAGTTCGAGGCGGTACGCGAAGCATTCGCTGCGTTGTTCGACGATCCCCAAGAGCGCGGTGCGGCATTGTGCATCCAGGTCGGCGGGGACACCGTGATCGACCTGTGGGCCGGCAGCGCCGACAAGGATGGCCAGCAGGCCTGGCACAGCGACACCATCGCCAACCTGTTTTCCTGCACAAAGCCTTTCACGGCTGTCACGGCCCTGCAACTGGTGGGTGAGGGCAAGCTCTCGCTGGATGCGCCAGTGGCCCGCTATTGGCCCGAGTTTGCCCAGGCCGGCAAAGACAGGGTGACCCTGCGCCAGTTACTCAGCCACCGCGCCGGGCTGCCTGCGCTGCGCGAACTGCTACCAGCCGAAGCCTTGTACGATTGGCAGGTCATGGTCGATGCCTTGGCTGCCGAGGCACCCTGGTGGACCCCGGGCACCGCCCATGGCTACGCGGCCATCACGTATGGCTGGCTGATCGGCGAACTGATCCGTCGCGCCGACGGCCGTGGCCCGGGCGAGTCGATCGTTGCCCGCACCGCCAAGCCCCTGGGCCTGGACTTCCATGTCGGCCTGGACGATGCCGAGTTTCACCGCGTGGCGCACATCGCCCGTGGCAAGGGCAACCAGGGTGACGAGGCGGCGCGGCGCCTGCTGCAGGTGACCTTGCGCGAGCCTGAGGCCTTGTCGACCCGCGCCTTCACCAACCCGCCGGCGATCCTCACCAGCACCAACAAGCCAGAGTGGCGACGCATGCAGCAACCGGCGGCCAATGGCCATGGTAACGCCCGCAGCCTGGCTGGCTTCTATGCCGGTTTGCTGGACGGCAGCTTGCTCGAATCCGAGTTGCTCGACGAACTGACCCGTGAACACAGCCTTGGGCAGGACCGTACCCTGCTGACCCAAACCCGCTTCGGGCTGGGTTGCATGCTCGACCAGCCAAGCGTCGCCAACGCCACCTTTGGCCTGGGCGCCAGGGCCTTTGGGCATCCCGGCGCTGGGGGCTCGGTGGGCTTTGCCGACCCTGAGCACGACGTCGCCTTTGGCTTCGTCACCAATACCCTCGGTCCCTATGTGCTGATGGATCCGCGCGCGCAGCAACTGGTGCGAGTCCTGGCAGACTGCCTTTGATCGGGTAACTCGGGTATTGCGCGAACCCTTTGACTATCCTCAATTCCAACGCCCGGCATGGTCGGGCAAAATCCTTTCAATTTCATGGTGTATCGCTGATGTCTTCACATAAAACCTTAGCTCTCGCCCTGTGCCTGGCCATGACCGGCTGCGCCCAGCATCCGCAGAATGCCTCCAATGACGGCGGCCACGCCTGGTGGCCCTTTGGCTCGGACACGGTGGCCGACAAGGAAGTGAAGGAAGTGGTGACCGAGAAGGTGGCCAAGGCCGATGCCAAGTCCGAAAGCAGCAGCCGCTGGTGGTGGCCGTTTGGAGGCAATGAAAAGGCGTCCGCCAAGGCAGCGGTGCCGCAGATCGACCACAAGGCGACCCAGGCCTGGCTGGACAGTTATGAGCCCAAGCTGCGCGAAGCCATCAAGGACAGCACGTTCGAGCTCGAGCGCCGTGAAGATGTGCTGGTAGTGACCATTCCGGTCGAAGGCGCATACAACCCGGACCGTCCGTCAATGTTGTTGCCGATCACACTCGGCCCGATCACCCGCGTGGCCAAGGTCCTGGAGACTGACCCGAAGACCGCCGTTCTGGTGCTGGGCCATGCTGATACCAGCGGTGCCGCAGCCGTGAACCAGAAGCTCAGCCAGGAACGCGCCGCTTCGGTGTCGGCGATCTTCCGCCTCAGCGGCCTGCAGCGTGACCGCCTGATGCTGCGCGGCATGGGCTCGGTGATGCCGCGTGCGGCCAACGACAGCGTCGAAGGACGTGCGCTGAACCGCCGCGTGGAAATGCTGCTGACTCCACAGAACACCATGATGGCGCTGCTCGCCAAGTACCAGCAACCGACGCTGAGCCCGGCCGAGATGGTCGCCGTTCAGGACGCCAAGGCGCCGCTCAAGGCCGAGGCAAAAACCGTAGCCAAACCTGCGGACAAGAAAACCGTGGCCAAGGCCAAGGTACCTGCTGCCAAGGCCAGCGTGAAGAAAAACGCCACACCGGCCAAGCCGGCCGCCAAGAAAGTCGCTGCCGTCGACAAGAAAGTCGCCGCCAAAAGCACTGCGAAGACCAACTGATCCACAAGGACCGCTGCGATGACCCAGACCCTGGCCGATATGCGGCGTGACTACACTCGCGATGGCCTGGCCGAAGCCCAGGCACCGGGTGAGCCGTTCGCGCTTTTCCATCAATGGTTCGCCGACGCGGTGAAAACCGAGCAGGCTCCGGTGGAGGCCAATGCCATGATGTTGGCCACGGTCGATGGCCAAGGCCGTCCGCATTGCCGGGTGTTGCTGCTCAAGGGCCTCGATGCCAAGGGGTTTACCTTCTTTACCAACTACGAAAGCGCCAAGGGCCAGCAATTGCTGGCCAACCCTTTCGCAGCCATGACCTTCTTCTGGCCGGCGTTGGAGCGCCAGGTACGGATCGAAGGGCGGGTGGAGAAAGTCAGTGCGCAAGAGTCGGACGCCTATTATCAGGTGCGCCCATTGGGCAGCCGCCTAGGCGCCTGGGCATCCCCGCAGAGCCGGGTGATCGCCGGCCGTGAAGAGCTCGAAGGCCTGGTCAAGGCCACCGAGGCGCGCTTCAGCGATACCCAGCCTCATTGTCCCGAGCACTGGGGAGGTTATCGCTTGCTGCCCGAGCGCATCGAATTCTGGCAGGGGCGCGCCAGCCGGCTGCATGATCGTCTCAACTATCGGTACGTCGACGACCAGTGGATGCGCGAGCGCCTGGCGCCCTGATCCGACTCACCGCAGCCGCGCAGCCGATTGCGTCGCACGAAGCTGCGGTGACCGCTGTCTATCTTTTACACAGGTCGTTTTTTCAGCACAGCCGTTGAAGGCTGTACCGCAGCTGAATGAAAACATTTTCATACCCTGTGCACCGTGACAGCCGTCTATGCGCGGAGTCTAATGGGTACCTGACTTACGGAGATTTTTCCCATGCGTAAATCTGTTCTGCTGGTGGCAAGCTTTACCACCATGTCGTTGCTGCTCGGCGGCTGTGCCTCGAACCTGACTGGCGATTCCTACTCCCGCGATGAAGCCCGCCGCGTGCAAACAGTGCGCATGGGGACCATCGAGGCACTTCGCCCGGTCAAGATCGAAGGGACCAAAACGCCGATCGGTGGTGGCGCTGGTGCGGTTGTCGGTGGCGTGGCCGGTAGTGCGATCGGTGGGGGCCGCGGCAGCATCGTCGCGGCAGTCATCGGTGCGGTGGCCGGTGGTTTGGCAGGTTCGGCCGCCGAAGAAGGCATCACCCGTACTCAAGGTGTGGAGATTACCGTGCGTGAAGACGACGGCAGCACCCGCGCCTATGTGCAGCAAGTGCAAGCCAACGAAGTCTTCCGCGTAGGTGAACGCGTGCGCATCGCGACCGTCGATGGCACCAGCCGCGTCACCCATTGATCGCTCTGTTGATCGCTACGACCCCGACCTGGCCTTTGCCGGTCGGGGTTTTTGTTGTTTGGCCAGATCAGGCACCCGTCCAGCAGTGCAGTGCGGGCAGGCATGGCAGACCAAGACCGTCCAACCCGAGAGGACGGTCTCTTGCAGGTGATGGCTTCAGCCGTTGAGGCCGAGCATGTCCCGGGCCACCGCTTCGGCGATGCGGATACCGTCTACGCCCGCGGACAGGATGCCGCCGGCGTAACCCGCGCCTTCACCAGCCGGGAACAGGCCCCGGAGGTTGACGCTCTGGTAGTCCTCGCCACGGGTGATGCGCAGCGGCGAGGAGGTACGTGTCTCGATGCCGGTCAGCACCGCGTCGTGCAGGTTGTAGCCCTTGATCTGGCGGTCGAAGGCCGGCAGCGCTTCACGGATCGCCTCGATGGCGAAGGCGGGCAGGCTAAGCGCCAGGTCACCGAGGCTTACCCCTGGCTTGTAGGACGGTTCGACACTGCCAAGGGCCGTGGAAGGGCGTCCGGCGACAAAGTCACCCACTAGCTGCGCCGGCGCCTGGTAGTTGCTTCCGCCCAACAGGTAAGCCTTGGCCTCCAACTGCTCCTGCAGTTCGATGCCGGCCAGCGGTCCGCCTGGGTAGTCCTGCTCCGGGTGGATGCCAACGACGATGCCAGAGTTGGCATTGCGTTCGTTACGCGAGTACTGGCTCATGCCGTTGGTGACCACGCGGCCCGGTTCGCTGGTTGCGGCGACCACGGTACCGCCTGGGCACATGCAGAAGCTGTAGACCGAACGGCCGTTCTTGGCGTGGTGCACCAGTTTGTAGTCAGCCGCACCGAGTTTCGGATGGCCGGCATATTTGCCCAGGCGCGCCTGATCGATCAGAGATTGCGGGTGCTCGATACGAAAACCAATGGAGAACGGCTTAGCCTCCATGAAGACGCCCTTGCCATGCAGCATGCGGAAGGTGTCACGAGCGCTGTGGCCCAGGGCCAGGACCACATGGCGCGACTGCAGTTGCTCGCCGCTTTCGAGCACCACGCCTTGCACTTGATCATTGTCTATCAGCAGGTCGGTGACCTTCTCCTGGAAACGTACCTCACCGCCCAGGGCGATGATCTGCTCGCGCATGTTCTCGACCATGCCGGTGAGGCGGAAGGTACCGATGTGCGGCTTGCTGACATACAGGATCTCCTCCGGCGCCCCGGCCTTGACGAACTCGTGCAGGACCTTGCGGCCATGGTGATGCGGGTCCTTGATCTGGCTGTACAGCTTGCCGTCGGAGAACGTCCCGGCGCCGCCTTCGCCGAACTGCACGTTGGACTCAGGGTTGAGCACGCTCTTGCGCCACAGGCCCCAGGTGTCCTTGGTGCGTTGGCGCACTTCCTTGCCG
>JAEWGL010000085.1 GCA_023388335.1 Pseudomonadota bacterium | reverse complement strand
GCAGCCGGTGCCGTAGGTGTTCTTGGCCTGGCCCGGTTCCACGCACATCTGGCCGAACAGCGCCGCCTGCTGGTCGCCGGCGATACCGGCGATGGCGATGCCGCTTTTGGTGTGGCCATAGACCTCGGATGAGGATCGCACTTGCGGCAGCATTTGCCGGGGAATGCCCAGAACCTGCAGCATCTTCTCGTCCCACTCCAGGGTGTGAATGTTGAAGAGCAGGGTACGCGAGGCATTGGTGTAGTCGGTAACGTGCACCTTGCCGCCCGAGAACTTCCAGATCAGCCAGGTATCGATGGTGCCGAACAGCAGCTCGCCGCGCTCGGCACGCTCGCGGACACCGTCGACGTTGTCGAGGATCCACTTGAGCTTGGTGCCGGAAAAGTAGGGATCGGTGACCAGGCCGGTAGTCTGGCGGATGTATTCCTGATGACCGTCACGCTTGAGCTGCTCGCAGATTTCGGTGCTGCGCCGGCACTGCCAGACGATGGCGTTGTAGACCGGGCGGCCGGTCTCCCGGTCCCAGACCACGGTGGTCTCGCGCTGGTTGGTGATGCCGATGGCGGCTACCTGAGCATGGCTCAGGCCGGCCTGGGCCAAGGCTTCGACCATGGTTGCGCTCTGGGTGGCGAAGATTTCCATGGGGTCGTGCTCGACCCAGCCGGCTTGCGGGTAGTGCTGGGCGAACTCACGCTGGGAGGTGCCGACCACATTGGCGTCACGATCGAAAATGATGGCCCGCGAACTGGTGGTGCCCTGGTCCAGGGCAATGATGTAGTTCTTGTTCTGGGTGTCTGTCATGTCGTTGGCCTTGCACAAATTGGGAGTAGGTCAGGGCGGGGCGAGCCTGGGGCTCAGCGCCGGCATCAGGAAACCTGGGTCTTGCCCTGGGAAGTATCGTCGGTCTGGGTGTTCGTCGCTGCATCGGGCAGGTTGCGGGCAATCACGCCGCGGTACAGGGCCGCGCCAAGGCACGCCCCCAGGATCGGCGCGAACACCGGAATCAGGAAATAGGGAATGTCACGGCCTCCCGTGAAGGCCATCTCGCCCCAGCCGGCGAGGAAGGTCATCAGCTTGGGGCCCAGATCACGCGCCGGGTTCATCGCGAAACCGGTAAGCGGGCCCATGGCGCTGCCGATGACGGCGATCAGCAGGCCGATCAGCAGCGGCGCCAGCGCGCCGCGCGGCAAGCCGTTGTTGTCGTCGGTCAGGGCCATGATCACGGCCATCAGAATGGCGGTGATCACCGTCTCGACCAGAAACGCCTGGCCGGTTGACAGGGCCGCATGCGGATAGGTGGAAAATACCGAGGCCAGCTCAAGGCTGGCCTGGCTGCCGCGCACCATGGCGTGGGCCTGTTCGTAATCGAAAAACAGGTTGCTGTACAGGGTATAGACCAGCGCCGCGCCGCAGAAGGCGCCCGCGACCTGGGCGAGAATATAGAACGGCAGCTTGTGGCGTTCGAAGCCGGCGAACAGGCACAGGGCGATGCTCACCGCAGGGTTCAGGTGCGCACCGGAAACTCCGGCGCTCAGGTAGATCGCCATGCTCACGCCGACCCCCCAGATGATGCTGATCTCCCACAGGCCGAAGCTTGCGCCGGCAACCTTGAGCGCGGCGACACAACCTGTGCCGAAGAAGATGAGCAGGGCGGCGCCGAGAAATTCGGCCATGCATTGGCTGGAAAGCGTGGGTTGTCGTAGAGCAGTCGTCATGTATGACCTCGTTTCTTGTTGTTGTAAGGCGCGCGTGGGCGCTCGACAGCAAGACCCGGCATCGATCCCCTTGACGCCGGGCGGATATAAGGAATGCACCCTAGCGGGGCAACCTTTCTTCAGAAACGAAAAAATATAGACAAGAAACGCTGATGTCAAAGGTCGAAAGTGAACCGTCAGCCACATTCTGACTATCGGATGGGCATGTGACATCAAACGTGACCTCGAGCAACCGCGACCTGCTGGCCGGGCCAGGCCTTTTGCCCTACAGTACCGACAAACCCTGGCCTGCCGCTGATTGGAGCCCCGCATGACCCCTGCCCTGGATCTTTTGAAGAAGGTTCGCGCCGAACATCGCATCCACAGTTACGCGCATGACCCGAAGGTCGCCTCCTATGGCCTGGAAGCGGCTGAAAAGCTCGGGCTAGACCCGCTACGCGTCTTCAAGACATTGTTGGCCAGCAGTGAGAAAGGCGAACTCTTGGTTGCCGTGGTCCCGGTGGGCGGAACCCTTGATCTCAAGGCACTGGCGCAGGCAGCCGGGGTGAAGAAATGCGAGATGGCTGATCCGGCCATGGCCCAGCGCGTGACCGGTTACCTGGTCGGCGGTATCAGCCCGCTAGGACAGAAAAAGCGCTTGCGCACCTTTATCGATCATTCGGCCCAGGGTTTCGAGACGATCCACGTCAGCGCGGGGCGGCGGGGGCTTGAAGTAGAGCTGGCGGCGTCGGTACTGGCCGCCAATACCCAGGGGCAGTTCGCCCAGATCGGGCGCGACTGAGGGCGGGAATTGCCCGAGGTATCGCGGGGCACTTCCCCGCGATAAACCGTCTCAGGTGGCCGAATGGTAGCGGCGCACGCCCACTTCCTGCGGGGGCAACTGCGCGGCGACGCTGCCCGGTACGGCGAACAGAACCAGGTGATCGGCCGCCACTTCGATGCCCACGTCGTGGCCGACCTGATGGTCGTTGTGGCTCGGGAAGATGGCTTCCAGCTGGCTGCCGGTCGGCAGTTGCAGGCGGTACAGGGTCGAAGCACCCAGGAAGCTCTTGCCAATGATGCGCACCTGCAGGGCGCTGTCGGGCGCATGCACGATGTCGTCCGGGCGTAGCAGTACATCCACGGCGCTGCCAGGTGTCATGGTGTAGGCGCGGTTGCCGCGCAGTTCACCCAGCTCGGTGCTGACCGCTTCCGGGCTGAGGAGCTGGCCACGGATGAAGTAACCCTGGCCGACAAAACTTGCAACGAATGGTGTCAGCGGTTCGTGATACAGGTTGTAGGGCGTATCCCACTGCTCCAGGCGGCCTTCCTTGAACACGCCGACGTGATCGCTGACCGCGAAAGCTTCTTCCTGGTCGTGGGTAACCAGGATCGCACTGGTGCCGCGGCTCTTGAGAATGTCACGCACCTCGTGGCTCAAGCGGCGGCGCAGCTCGACATCGAGGTTGGAGAACGGCTCGTCGAGCAGCAACAATTGCGGTTCGGGCGCCAGGGCGCGGGCCAGGGCGACGCGTTGCTGCTGACCGCCGGACAGTTCGTGTGGGTAGCGTGCGCCCAGACCGCCGAGCTTGACCAGCTCAAGCATCTCCTCGACCACCGCGCGCTGTTGCGGGTGCTTGGCGATGCCGAAGGCGATGTTCTGGGCCACGGTGAGGTGTGGGAACAGTGCGTAGTCCTGGAACACCATGCCGATCCGACGTTTCTCCGGGGCCAGGGTGAACCCGGCCTTGGAGATGACCTCGCCAGCGAGCTGGATCTCGCCTTCGTGCACCGGCTCGAAGCCAGCGATGGCCCGCAGGGTGGTGGTCTTGCCACACCCCGAGGAGCCCAGCAGGCAGCCGATGTCGCCGGCATTGAGGTGCAGGTTGAGGTTCTGGACGATGCGCTGGTCGCCATAGCCACAGGCGAGGTTGCGCAGGTTGAGCAGTAAAGGTTGACTCATGCGTGGTGGTAAGCCGGTTCGACAAGGAATTCGAGAAGGGCCTTCTGTGCATGCAGGCGGTTTTCTGCCTGGTCCCAGGCGACCGAGCGGGGGTCGTCGAGCAGGTCCAGGCTGATTTCCTCGCCACGGTGGGCGGGCAGGCAGTGCATGAACAGGGCGTCGGGTGCCGCCAGGTCGAGCAGTTCGCGGGTGACCTGGTAAGGCGCGAAATGCGCCAGGCGCCGTGCAGTTTCCTCCTCCTGGCCCATGGAAGTCCAGACATCGGTGCTGACCAAATGAGCATCGCGCACGGCATCGCGCGGATCACGAACGATCTGCACGCGCTCGCCAGCCTGGGCGACGAAGTGCGGGTCAGGCTCATAGCCTTCCGGGCAGGCGACGCGCAGCTGGAAGTCGAATTGCATGGCCGCTTCTATATAGCTGTTGCACATGTTATTGCCGTCGCCGATCCAGGCCACGGTCTTGCCC
>JAEWGL010000109.1 GCA_023388335.1 Pseudomonadota bacterium | reverse complement strand
GCCGGTACAGGTGGGCATGGCCCGCCCGGTACAGCGCCGATTCGGCAAAGGGCGCATCGCCGAGCACGTGGCCGACCAGGATCAGCGCCGTGCGACGAAACCCCTTGGCCTCGGTCCGCTCGACAATATTCTGCAAGGTACCCTGCACCCAGTCCTGATCCGGCCAGGTGGCCCGGTGCACCACGGCGATCGGGCAGTCAGCGCCATAATGCGGCAGCAGGTCGGCGACGATCTTTTCCAGGTGCTTGACCCCCAGGTGGATGGCCAACGTGCTGCGGTGCCGGGCGAGGTCGGCCAGCTGTTCGCCGGCTGGCATCGGTGAACTGTCGCCATAGCGCGTGAGGATCACCGTTTGCGCGACGTCGGGGAGGGTCAATTCGCAGCCGAGCAGGGCGGCGCTGGCCGCCGTGGCGGTGACACCAGGGATGATCTGGTAGTGGATGCCGAGCGCGCGCAGGTGACGGATCTGCTCACCGATGGCGCCGTACAGGCTCGGGTCGCCGCTGTGCACGCGCGCCACGTCCTGGCCGTGGTCATGCGCGCTGCGCATCGCCTCGATGATCTGCTCCAAATGCAGCTCGGCGCTGTTGATCACCACCTCGGCGTTGTGCCCTTCGAGCACGGCGGCCGGCACCAGCGAGCCGGCATAGATGATCACCGGACACTGGCGGATCAAGCGTTGGCTCTTGACCGTGATCAGCTCTGGGTCGCCGGGGCCGGCACCGATGAAATAGACCGTCATGGGGAATCCTTGCAGGATAAAACGGTGATTATCCGTCAAACCCGCGGCTACAGGCCAATGCCAGTGTCGCCTGGCCGTTCAGCTGGCGCGGCACCTGCAAGCGTGGGGGCCCGCCATGCCGGGCGGCGAGGGCCAGGGCGGCGCTTTCAGCCACGCCCCAGCAACCGCTGTGTTGCCAGGCGGTGCTGGAGCGGTGGCTCAGCTGGGCTTGGAAGGGCGACAGTTGCGCGGCACTGAAGAACACCAGGGGCAAGCCGAGCCCATCGGCCAATTGCCGCAGGCCGGTCTCCTCGGATTTGCCGTCGATGCTGGCCAGACCCTTGACCGCCGCCAACGGCAGGCCCTGGGCGTCCAGGACCTGCAACAGCAGTTCGGCCAGGCGGCTGGCCGGGCAGCCTCGGCGGCAGCCCATGCCGGCATACAGTGCCGGGACGGCCCCCACGTTGACCATCAGGCCTGGTTGCCACGTCGAAACAGCCAGGCGCTGAACAGGCCCAAGGCCAGCCAGAAGGCGGCATTGGTCAGCCACGAGGCGATCATGAACTGCGACTCCAGCGCTTCAGGAGCCAGGCTCTCGTGGACTTGCGGTTGCGGCGCGCCAATCAGGTGGGGAACCACCAGCAAGACCGCGCCCAGTACCTTCAACAGCCCGTGACGGCCGAACACCAGCAGTGCCAACCCGGCAGCAGTGGCAGCGGCGGTGCCCATCCACCAGTTCTGCCGCAGCCCTAGATCGGCGGCGGCGGTACCGGGCAGCTCGGGCGGCAGGCCCAGGGTCGGCGCCAGGCAGAAGACGGCGAAGCCGGCCAGGCCCCACAACGCGCCGCTGGCGACCCCGCGAGGTTCGCGCAGGCTATAGAACGCGGCGAGGATCAGGGCGAAGCCGACCGCCACCACCAGGTTGCCGCCGGTGGTCGACAGCAGCCGTTGCCAGCCATCCTCCGGAGCCCAGGCCTCCTCGTCATGGGCATGGGCGACGACCGTTTCACTGCCGTGGGCGTGGTGTTCGGCAGCAGGCTCGGCGGTTTCATAGGTTTCCGCCTCAAGAATCAGCGGGGTGACCCACAGGCTCTGCAGCAGGGTCAGCAGCAGGGCGGCGAGCAGGCCGCTGAAGCCTGCGGTACGGGCGATGCGCTTGATCATGCAGGGGTACTCAGTGGCAAGGGAAGGCGGCGCTGTGGCGCGTATCGTGGGCGGCGTTGTGCACCGCGTCGATGTGCGAAAAACCGGCGAAATAAACCAGGCATAACCCCAACAGGCTGGCGCCGGTGGCGACCATCAGGCGCTGGCTGAGGCTGGCGGGGGTGGTGTGGAGCTTGGCCGCACGATCGTGGGCACCGCTGGGCTTGGCATTGGTGATGGGCATGACGCTTTCCTCTGCTGGGTATGGGCAAGGGACAAGCGCAGCGAAACCTCGGACAGAATTCGCCCAAGGGATACGACAGCGCCCGCCCACCGCGGGTTGTGCAAGGACGACAGGCCGGTCTCCGGGCTGGCGAGGACGGGTGACACCGTCGACAGCGTCACCTTCCCATGCCCAATGACGGGCACAGTGGATCTGACGCCTTACTCGCTTACCGTTGCGGGGGCAGCACCGGCTTGGTCGGGGCCCTGCTCGAGGGCCTGCGACGCACCGGTTTCCCGTTTCACCCTCAAAGGGCACCTGAACGCAGGCTGCTAGCAAATCACGCGGCCGATTGCCCGTCAATCACAGCCAGCGGTTGACCACCCGACGGGCACTGCGTAGCCTTGCCGCTTCGAGGTTCTTCGCATGGCCCCAGTGCTGCTCCAGCGGCGGCGCTGACAGGTACCCGGGCACAGACGAAGCTAAGATGGGAACGCGGTGAATTCCGCGGCTGCCCCCGCAACTGTAAGCACTGAGCAGAACGACACAGCCACTGCGGCAAACCGCGGGAAGGCGTCGTTCGACCGGCCCCGGCCGGTGCGGTGCAAGCCAGGAGACCTGCCTCGTATCGATTTCGACTTCCAACCGGGCGGGGTGATCCGGTGGCGAACGCGCCCAGGCCGGTCAACTGCCTGTGGCTTTCGTCCTGCATGCCCGCCATCCTGCCAAGGGCATCGACATGAAAACACTGGCCAAGCTCCCCGTTACCATCGTTACCGGCTTCCTCGGCTCGGGCAAGACCACCTTGCTGCGGCACATGCTGGACAACGCCCAGGGCCGGCGCATCGCCGTCATCGTCAACGAGTTCGGCGAATTGGGCATCGACGGCGAGATCCTCAAGCAGTGCAGCATCGGCTGCACCGAGGAAGAAGCCAATGGCCGCATCTTTGAACTGGCCAACGGTTGCCTGTGCTGCACTGTCCAGGAAGAGTTCTTCCCGGTCATGCGCGAGCTGGTGGCACGCCGTGGCGAGCTGGACCACATCCTCATCGAGACCAGCGGCCTGGCCCTGCCCAAGCCGCTGGTACAGGCCTTCCAGTGGCCTGAGATCCGCAATGCCTGCACCGTCGACGCGGTGATCACCGTGGTCGACAGCCCGGCCGTGGCCGCCGGCACCTTTGCCGCCTACCCCGACCAGGTCGATGCCCAGCGCAAGCTCGACCCGAACCTAGACCATGAATCGCCGCTGCATGAGCTGTTCGCCGACCAGCTGGCCAGCGCCGACCTGGTGGTGCTGAACAAGGCCGACCTGATCGGCGCCCAAGACCTGGCCAAGGTCCGTGGCGAGGTGCTCGAAGAGCTGCCGCCGGCGGTCAAGGTGATCGAGGCCAGCAGCGGCCGCCTGCCGCTGGAGGTGCTGCTGGGCGTGGGCGCCGAGTCCGAAGCGCACATCGACGGCCGCCGCACCCACCATGACTCGCACCACGATGGCGATGACCACGACGACCACGACCATGACGCTTTCGATTCGATTTCCATCGATCTGCCCGAAGCCGACGAGCGCCTGCTGCTCGATGCCCTGGCCAGCCTGGTGGTGGAGTTCGGTATCCTGCGCGCCAAGGGCTTCGCAGCGATTCCGGGCAAACCGATGCGCCTGCTGATCCAGGGCGTGGGCACCCGTTTCGACAAGCATTTCGACCGCGCCTGGCGCGCCGACGAGCCGCGCATCACCCGCCTGGTGCTGATCGGCCAGGACCTCGACGCGGCGCGGCTCGAAGCACGCCTGCGCCAGGCCCTGGACGCCTGACCCATGCACCTGCTGCGGACCCAGCCCGGTGGCTTCGTGCCGGACGACAGCATTGGCGACCTCGGCCAGACACCCGCCGAGCTGGTGATCCTCTGCAGCGGCGATTCGCACCTGGCGCTGCTGGCCGAAACCGCCCAGCAGTTGCCAGACGATTACCCCAGCCTGCGCCTGGCCAACCCCATGCAGGTGCAGAACCATGCTTCGGTCGACCTGTATGTCGACCAGGTGCTGCGCCATGCCAAGGTTATCCTGGTGTCGTTGCATGGCGGCGTGGGCTACTGGCGGTATGGCGTCGAGCAACTGGTCGAGTTGGCCGAGCAGGGCGTGCAAGTGATCCTGGTACCTGGCGATGACCGCCCCGATCCTGAGCTGATGGGCTTGGGTACGGTGCCGGCCGCCGAGGCCGAGCGGCTCTGGCACTTCTTGCGCCAGGGCGGCAAGGGCAATGCGCGCAACCTCTATCACTGCCTGGCCAACCTCTGGCTGGGGCGCGACTACGCCTGGGAGGCGCCTGCACAACTGCCGCGCACCGCGGTCTACCACCCGGCCAAGGCCAGCGCCTGCCTGCAGGACTGGTTCAGCCATTGGCACCCCGACCACCCGGTGGCGCCGGTGCTGTTCTACCGCTCGCACCTGCAGGCGGCCAATACCGCGTTCGTCGATGCGTTCTGCGAGCGCTTGCAGGCCGCCGGGCTCAACCCACTGCCGATCGCCGTGGCCAGCCTCAAGGAAAGCGCGTGCCTGGCCCAGGTCGAAGCCTGGCTGGACGAGGCCGGCGCCGAGGTGATCCTCAATACCACCGGCTTCGCCCTGTCGAGCCCCGAACAGCCCAACCTGCGCCCGTTTCGCCGCGACATCCCGGTGCTCCAAGCGATCTGCGCCCAAGACAACCAGCCCGGCTGGGAAGACAGCGAGCAAGGCCTGGGCGCCCGCGATCTGGCCATGCACATCGTCCTGCCGGAGCTGGATGGGCGCATCATCACCCGGCCGATCAGCTTCAAGGACCTGGCCTGGCGCAGCGAGCGCAGCCAGTCCGACGTGGTCTGCTACCGCCCGCACCTGGAACGCATGGACTTTGTCGCCGAACTGGCGCGCCGCTGGGTCGAGCTGGCCCGCCTGCCCAACGCGCAGAAACGCGTAGCGCTGGTGCTGGCCAACTACCCGACCCGCGACGGGCGCATCGGCAACGGTGTCGGCCTGGATACCCCGGCCGCCGCGCTGAATATCCTCCAGGCACTCAAGGCCGAGGGTTATCCGGTCGGCGAGCTGCCCGGCACCGGCACCGCGCTGATCCACACCCTGCTGGGCGGGGTGACCAACGACCTGGACCACCTCGACCAGCGCCCCTGTGCCCAGAGCATGAGCCTGGCGGACTACCAGAGTGCCTTCGCCGCGTTGCCGCTGGCCAATCAGCAGGCGGTGCTGCAGCGCTGGGGCGCGCCGGAGCAGGATCCGATGCTGCGCGGCGGGCGGATGATGATCGCCGGGCTGCGCTTTGGCCTGACCTTCGTCGGCATCCAGCCGGCCCGTGGTTACCAGCTGGATCCCAGCGCGGTGTACCACGACCCCGACCTGGTGCCGCCACACGGCTACCTGGCCTTCTATTTCTGGCTGCGTCACGGCTTTGCCGCCGACGCGCTGATCCACGTCGGCAAGCACGGCAACCTGGAGTGGCTGCCAGGCAAGGGCGTCGGCCTGTCCGCGCAGTGCTGGCCCGACGCGCTGCTCGGCCCGCTCCCGAACATCTATCCCTTCATCGTCAATGACCCGGGCGAGGGCGCCCAGGCCAAGCGCCGCACCCAAGCGGTGATCATCGATCACCTGATGCCGCCGCTGACCCGCGCCGAAACCTATGGGCCATTGCGTCACCTGGAGCGCCTGGCCGACGAATACTACGAGGCGCAACTGCTCGACCCGCGGCGCGCCCGCGAGCTGCAGCGCGACATCCTCGAGCTGGTCAAGGCCAACCACATCGATCGCGAGCTGCAACTCGAAGGCGCGCTGGATGATGCCACTGTGTGGCTGCCGCACCTGGACACCTACCTGTGCGACCTCAAGGAGTCTCAGATCCGCGACGGCTTGCATGTGTTTGGCCAGTCGCCGCACGGCCGCCTGCGCCTGGACACCCTGCTGGCGTTGCTGCGGGTGGCGCGTGGTGATGGCCGGGACGGCAACGCCAGCCTGCTCCGTGCCCTGGCCAAGGCCCTGATGCTGGGCTTCGACCCGCTCGATGTCGACCTCGGCCTGCCATGGGAGGGGCCACGTCCAGCGCTGCTGCACGGGCTTAGCGATGAGCCCTGGCGGACCTGCGGCGATACCCGCGAGCGCCTCGAGCTGCTGGCCATGCGCCTGATCGAAGCGACCCTGGCCGGGCAGGCGCCATTGCCCACGGGCGCCGAGTGGCAGCCGGTGGACGCTGTGCTGCAGACCCTGGCCTGCGACGTTGCGCCGAACCTGGATGCCTGTGGCCCGGCGGAAATCAACGGCCTGCTGGCGGCCCTGGGCGGTCGCTTCGTGCCCGCCGGACCCAGCGGCGCCCCCAGTCGTGGACGCCTGGATGTGCTGCCGACCGGTCGCAACTTCTATACCGTGGACGTGCGCAACCTGCCAACCACCACAGCCTGGCGCCTGGGGTTTGCCTCGGCCAACCTGATCCTCGAACGGCACCTGCAGGACCACGGCGACCACCTGCGCCAGCTGGGGTTGTCGGTGTGGGGCACGGCAACCATGCGCACCGGCGGCGATGACATCGCTCAAGCCATGGCGTTGCTCGGCGTGCGTCCGGTCTGGGCGAGCGGCAGCCAGCGGGTGGATGATTTCGAGATCCTGCCGGTGAGCCTGCTCGACCGTCCGCGGGTCGATGTCACCTTGCGCGTCTCCGGCTTCTTCCGCGACGCCTTCGGCAACCTGATCCGCCTGTTCGATGCGGCAGTGCAGGCAGTGGCCGCCCTGGATGAGCCGGACCACCTCAACCCGCTGGCGGCCAAGGTACGCAGCGAGCGAGCTGCGCTCCAGGCCCAAGGCCTTGACGCCGAACAGGCGGCGCGCCAGGCCGGCTGGCGAGTCTTCGGCGCCAAGCCCGGTGCCTATGGGGCAGGGGTGCAGAACGCCATCGACGGGCGCTTGTGGCACAGCCGCGACGACCTCGCCGAGGTCTACCTGAATCACGGCGGCTATGCCTATGGCGCGGCCGACGAGGGCACGCCGGCGCGCGCCGAGTTCGCCCGACGCATCAGCCAGGTGCAGGCGGTGGTGCAGAACCAGGACAACCATGAGCACGACCTGCTCGACTCCAACGACTACTACCAGTTCCAAGGCGGCATGCTCGCCGCCGCCGAGAGCCTGGGGAGCAACAGCGTCGCCAGCTACCATGGCGACCATAGCCAGGCCGACCGCCCGCGCATCCGCACCCTGAAAGAAGAGTTGAACCGGGTGATCCGTGCGCGCGCGCTCAATCCCAAGTGGATCGACGGCATCAAGCGCCATGGCTACAAAGGCGCCTTCGAGCTCGCGGCCACTGTCGACAACCTGTTTGCCTTCGACGCAACCACGCACCTGATTGACGACCATCATTACCAGTCCCTGGCCGAGGCCTACGTACTCGATCCGGCGACCCGTGAATTCATCCGCCAGCACAATCCCGAGGCCCTGCGCGATATCACCGAGCGCTTGCTCGAAGCCCAGCAGCGTGGCCTGTGGCAGGAGCCGGGCAGCTACCGCGAAGCCCTTGAGGAGCAATTGCTGGCGGGCGAGGAAGAGGCTTGAAATGACCGAACCCGTACAGTTCCCCCTGGCCGCCGTGGTCGGCGCCGAGGCCCTCAAGCTGGCCCTGTGCCTGACTGCCATCGACCCGAAGATCGGCGGCGTGCTGATCGAAGGGCCGCGCGGCATGGCCAAGAGCACCCTGGCCCGCGGGCTGGCCGATCTGCTCGGCGGGGGGCCGTTCGTGACCTTGCCCCTGGGCGCCAGTGAAGAGCGGCTGGTCGGGACCCTCGACCTGGACGCCGCCCTGGGTCAAGGCAAGGCGCAGTTTTCCCCGGGCGTTCTGGCCCATGCCGATGGCGGCGTATTGTATGTAGACGAGGTCAACCTGCTGCCCGATCACCTGGTCGATCTGCTGCTGGACGTTGCCGCCAGTGGCACCAACCGCATCGAGCGGGACGGCATTTCCCACCGGCACAGCGCGCGCTTCGTGCTGATCGGCACCATGAACCCGGAGGAAGGCGAGCTACGCCCGCAGTTGCTCGACCGCTTCGGCCTGAACATCGCCCTGGATGGGCAACCCGCGCCTGAGGCGCGTCAGCAGATCATCCGTCGACGCCTGGCCTTCGACAGCGATCCGCAGGGCTTTTGCGCGACGTGGGCCGAGGCCCAGACGCAGCTGCGCGAACGCTGCCAGGCGGCACGTCAGCGCCTGGCACGGATCGAACTGGACGACCATGCCCTGGCCTGGATCACTGAACGTTGCTTTGCCGCCGGCGTCGATGGCCTGCGCGCTGACCTGGTCTGGCTGCGCGCGGCGCGGGCCCATGCGGCTTGGCGCGGGGGGGAAGCGATCGAGGAGGGCGATATCGAGGCGGTTGCCGAGTTCGCCTTGCGCCATCGCCGCCGCGAAGCGCCGGCCGCCGCGACCCCGCCCGCGCCGCCCCAAGGCGGCAACGACATCTCCCCTGACCACGGCGCGCAGGGCGACTGGGGCGCGTTGCCGCCCCTGGCAGTGGCCACCGGTGCCCGGCGTGAGGTCCCCGACTGGGCAAAAAAAAAGCCCTGAGCATCCGCCAGCAGGGCGCCACGCCGACGGATGCCAGGCTCCACGCCGGAAGTTTGACGGGTAGTGCCCCTGGCCGTGCCCGCGCGGCCACCGATGGCAAGGTCGACTGGCTGGCGACCCTGCTCAAGGGCCGGCCGCGTAAGGCCGTGGACCTGCGCTGGCGACAACGCCAGGCCCAGGCGCCGGAGCTATGGCTGGTGATCGTCGATGCCTCGGCGTCAACCCGGCGGCACCAGGCCCTGAGTCAGGCCAAGGGTTTGCTGGCCGCGTTCTTCGACCAGGCCTATCGCCAGCGCGCCCGCCTGACCCTGCTCACCGCCAGCGGCCGCGCACCGCGTTGGCAGCGCCATGGCCTGAAAGCCTCGGCGGCCTTGCAACCCTGGCTGCAGGCCCTCGGTGCCGGCGGGGGCACGCCGCTGTTGGCCGCCCTGGCAGAGGCCCGACACTGGCTGCAGACCCGGCGCAAACGCTACCCGCAGGAAACCCAGCGCTGCCTGGTGCTGACCGATGGACGCCTGCAGCCTTGGCCGGCACTGGCACCCTTGCCCTGTGCCAGCCTGCTGGTGGATATGGAGCGCGCGCCGGTGCGCGTCGGCAAGGCACGACAATTGGCCGAGCAACTCCAGGCAGAGTATCGGCATATCGACGCCTTTAAACTGGCGGGCGATTAATATTAGCCCAACGAAGCGAGTTGCGACGAAATGTCGCAATAAAAAGTTGCCACTTGTGGCATCGGGAAGTGTGCAAGTGCGCGCGCTGGTCGCGCACTTGGCAACTTGAGCACAGCGGGTCGAGTTACTTGGGCATCGACCAGGGCAGCAGGTTGTATCCTTTTTCGCTGAGTTCGGCGCGCACTTCCTCGATCAGGCTGGCCAGTTGGGCTGGATCGGAATAGATGCGCGAAGACACTTGCTTGCTGCCGATGCGGGTATTGGTCCGGTCGATAACTGCCAGGCTGAGTTCACCAGTACCGTTGGGCTGATCCCAGGCGACGCACTGGAAAGGTTCAAAGGCGTGGTCGGCGATCAGCAGTGCTTCGTTGACACGGAGCGAGGCATTCATGGTTCGGTCTCTCTATGGTCCCAAACATCGAAAGGTCCGCGGGCGCGATAATCGATCACTGCATCGCGGGGTTACTTGTACTGATGCTTCAAGTAACGGCCGGAGTCACACGGGCAGGGAAATTTTTTGATCAGGCTGGGGCATTCAATCCCTTTCGCCCTGTAAGGGGGGCGGATAAAAAATTCCTCGAATTGCCTGCGCGCCAACAATTGGCAGACAAACGGTAGTAGGTCATTTCTCGTTCGTTGCTACTGTTAGATCGGGCTCGCCAACTTACTGTTTCTATTCGAAAAACTAAAAATTGGCGCCAAGGAAAGGTCATGCTTGAACCTGCATCCAACCGCCGTCTGCTGATCGTCGATCCCTGTGACGACTGCCACCGTCTTTTGCCGAGCCTGAGGGGCGCCGGTTGGGATGTGCGCAGTTCCACCTTGGGCTCGGCACTGGAATATCCCTGCGATGTCGGCTTAGTGCGCTTGCAGGCTTCACATTTACGGCGTCCTGACGCGGTCAAGGACCTGATCAGTCGCAGCAATACCGAATGGATCGCTGTGCTCAGCGCTGATGAACTGCGCATGGAGAATGTCGGCGACTTTGTGTGTGAGTGGTTTTTCGACTTTCATACCCTGCCATTCGACGTGTCGCGGGTGCAGGTGACCCTGGGCCGCGCATTCGGCATGGCGCGGCTGCGCGCCAAGGGCAGCGTGCGTATCGAGGAGCCTGCGCCGGAGCTTCTGGGCGACAGCCGGCCAATGCGCGAGCTGCGCAAGCTGTTGAGCAAGCTGGCAGCGACGGAGTCCGCGGTGCTGATCCGCGGCGAGAGCGGCACGGGCAAGGAGTTGGTGGCGCATACCCTGCATCGCCAGTCGCAACGCCATGACAAGCCGTTCATCGCGATCAATTGTGGCGCGACCCCCGAGCACTTGATCCAATCGGAGCTGTTCGGTCATGAAAAGGGCGCATTCAGCGGCGCGCACCAGCGCAAGGTGGGGCGCATCGAAGCGGCCAATGGCGGATCCCTGTTTCTCGACGAAATTGGCGACCTGCCGTTGGACTTGCAGGCCAACCTGCTGCGTTTCCTGCAGGAAAAGCACATCGAGCGCGTGGGTGGCAGCCAGCCGATTCCCGTGGATGTGCGGGTGCTGGCGGCCACGCACGTGGACCTGGAGAAGGCCATCGACAGCGGGCGGTTTCGCGAAGACCTGTATTACCGGCTGAACGTCCTCCAGGTGATCATCGCGCCCTTGCGTGACCGTCATGGTGACTTGTCCATGCTGGCCAGCCACTTCTCCCATTTCTATAGCCTGGAGGCCGGGCGCCGGCCGCGTGGCTTCAGCGATACCGCCCTCGCCGCGATGGGCCGGCACGACTGGCCCGGCAACGTTCGCGAACTGGCCAACCGCGTGCGCCGCGGCCTGGTGCTGGCCGAGGGGCGGCAGATCGAAGCACAGGATCTGGGCCTGCAGGTACTGGGTGACGAAGAGGCGCCCATGGGCACGCTCGAGGACTACAAGCATCGCGCCGAACGCCAGGCCCTGTGCGATGTGCTCAACCGCCACAGCGACAACATGAGCATCGCCGCCAAGGTGCTCGGCGTGTCGAGGCCGACGTTCTATCGGTTGCTGCACAAGCACCAGATTCGCTGAACGGAGCGAGACGGTGGTGGCCGCTACCCTCACCCTAGCCCTCTCCCAGAGGGAGAGGGGACCGAGCGCGTTGTTCGGCCGGGTGCGATCTCTCTGGCGACCCCGGTCAGCGCCCACGCCCTCTGGGAGAGGGTTGGGGTGAGGGGCACAAGCGGTTTCTAGAGCCTCTCTCACAGGCATCGACTGGCCAAGGATCAGCCCTTGATCAGCCGAGATCGCACTTTTTCACATTTTGCCGCTCTATGCATGGCCAGCCCGTGCCGATTCCCGATGCGGTCATTGATACCAGTCCCGATGCTGATGGCCGTTTTGCGCTCCCGAGTCCTCGCCCACGTTTCATGCCTGCCCCTGTGCGCAGCCGTCTTCCTGTGCTTGAGCGGCTGCACCCAAGAGCAAGGCCGCGACATCGTCAGCCAGTTCGGCGAAGGCACGCCGCGGGAGTTGTTCCAGACCAGCGTCGACCGCATGACGACCCTGGCGATGCGCGACAACCTGCAAAGCCTCTACCTGCTGATGAACAAGCTGTACCTGCGCAATCCCAACCAGCTGAAGCAGTCGGGGTTCCTCGATGCGGCCACCGCCGAGCGGCAGATCCGCCAGGCCATCGAGCAGCGCCAGCCCTTGCCGCAACTGGGCGAACGCCGCGACTTGGCGGCGCTGAGCTATGCCTTGAGTCCGGAGTTTCGCGGCGATCGCGTCGGTGCGTTCATCTACGCCATCGGCAGCATGCTGGTCACCGCCCATGGCGGGCGCACCGAATTCTTCATGACGGATGTGATCGACCCGCTGTTCGTCAACAATGCCGCGCGCAATATCGAGAAGGCGACCTGGATGCTCAGCCAGCGCCAGGACGCCAATGGTGTGCTGCTGCTGTTCTCCAACGAGATCTCGGAGGAGGGCAGCAACCTGAGCTTTGCCGTGGAGTTCGGCAAGATCGTCGCACGCCTCGATTTGCTGGCGCAGATGCTCGACGAGCGTTACCGGCGCATCGGCCTGAACTACGCGCAGAGCCTGCTGCTGATGAACTTCCTGCCCGTGCAGTGACGCTCGGCGCTTAGCTGGACGGCGGCCGCAGCGGCGCGGGCACGGCGGAAAGATTGCTGTGCAACAAGGCGTCGATGGCCTGGCGATAGCGATTGCCGGCCAGGCTCATGCTGTTGTTGTGGCTGGCACCAGGGACCAGCAGCAGCGTCTTGGGTTGCTCGGCGGCCTCGTACAGCTGTTCGCTGAAGCGTGGCGGCACGTAGCGGTCGCTCAGGCCGTGGACCACCAGCAGAGGCATGTCGATGGCAGCGATCTTGTCGATGGAGTCGAACTTCTGCGACAGCAGCCAGCGGATCGGCAGGCTGGTATCGGCCACCACCGCGGCGACATCGCCCAGGGAGGTGAAGGTGGACTCCAGGATAAGACCGCGAGCAGGGATGGCATTGCCGTCTTTCTCCGCCTCGCGCGCCAGCTCTGCGGCCAGGTCGACTGCCACCGCGCCACCCAGGGAGTGGCCGTAGATCAGGCGTTTGCCGGGGTCTGGCTGCAGTTGACTGAGGCGCTCCCAGGCGATCCGTGCATCTTCGTACACCGTGGCTTCGGACGGCAGGTCGCCGCGGCTCTGGCCGAAGCCGCGGTAGTCGACGGCGAGTACCGAATAGCCCATGGCGTGCAGTTGCTCGATGCGAAACAGCTGGCCGGTCAGGTTCCAGCGCACGCCGTGCAGGTAGAGGATGGCCGGTGCGTTGGCGCGCTGGGCCGGCCACCACCAGGCATGCAGGCTCTGGCCATCCTTGAAGGTACGCGCACGCAGGTCCAGCTCTTGGACGTTGCTGGGCAGTCCACGGTACCAGCTGGCGTTACCCGGCTCGATGCGGAACAACAGCTCGCGCTCTTTGTGCTCGAGCACACCGCAGCCGACCGGCAAGCCAACGACCAGCGCTGCCAGGCACAGCGACGAGAACCAGCGCCGCTTCAAGCGGCTCGACAGCGATGGGTTCATGAAAGGATTCACCTCGAAAGATACCGGCGCGTTGTAACAGATGAGCCCAGGACACTGTACGAAAATTCGCCAAATGGTGCTGATAGAGCATTGCAAGCTGTGTCAGTCAGCATGTTCTGTTCGGTACCCGCACGCGGAGTGATCAAGGGCATTGCCTGCTGCCGGCGAATTTGCTTAGTGTGCCCATGACCAGAACAATAATTTCCACGAGTGCCTGCCTAATGGAAAGCCGCCTGCTAAGCGAGCGCAGTAGCGTGTTTCGACATGCCGACCCCCATGCCGTCTCCGACTATGTAAACCAGCATGTCGGCCAGCACTGCATCGGCCTCGCGCGCACTGCCCATCCCCAGGCCAGCCTCAACCACCGCAAGTTCGCCGAACTCGACCTGTGCCGCATCAGCTACGGTGGCAGCGTGCGCGTGACCTCGCCAGCGCTGGAGACCATCTATCACCTGCAGGTACTGCTAAACGGCAACTGCCTTTGGCGTGGGCACCAGCGCGAGCATCACCTGGTGCCGGGCGAACTGCTGCTGATCAACCCGGATGATCCGGTGGACCTGACGTATTCGCACGACTGCGAGAAATTCATCCTCAAGGTGCCGGTCTCGCTGGTCGAATCCATTTGCGACGAACAGCGCTGGCAGCGGCCCAGCGGCGGCGTGCGCTTCTTGCGCAACCATTACCGGCTGGACGAGCTGGATGGCTTTACCAACCTGCTGGCGATGGTCTGCCACGAGGCCGAGGCCAGCGATTCGCTGCCGCGGGTGCAGGGGCACTACAGCCAGATCGTCGGTAGCAAGCTGCTCACGTTGATGAGCAGCAACATCCGCCGCGACAGCCTGAGCGCGTCCACAGCCAGCCTGGAGCGGATCCTCGACTACATCGAGCGCAACCTCAAGCTCGAACTGTCGAGCGAGACCCTGGCTGAGCAGGCGCGCATGAGCTTGCGTTCGCTCTATGGGCTATTCGATCGCGAGCTCGGCAGCACGCCCAAGCAGTACATCCGCCTACGCCGGCTGCAGCGCATCCATGCCTGTCTGAGCGACCCGACCTGCGCGGTGCGCAGCCTGACCGAGCTGGCCCTGGACCACGGCTTCATGCACCTGGGGCGGTTCTCCGAACGTTACCGCCAGCAGTATGGGGAATTGCCCTCCGAGACCCTCAAGCGCCGCGGGTGACGATCTGCCGGTGTGTGACAAACGTAAGCCGCCTGCACAAAACGGATAGCGATCTGCACGATCCGGATATTGCCACCGCTTCGATCTCCCTAACCTGACCTGGCCTGAACAATAACAACGGAGGCCCTGGCCATGTCCCTGGGAATCGACTATCTCAATGCCATGCTTGAAGACGATAGGGAAAAGGGCGTCTACCGCTGCAAGCGGGAGATGTTCACCGACCCGCGTCTGTTCGACCTGGAGATGCAGCACATCTTCGAGGGCAACTGGATTTACCTTGCCCACGAGAGCCAGATCCCCAACAAGAACGACTTCCTCACCACTACCATGGGGCGCCAGCCGATCTTCATCGCGCGCAACAAGGACGGTGAGCTCAACGCCTTCCTCAACGCCTGCAGCCACCGCGGCGCCATGCTCTGCCGGCACAAGACCGGTAACCGTTCCAGCTACACCTGCCCGTTCCACGGCTGGACCTTCAACAACAGCGGCAAGTTGCTCAAGGTCAAGGACCCGAGCGAGGCGGGCTACCCACAAGCCTTCAACTGCGAGGGCTCCCACGACCTGACCCGTGTCGCGCGCTTCGAATCCTACCGCGGCTTTCTGTTCGGCAGCCTCAAGGCCGACATCAAGCCGCTGGTCGAGCACCTGGGCGAATCGGCAAAGATCATCGACATGATCGTCGACCAATCGCCGCAGGGCCTGGAAGTGCTGCGCGGTTCCAGCTCGTACATCTACGAAGGCAACTGGAAACTGACCGCCGAGAACGGCGCCGACGGCTATCACGTCAGCTCCGTGCACTGGAACTACGCCGCCACCCAGAACCAGCGCAAGCAGCGCGAGGCCGGCGAAGAAATCAGGACCATGAGCGCCGGTGCCTGGGCCAAGCAGGGCGGTGGCTTCTACTCCTTCGACCACGGTCACCTGCTACTCTGGACCCGCTGGGCCAACCCCGAAGACCGTCCGGCCTTCGACCGCCGGGATGAGCTGGCACGCGACCATGGCCAGGCCCGCGCCGACTGGATGATCCAGAACTCGCGCAACCTGTGCCTGTACCCCAACGTCTACCTGATGGACCAGTTCAGCTCGCAGATCCGCATCGCCCGGCCGATCTCGGTGAACAAGACCGAGATCACCATCTACTGCATCGCGCCCAAGGGCGAGCGTGCCGAGGCGCGCGCCCAGCGCATCCGCCAGTACGAGGACTTCTTCAACGTCAGCGGCATGGCCACGCCAGACGACTTGGAGGAATTCCGTTCCTGCCAGACTGGCTATGGCGCTGGCGTCGGCTGGAACGACATGTCCCGCGGGGCCAACCACTGGATCGAGGGCGCCGACGAGGCCGCCCGGGAGATCGAGCTCAAGCCGCTGCTGTCGGGTGTGCGCACCGAGGACGAAGGCCTTTTCGTGCTGCAGCACAAGTACTGGCAGGACACCATGCTCAAGGCCGTCGCCGCGCAGCCCGCGCTGATCCCCGTGGAGACCGTGTGATGAGCAGCCTCTACGACACCGTGCGCGACTTCCTCTACCGCGAGGCGCGCTACCTGGACGATGGCCTTTGGGACCAGTGGCTGGAACTGTACGCGGCCAACGCCACGTTCTGGATGCCTTCCTGGGACGACAACGATCAGTTGACCGAAGACCCGCAAAGCGAAATCTCGCTGATCTGGTACGGCAACCGTGGTGGCCTGGAAGATCGGGTGTTCCGCATCAAGACCGAACGCTCCAGCGCGACCATTCCCGATACCCGGACCTCGCACCACCTCAGCAACATCGAGATCGTCGAGGTGAGCGAGGGACAGTGTCAGGTGCGTTTCAACTGGCACACCCTGAGCTTTCGCTACAAGACCACCGACAGCTACTTCGGCACCAGCTTCTACACCCTCGACTTGCGCGGCGAGCAGCCGCGGGTCCTGGCCAAGAAGGTGGTCCTGAAGAACGACTACGTGCGTCAGGTCATCGACATCTATCACATCTGAATCGAGCGCAAGGCGAGCGTACGGCGGTGCACCTGTGGGTGCGCCTGGGCCTCGCTCGCCATCGAGGTGCAACATGAGTTTCCAGATCGCACTGAATTTCGAAGACGGGGTAACCCGTTTCATCGAGGCCGAGGGGCACGAGACCGTGGCTGACGCGGCCTACCGCCAGGGCATCAATATCCCCCTGGACTGCCGTGACGGCGCCTGCGGCACCTGCAAGTGCCAGGCCGAGGCCGGCCGCTACGACCTGGGCGACAACTTCATCGAAGATGCGCTGAGCGAGGACGAGATCGCCCAGGGCTACGTGCTGACCTGCCAGATGCTCGCGCAGAGCGATTGCGTGGTGCGGGTGCCGGCATCGTCGCAGCTGTGCAAGACCCAGCAGGCCAGCTTCGAGGCGACCATCAGCGCGGTGCGCCAGCTCTCCGAGAGCACCATCGCCCTGTCGGTCAAGGGTGAGGCGCTGAGCCGTCTGGCCTTCCTGCCTGGACAGTACGTCAACCTGCAGGTCCCGGGCAGCGAGCAACGCCGTGCCTACTCCTTCAGTTCATTGCAGAAGAACGGCGAAGTCAGCTTCCTGATCCGCAATGTGCCCGGTGGCCTGATGAGCAGTTTCCTCACCGGCCTTGCCAAGGCCGGTGACCAGATGACCCTGGCCGGGCCGCTGGGCAGCTTCTACCTGCGCCAGATCCAGCGGCCACTGCTGCTGTTGGCCGGAGGCACCGGTCTGGCCCCGTTCACCGCCATGCTCGAGCGCATTGCCGAGCAGGGCAGCGCACATCCGCTGCACCTGATCTACGGCGTGACCCACGACTTCGACCTGGTCGAAGTCGATCGCCTGGAAGCTTTCGCCGCGCGGATGCCCAACTTCAGCTTCAGCGCCTGCGTGGCCAGCCCTGACAGCCAGTATCCGCAGAAGGGCTATGTGACGCAGCACATCGAGCCGTGTCACCTCAACGACGGCGATGTCGACGTCTACCTGTGCGGCCCGCCGCCGATGGTCGAGGCGGTTAGCCAGTACCTTCGCGACCAGGGCATCACTCCGGCGAACTTCTACTACGAGAAGTTCGCGGCCGCGGCCTGAGCCTTTCCACCGGGCTGCCCGCATCGTGCGGATGTGGGTAGCTCTTTTTATTCGCCGCGTCGCTAAGGAGATGGGCATGAATAACCGTTTCGACAACAAAGTCGCGCTGGTCACCGGCGCGGCCCAGGGCATCGGCCGCCGCGTCTGCGAGCGGCTGCTGGCCGAAGGCACGCAGCTGGTCGCGGTCGACCGTTCCGAGCTGGTCCACGAGCTGCAAGGCGAGGGGGTACTGACGCTGACCGCGGACCTGGAACAGCACGCTGATTGCGCCCGTGTCATGGCCGCGGCGGTGCAGGCGTACGGCCGCCTCGATGTGTTGGTCAACAACGTCGGCGGGACCCTCTGGGCCAAGCCGTTCGAGCACTACGAGACGGCGCAGATCGAGGCCGAAGTGCGCCGCTCGCTGTTTCCCACTCTGTGGTGCTGCCATGCCGCGCTGCCGTACATGCTGGAGCAGGGCAGCGGTGCCATCGTCAACGTCTCGTCGATTGCTACCCGTGGGGTCAACCGCGTGCCCTATGGCGCGGCCAAGGGCGGCGTCAATGCGCTGACCGCATGCCTGGCGTTCGAGACCGCCGGGCGTGGCATCCGCGTCAACGCCACGGCTCCCGGTGGTACCGAAGCGCCGCCACGGCGCATCCCGCGCAACAGCGCAGAACCGAGTGCCCAGGAGCAGGTCTGGTACCAGCAGATCGTCGCCCAGACCGTCGACAGCAGCCTGATGAAACGCTATGGCAGCATCGAAGAGCAGGTCGGCGCGATCCTCTTCCTGGCTTCCGATGAGGCTTCCTACATCACTGGCGTGACCCTGCCGGTGGGCGGTGGCGATCTGGGCTGAACGCTCGGTCGGCACCGCGTTCTCGACATCTCAATTCAGCTGGAGAGCTCTACATGACAAGCGCAGTGATCGAACGGCTCGACGCCGTCATCGTCGACCTGCCCACGATTCGTCCGCACAAGCTGGCGATGCATACGATGCAGCAGCAGACCCTGGTCATTCTGCGCCTCAAGTGCAGCGACGGCGTCGAAGGGATCGGCGAGTCCACCACCATCGGTGGCCTGGCCTATGGCTACGAAAGCCCGGAAAGCATCAAGGCCAACATCGACGCGCACCTGGCGCCGGCGCTGATCGGCCTGGACGCCGGCAACATCAATGCCGCCATGCAAGCACTGGACAAGGTTGCCAAGGGCAACACCTTCGCCAAATCCGGCATCGAAAGCGCGCTGCTCGACGCCCAGGGCAAGCGCCTCGGCCTGCCGGTCAGCGAGCTGTTGGGCGGGCGCGTGCGTGACAGCCTGGAAGTGGCCTGGACCTTGGCCAGCGGTGACACCGCCCGCGACATTGCCGAGGCCGAGCAGATGCTCGAGGCGCGGCGCCACCGGATCTTCAAGCTGAAGATCGGTGCCAATTCCCTGGTACAGGACCTGCGCCACGTGGTGGCGATCAAGAACGCCTTGGGTGAGCAGGCTAGCATTCGCGTCGACGTCAACCAGTATTGGGACGAGTCCCAGGCCATTCGGGGTTGCCAGGTGCTGGGCGACAACGGCATCGACCTGATCGAACAGCCGATCTCGCGCAGCAATCGCGGCGGCCAGGTGCGCCTGAACCAGCGCAGCCCGGCGCCGATCATGGCCGATGAGTCGATCGAGAGTGTGGAAGACGCCCTCAGCCTCGCCGCCGACGGCGCCGCCAGCGTGTTTGCCCTGAAGATCGCCAAGAATGGCGGCCCGCGCGCGGTGTTGCGCACCGCGCAGATCGCCGAGGCGGCCGGCATCGCCTTGTACGGCGGGACCATGCTCGAAGGCTCGGTCGGTACCCTGGCTTCGGCCCATGCGTTCCTGACCCTCAAGCAGCTGACCTGGGGCACCGAGTTGTTCGGTCCTCTGCTGCTGACCGAGGACATCGTCACCGAGGCGCCGGTGTACCGCGATTTCCAGCTCCATGTCCCGCGTACCCCAGGCCTCGGCCTGACTCTGGACGAAGCTCGCCTGGCCCGCTTTGCCCGGCGCTGAACCCGATAGCCCGTTGAAGGAGAAGCACCATGCTGTTCCACGTGAAGATGACCGTGAAGCTGCCCGTCGCCATGGACCCGGCCCAGGCGGCGCGCCTGAAGGCGGACGAGAAGGAACTGGCCCAGCGCCTGCAGCGCCAGGGTACCTGGCGCCACCTGTGGCGCATCGCCGGGCACTACGCCAACTACAGCGTGTTCGACGTGGCCAGCGTCGAGGCGCTGCACGATACCCTGATGCAACTGCCGCTGTTTCCCTACATGGACATCGAGGTCGACGGGCTCTGCCGGCATCCCTCGTCGGTCCACGACGATGATCGCTGAGCGCTGAGCCATTTCTTGCACAAGAACAATATGAGGTACGCACCATGACCGTGAAGATTTCCCACACCGCCGAGCTGCAGACGTTCTTCGAAGAAGCCGCGGGTGTCGGCAACGACGACGGCAACCCACGCCTCAAGCGCATCGTCCTGCGCGTGCTGCAGGACACCGCCCGGCTGATCGAGGACCTGGAGATCAGTGAAGATGAGTTCTGGCATGCGGTGGATTACCTGAACCGCCTGGGCGGCCGCGGTGAAGCCGGGCTGCTGGTGGCGGGGCTGGGCATCGAGCACTTCCTCGACCTGCTGCAGGATGCCAAGGACGCCGAAGCCGGCCTGAGCGGCGGCACGCCGCGCACCATCGAAGGCCCGCTGTACGTGGCCGGCGCGCCGCTGGCAGAGGGGGAAGTGCGCATGGACGATGGCAGCGAGGAAGGCCTCGCCACCCTGATGTTCCTCCAAGGCCAGGTGCTCGACCCCCAAGGTCAGCCGCTGGCCGGCGCCACCGTCGATCTGTGGCATGCCAATACCAAGGGTACCTATTCGTTCTTCGACCCAAGCCAGTCCGAGTACAACCTGCGCCGGCGCATCGTCACCGACGCCCAGGGCCGTTATCGCGCCCGCACCATCGTGCCGTCCGGCTATGGCTGCGACCCGCAGGGACCGACCCAGGAATGCCTGGACCAGCTGGGCCGGCATGGCCAGCGACCGGCCCATGTGCACTTCTTCATCAGCGCACCAGGACATCGCCACCTGACCACGCAGATCAACCTCTCCGGCGACCAGTACCTGTGGGACGACTTCGCCTATGCCACCCGTGACGGGTTGGTCGGCGAGGTGGTGTTCCGCGAGGATGGCGCGCGGGGTGTGGTAGGGCGGTATGCCGAGCTGCGGTTCGACTTCCAGTTACAGGCCGCGCTGGATGCCCACGCGCAGCAGCGCAGCAGCCGTCCGCGGGCGTTGCAGCAGCGAAAGAGGTGACGGATCGCGGGATTGCGCCGATCGTGTACAGCTAGCTGCAACGCGATCCGCTCCCTCTCCCCCTGGGAGAGGGCTGGGGTGAGGGGGCCGATCTCGCCAGCATGTGCAGAATACCTGTGGTAGCTTTCCCAGACAGCAGCGCACGGGGAACGCACTTTGGATTCATTGACGCAGGCAGTATTGGGCGCCACCCTGCAGGGCGCGGTGTTGGGACGGGTACAGGGCCGGCGTTCGCTGTTGTACGGCGCGGCACTGGGTACGCTGCCAGACCTGGACGTGGTGATCAGCTACGCCGATCCGGTCTCGCAGATGACCTACCACCGCGGCTTCTCCCATTCGCTGTTCGTGCTGACGGGCATTGCGTTGCTGCTGGCCTGGCTGGTCGCAACAGTGGCGCGCAAGCGCTGGCCCGACAAGGGTTACAGCGGGCCTCGGCTGTTCCTGGCGTTCTGGCTGGTGTTGATCACCCATCCGCTGCTGGACGCCTTTACCGTGTACGGTACCCAGCTGTTCTGGCCAATCCCTTCGATCCCTGAGAGTTGGGCGGCGGTATTCATCATCGACCCGCTGTATACCGTGCCGTTGCTCGTTGCCGTGCTCTACGCCGCGATCAAGGGCATGGCCGCGCGCAGTGTGACCCTGCTGTTCGCGGCACTGGCGTTGAGTACCGCCTACCTGGGCTTTGGCCTGACCGGCCGGCTCGCCGCCGAGCAACGCTTCCACACGGCCCTGGACCAGCAGGGCATCGCCGTAACCGAAGTACGTGCCGTGCCGATCGCCTTCAACAGCCTGATCTGGCGGGTGCTCGCCAAGACCCCGGACGGCGACTATTACGAGGGCGTGAGCAGCTGGTTCGACCGCGACCCGCCCGAATGGCAGCGCCAGCCCCTGCACCTCGAGGCCCGCCGAATCCTCGATGGTGTGCCGCTGCACGAACGGCTGCGCTGGTTCACTGGCGACTGGCTACGCTACGACATGGTCGGTGACGCCCTGGTGGTGACCGACCTGCGCATGGGCATCCCTGGCAACTACACCTTCCGCTTCAGCATGGCCACCCGTGACGGACAAGGCCGATGGACCCCTGGCAAGCCGTCGTTGTGGCTCGGCGCGGGAGCAGGGTCGATGTTCAATGCCCATGACCTGGCGCTGATCTGGCGGCGCATCATCGACCAGCAGCCACCCTTGCCCCTGGCGCGCTGGACGCGGGACTATCTGGAGGCAAGCGCGTCACCCGGCGCCGAAGCCTCCGCCAGGTGAGTACAGTGGCCATGGCCACCCGGTCGGCGGGGCTTGACCTGCTCAAATGGCTGGCGATCATCAGCATGGTCGCCGACCACCTGCGCTACCTGTGGCCCCAGGCCAACGGGCTGTTCGTGATCGGGCGCCTGGCCTTCCCATGGTTCTGCCTGGCGATGGCGGCGAATATCGCACGCAGCCGGCCGGGAATACTCTTCACCCGGGGCAACCTGCGTTATCTGGAGTGGTTGTTGCTGTTCGCGGTGCTTTCCGAGGTGCCTTACCGGTGGCTGGACAATGGCTCGCTGACCCTCAACGTCGTCCCGACCCTGGCGCTGGGCCTGATAGTGGCCTGGGGCGTGCACCATCGTAACGCCCTGAGCGGTGCAGCGGCCTTGGTCGCAGCGCTCGTCTCGACGGTGACGAGCGATGTGTTGATGTACGGGCTGGCAGGGGTCTTGTTGCCAGCCGCCTTCGTTCTGGCGATGGCAAGGGGGCGCGCCTTCTGGTTGCTGCCCGGCGTATTGGCCCTGGCAGCTAACCTGACCAATAGCTGGTTGCTGGACCATGTCCTGGCACCCTTTACCCTGTTGGTCCTGGCCACGGCCGCTGCGTCGGTGCCGCTGGGCATTGGCATCCTGCGCCTGCGGGCACTGCCGCAGGTCTGGCCCGTGGGGCGTTGGGGCTACGGGTTTTACCCGCTGCACCTTGCCGCAATCAAGGTACTCAGCCTGCTGGGAGGCAATCTTCTACTCTAGGACACTCGATGTCAGGCAGGTTGTTCGCGGTGGCCGCGCTGCAGCAGCTTGAACGCCAGTGCCTGCAAGGCCTGGAAATGGCTGTAGCACGAAGGCGATGACCTCGAAGTGGCTCATGCTGGCGCAGGTTTCGACTGGGCCGGCGGCAGCAGCCGCGCCTGGCGCAGCGCCGCCAAGTCGCGCGAGCCAGTACAGAAGCAGGCGATGCGCAGCTGGCGCAGCAATATCTGGAAATGCTCGACCACCGCCTCGGTGGACACTGTCGCGACCTCCAGTACACCGGCCGCCTGGCCGACCAGGTCGGCGCCCAGGCGGATCGCCTTGGCCGCATCGACCCCGTCGCGGATACCTCCCGAGGCGATCAAGGCGACCCCTGGCAGCGCATGGCGAACCGCCTGCACGGCGGTGGCGGTGGGAATGCCCCAGCCGGCAAAAGCCATGGCCACCGTCCGGTCGGCCTCGCTTGTGGAGCGCTCGCCTTCCACGGCAGCCCAGCTGGTCCCGCCGGCACCTGCCACGTCGATCACCTGGACTCCGGCGTCAATCAGCGCCCTGGCCACCGATACCGACAACCCGGCACCCACTTCCTTGGCGATCACCGGCACCGGGAGCAGGGCGGTGAGCCTGGCGATGCGTTCGAGGATGCCCTGCCAATTGCGGTCGCCTTCGGCTTGCACGGCTTCCTGCAGGGGGTTGAGGTGGATGATCAAGCCGTTGGCCTCCAGAGCGTCGACCGCCCGGCGTGCCAGATCCAGGCCATCGGCTTCGCGCAGCTGGGCAGCGCCGAGGTTGGCCAGCAGCGGGATGTCCGGTGCCGTGCGCCGCAGGCCACGGGTCAGGCCCTGAACATGGCCGGTCTGCAGGCTGACACGCTGGGAGCCTACGCCCATGGCGATGCCCAGCGCCTGGGCGGCTTCGGCCAGGTGGTGGTTGATCGTCTCGGCGCGCTCGGCACCGCCGGTCATGGAGCTGATCAGCAGCGGTGCGCGCAGCGGGATACCCAGCAAGCTGCTGCGCAGATCGATAGCGTCCAGGTCCAGCTCAGGCAAGGCGCAGTGTTCGAAGTGCAGCGCCGCCCAACCAGGGTTGACCTGGCTGATGGCTTTGCGCGGATCTAGGACGATATCCAGGTGATCGTCCTTGCGTCGACTCAGGTCGCTTTGCTTCATGCCGGCTCCAATGTCGAGAAATCATAGGGCGCTGCACGTGGTGTTTGCAGCAATAAAAATTGTACAACCTGAAGAGGCTGCATTGGGGGATACGGACTTGGTTCATCAGGCAACGCCGCGAATTAGTCGTTCCTTGGCCCATTGGCCGACGTGAAGGCTCAAGGTCCGCTATACCTGAAACAATAGTGGCCAATGAGCATTAGGGACTCTGCAGCCCGATCAGACCTGAGGGGACGATGACAGCACACTCAACAGTAACCATAGACTTCAGCTTCACCGAACACCTCGCGCGGCTGCGGGTGGCGCTGGAACACAGGTTGGACGTCTTGCTGCCGCCCGCCAGCAGCGAACGGGATCTGGTACTGACGGCCATGCGCGAAAGTGCGTTGGCCCCGGGCAAGCGCATGCGGCCGCTCCTGTTGATGCTCACTGCCGAGGGACTGGGGGCTTGTGAGCAGCCGGCACTGGAGCTGGGCTGCGCGGTGGAAATGGTGCATGCCGCCTCCCTGGTGCTCGATGACATGCCCTGCATGGACAACGCTCGGCTGCGCCGTGGGCGGCCAACCACTCATCTGACGTTTGGCGAGGATGTCGCCATCCTCGCGGCAATCGCTTTGCTGTCCCGCGCCTTTGCCCTGGTGGCGTCGATCGACTCGGTACCCGCGGCGGTGCGTGCCCAGCTGGTGACCCTACTGGCCAATGCCATCGGCACTCAGGGGCTGGTAAAAGGCCAATTTCAGGACCTGCGCGAAGGTGTGCAGCCGCGAACGGCCGATGAAATCGCTGCGACCAATACCCTCAAGACCGGTGTGCTGTTTAGCGCCATCATGGACATGGCCTGCCTGATCGGCGATGCCACGCCCCAGGTTCGCGGTGCCCTGCAGGCGTTCGCACTGGAGCTGGGGCAAGCGTTCCAGCTGTATGACGACCTGTGTGATCATGATCCGGGCAGTGGCAAGGACCAGGGCAAGGATGATGGCAAGTCGACGTTCATGGCTCTGTGTGGCGAGGCCAAGGTGCGTGAGCGGCTGAAGGGGCATCTGCAGCGGGCCCAGCAGCAGTTGGGCCAAGCATTCGAGTGCGACGTACCGATCGGACGGTTTTTGCGGATCATCTTTGCCAAGGCCGCACCTGCGAACCCTCTGTAACGCTGGGAGCGCAAAGGGTGTGATCGACTCGGTCCCTGTAGTCGCCCGCCCAGCCCGCTGAGCTGCGCTGTCGCGCAGAGAACAAGGCCTGCAAGCGCGGCGCAATACTCTGTGGGGGCGCCGAACCGCCGCTCCCACAGGGTTCAGCTAAATCAATGAGTTAGCGTTTGTTCTATGAAAGCGGGCTTGTCCGCGAAGGGTCTTTCATGGAAACCGCTCGGTCAGGTTCGCTCCACCCTAGTTAGCCGCGCGGCGAGTGCCGATACCGCGGCTGTGCTGGACAAAAAGATCAAACTTTCCCATGCCCCAGGTTTCTCCTGAATAACCCGGAGCGGTGGCGCTCCCATCAATGACTGAGGAGGCGGACATGCGCGGCAAGACAATCACGCTAGGCATGGCATTGGCGATAGCCGGCTGTACGGGCTCGAATACCCATTCACCGACCGCCTTGCCAGGCGCGCCGAAAACCACGCAGACCCGCGCGTTGGAACTCGGTGCCGAGGCGCTGCAGTCGCAACCGCCGATCCAGGCCCTGAACGCCTACCTCGATGGGTTTCATTTCTACAACGGTCATCCTGACGTGCAGATGGAGGCCCACCACTATTGCGCGGTGCTCAACGAGGAAGTCATCCAGTGCGCGATCTACGACGGCAACACCGCCCAGGCGCGTCTGATGGGCGTGGAGTACATCATCAGCGAGCGCCTGTTCGCCGGCTTGCCCGTCAAGGAAAAGGCCCTGTGGCATAGCCATGCCCATGAAGTGAAATCCGGGCAACTGGTGGCGCCGGGCATTCCATTGGTGGCGGAGAACCGCTTGATGGCCAAGCTCGCCAACACCTATGGCAAGACCTGGCACACCTGGCATACCGACCAGGACCAGGCCCTGCCGCTGGGCATGCCGCAGTTGATGATGGGCTTCACCGCCGATGGCCAGGCGGACCCGGACATGGTTCGCCAGCGCGACCAGCGCCTGGGCATCGACAGTGCCGAACGGCGCGAGGCGCGTTCCGACATCAAGCCGCACCCGGTGCAACCGGGCGCCGATAGCTGGCAGACCGGCAAGGCGATCCAGATCCACGACAGCACCGGACATACTCATCTGCGCAAGCGTCCGGCCACCCCCGATGACACCAATGCACGCTCGTCTTCCACCCAGACACAACCCTGATTCCGCTTGCCTGTCCCAAGGAGATCACCATGAACCGAGACAAACACCCTCATCATCCCGAGAATGCGGACAAGACCCCGCGGCCGCTGTCTTCCGAAGACGCCCAGACCGGCGAGCGCCGGCGCCCGGACGAACCGGTGCTGGAACGTCCCGACCCGGATACCGAAACCGTGGACAAGGTGATCACCCCCACTTCGATCAAAGAGAAGGATGACCAGGCGCGCGAGATCAACGAACGCGTGGCCGACAACCAGCGCAAGCTCAAGGACTGATCAACCTACGGGCTTCACTGATCGACAAAGGACGCTTCATCCGTTGCGACAGCGCCGCCGTGTCGCGTGCATGATCGCACGCCACCACGGCTTCGACCTGTTCGTCGACACACAGCAGGGCGATGAAGCGTTCACCCTCAGGTTCGCCGATGAACTCGATGCGGTTCCATGCGTGCGCGTGCCCCAGCACGTCGTAGGTTCTGCCGTGGTGATAGGTCCAGAAGAACGGCACATCCGCGTATTCGACATGCTTGCCGAGCATGTTCACCGCCGCGATGCACGCTTGTTGTTGCGCCACGCGCCAATGTTCGATGCGCACGGGGCGGCCGGCGAGGGGAAAGGTCACCATGTCGCCCGCTGCCCACAGGCCCTCGGTCACCTGCATCCCACCATCGACCTTGAGCGACTGGTCTTCTGCCAGTTCCAGCCCGCGCACCATTGCCGTGGCCGGTTTGATCCCGGTACCGAACAGCAGCAGTCGGGTTTCGATGCGTTCGCCGTTTTCCAGCACCACCGCTTGCACTTCTGATTCACCTTCCAGGCGCACCGGCTCGGTCGGGCTGTGGAAGACCACGCCATGCTGCTCGTGCCAGCCGCGCAGGGCCCGGCCAATGCGCTCACCGATCTGCTTGGCCAGCGGCACGTCATGGCGCGCGATCACGTGCACCTTCAAGCCGTACGCGTGCAATGCCGCCGCGGCCTCAAGGCCGATGAAGCTGTCGCCGACGATCACTGCTGGCTCGCCCGGCTCGGCAGCGGTGATGACCTGCTCGGCATCGCCACGCGAGCGCAGCACGAAGACGCCTGGCAAGTGCGCGCCGGGGATATCCGGACGCTGCGGCTTACCGCCGGTGGCCAACAGCGCAGCGTCATAGGCAAGCGCCTGGCCGTCGGCCAGATGAATGCGCCGCTTGCCGGCATCGATCGAACGCACCTTGCCGTGTAAGCGCAGCACGTTGGCATTGCGGTAGAAGCTGCGTTCGAGCAGCGGCGGGACCTCCTCTGGCGCCATCTCGCCAGCAAGCACGAATTTGCTCAAGGAGGTGCGGTCGTAGGCGGGATGGCGCTCCTGGTCGATCCAGATCAGCTGGCCCGCGTAACCCTCGGCCCGCAGACGGGACACCGCCGCGGCGCCGGCAGCTCCGGCGCCGATGACCACGAAGCTGCGTGAATCCGGGCACAGGGCGGGCTTGGGGGACTCCATGGCCTCGTCATCGACCCATACCGTGTCTTCCTGGACCGTGGTGCGGTAGCGCTTGAGATCGCTCAGCGCAGGAGGCTCGCATACCGTGCCGCTGTCGAGGGTGAAGGCCGACTTGTGCCAGGGGCAGATCAGTTGCCCGTCGCACAGGGCGCCTTCTTCCAGAGGTGCTCCCGCGTGGGGGCAGTTGGCCTGGTAGGCGCGGACCTGGCCCCCATGGCGCACCAGGATGACTTCCTCGGCACCAGCCTGAACACGCAGGCCGTGCTCGTCGCTGAGTTGACTTACCTGGGCAACGGCGTGCAGGGTCATGGGGCAATCTCCTTGGCGGTAACGGGTTTCATGCAGCTTTGACCGCCGAGCCAGGCAAGGACTGCGCCGAGCCGACAACTGGTGTGTCTGCCCCGGGACACGTGCCCGAGTGAACGTCTGCGCGGGAGGTGGCTCTTAAATAAGGAGTCATGGAAAAGGTGTTGAAGCATGAATTCGCCACGCGACCTTGAATCGCCTGAGCTGTTGTTCTTCCAGGACGACGGTGAAACGCCCAACAGCCCCTTGCCGGTGGTGCTCTATCACAACTGCCTGGAGGCCGATAGCGACCGGGCGAGCGCCTTCGAGGCGTTGTTTGCCCGCCATCAATGGCCGCCGTTGTGGCGCGCAGGGATCTTTGACTACCACCATTATCATTCCACGGCCCACGAGGCACTGGGCGTGGCCTCTGGGACAGCCCGGGTCACGCTGGGTGGCAAGCATGGGCAGACCTTGGACCTGGCCGCCGGTGACGCCTTGATCCTGCCCGCCGGCACAGGGCATCGGTGCGAGGAGGCCAGCAGCGATTTCCTGGTCGTCGGCGCCTATCCGGCGGGTCAGCAGAATTATGACCTGCAAAGGCCTGGCATGGCCGACCACGCGGCTTGCAAGGCCCGTATCGCGCAGGTCGCAAAGCCCTCGGCCGATCCTGTGGGTGGCCGCGATGGCGCGCTGATGAAGTCCTGGTAATCGCTCCCTCCGGGCGATTGCCACTGGGTTGCCTACGCGCTGAGAACAGATGTAGGCATTTTCGCGATAAACCGACAAAGCAAGGTGACCGTCATGGCTCAAGGCAGCAAAGACAAGTACACCACAGAGCAGAAGCGCAAAGCGCAACATATCGAGGAGAGCTATGAAGACAAAGGCGTCTCCAAGGACGAGGCTGAGGCGCGGGCGTGGGCCACGGTCAACAAACAGTCCGGGGGTGGCGAAAAGTCAGGCGGCTCAGGCAAGAAGACTTCCAGTGCGAGCAAGGAAACCGCCAAGTCCGATTCAGCCAAGCGCGCCGCCAAGACCCGCGCCGGGCATTCGCGTACCTCGACCACTTCTCTGGAGTCTCAGACCAAGGAAAGCTTGATGAAGGAAGCCCGGAGCAAGGACATCCCCGGGCGTTCGAAAATGACCAAGGCAGAACTCATCGCTGCTCTGCGCAAGCATCACTGAAGTGCTGAATCTACGTGCGGGTGTGCCTGTGCGGTGTCGATTCCACCATCGACCTGGATCACGCTCGGGACGAGGCTTCCAGCAGGCTGTACGCGCACCACGCAACCCGCCACGGCGTCCGGGCGGCGCCGTGCGCGCCGCTGCAAACGCCAGGCAAGCACCATTGCCGTTATGATCGCCTCAGAGCTTTTCTTTCAGCCAGGAGTGCGACATGCCTCGACTGCCGTCCCTAACTGCCCTGCGTACTTTCGAATGTGCCGCCCGGCATGGGCATTTCGGCCGAGCCGCCGCCGAGCTGTGCGTCACCGACAGCGCGGTCAGCCATCAGATCCGACAACTGGAGGAGCAACTGGGCGTCGGGCTGTTCGAGCGGGCAGGGCGCCAGGTACGCCTGACCGCCGCGGCACAACGGCTGCTGCACCCCCTGCAACAGGCCTTCGAGCTGATCGGCAAGGCCTGTGACGAACTGCGCGATCCAGCCTCGCAAACACTGCTGCGGGTAGCCGTGACCGCCGAGCTGGCACAGAAATGGCTGGTGGCCCGGCTCGCCGACTTCAGCAGCCGCTACCCGCACATCACCTTGCACCTGCACGAGCAGCCGATCAATGCCGGGGCGCCAGCGCTGGATATCGACATCGCCATTACCTATGGCACCAGCGACCTGGACGCCAGCACCCATTTCGTCCGGCCGCTGCCGCTGCTGCAGTTCTTCCCGGTATGCAGTCCCGGACTGTTCAACCAGGGCGGCCTGAAGCGCCCGCGCGACTTGGTGCGTCATTGCCTGCTGCACGATGATCAGGACGGCAAGACCTGGACTACCTGGCTGGCCACCCACGCCAATGATGCCTTGCCGGGCCGCCAGCTGTATTTTCCTCATGCGGCCCTTGCCCTGGAGGCGGCGGCGCTGGGGCAGGGGGTGGCCATGGGCGACAACCTAACGTGCCAGGGTGACCTGCAAAGCGGGCGGCTGGTGCGGCCCTTCGACGCCAGCGTGACGGCGCAGGGGCAGTACGCGCTGGTCTGCGAGCGCCTGCGCCTGGAGCGCGATGCAGTCGCGCAATTCCTCGGTTGGTTCACCGAACAGGTGGCCGAACCCTGAATTCAATTCATCTATCGCTGAGTTTTCATCGTTGGAACCTCGTGCCGGGGCGGCGTAGCGTTCAGCCATCCCTACCGACGAAGAGGTTGATCATGGCACGTTCGCTCAGCTCCACTCCCAAGGCCGATGGTTTCCGCCTGCCCGGCGAATTCGAGCGCAAGGCCGGCTGCTGGCTCGGCTGGCCTGAGCGCCCGGATGTCTGGCGCAATGGCGGCAAGCCAGCGCAGCAGGTCTGGGTACAGATCGTCAGCGCCATCGCCTCCAGCGAGCCGGTGACCGTCTGTGCCTCCGCCGCCCAGTACGCCAACGCCCGGCGCCTGTTGCCAGCCCAGGTCCGGGTGGTCGAGATGACCTGCAATGACACCTGGTTCCGCGACAGCGGCCCGTGCTTCGTGGTCAATGACGACACCGGCGGGGTGCGCGGCGTGGACTTCGAGTTCAATGCCTACGGCGGCCTGGATGGCGGCCTCTATTACCCATGGGACAAGGATGACCAGATTGCCCGCAAGATCCTCGAGATCGAGAACCTCGACCGCTACCGCGCGCCGCTGATCGCCGAGCTCGGTGGTATCCAGAGCGATGGCCAGGGCAGTCTGCTGACCACCGAGCAGTGCCTGCTCAACCGTAACCGCAACGCCCACCTGGGCAAGGACGAAGTCACCCGCCGGCTGCAGGACTACCTGGGCGCCGAGCAAGTGATCTGGCTGCCGCGCGGTTGCAAGTTCGACGAGACCGACGGGCATGTCGATGACCTGGCCTGCTTCGTGCGTCCCGGTGAAGTGGTGCTGCAATGGACCGACAACCGCGATGACCCACAGTGGGAAATCTACCAGGAGGCCTATGACATCCTGCGCAGCACCCGTGACAGTCGCGGCCGCGAGTTGAAGGTGCACACGCTGCCGCAACCCGATGTGCTGCAGTGGACGGCCGAGGAAGCGGCGGGCCTGGACCAGGTCGAGGGCACTCACCTGCGCGAAGCCGGCACACAAATCTGTGCGTCCTACATCAACTATTACGCCGGTAACTCGGCCATCGTCCTGCCGCTGTTCGGCGACCGCAACGACCAGGTGGCCCAGGCGACCTTGGCCGAGCTGTTCCCCGGGCACCGTATCATCGGCATCGAGAACTCCCGCGAGATCCTGCTCGGTGGCGGCAACGTTGCCTGCATCACCATGCCGCAATACGCCGGAGAGCGCCGCTGATGAAGCCTCTTGCCCTTGCGCTCGCCCTGACCTGTGCCGCGTCGGCGGCCCAGGCGGCCGACGCCCGACAGCCCACCGTCAACCTGTACATCTGGGGCGAGTACCTGGCCCCGGACACCCTGGCCAACTTCGAGAAGCACAGCGGCATCCGCGTAGTGGCCGATCACTTCGACTCCCTCGAGACCGCCGAGACCAAGCTGCTCACCGGGCGCAGCGGCTATGACCTGGTGCTCAGCGCCGGCCAGCACCTGAGCCGCGCCATCGCCAGCGGCGCGTTGCAGCCGTTGGACAAGGCCAGGCTGCCGCACCTGCAGGGGGTAGGGGAGGAGTTTCGCCAGCACATGGCGGTGTTCGATCCGGGCAACCGCTATGCCGGCACCTACGCCTGGGGCACCACCGGCGTCGGCTACCAGGAGCAGGCCGTGGCCGCGCGCTTGCCGGACGCGCCCCGTGACAGCTGGGCGATGCTGTTCGATCCACAGGTGGTGGCGAAATTCGCCGACTGCGGGGTGAGCCTGCTCAACGACCCCAACGAAGTATTCGCCGCGGTGATGCGCTACCTGGGCCTGGACATCAACCAGCAACGCCTTGAAGACCTCAAGGTGGCCGAGGCGCACCTGCGCCGGATCCGGCCCTACATCCGGTACTTCGACAACGACCGCAACATCAATGACCTGGCCAATGGCGAAACCTGCGTGGCGATGTCGTGGAACGGTAACGTTGCCATTGCTCAGGGGCAGGCGCAGCAGGCGGGCAAGGCGTTCACCCTGGACTACCGCATTCCCCAGGAGGGCACCTTGATCTGGCTGGATGCGCTGGTGGTGCCCAAGGATGCGCCACATCCCGAAGCGGCCTGGGCACTGATGGACTACCTGATGCGGCCAGAAGTGATCGCGCCGATCACCGATACCATTCATTACGCCAATGCGATTACCGCGGCCGATGGGCTGGTTGATCCGCAGATTCGTCATGCGGTGGGGACGTATCCCCCGGCCGAGGTGCGTGAGCGGTTGTATACCAAGAATGACAATGGCAAGGCGTTCAATCGGGCGTTGACGCGTGCGTTCAGTCGCTTGAAGAGTGGGACTTGAGCATTGGCTGGTTCGCGGGCGGTGTCTTAGCCCTTGAGCCAGTCACGCTGTATCAGCGCCAAATCGAACGTCATCCATCCTGAACCTATGCAAGTGCTCCCGCAATTTAGAGCAAGCCGGGCCTATGGCTGGCAGATCCACCAGCCATAGGCCGCAAAATGCGACCTGGCGTTCAGGGACACTCCATGCAGGGTTCTCAGGAAGCGCCAGGGTGGGCCATAATGCCGCGGCAACGCCGGGCCACCCCAGTGCCAGGGGGTTGGCCTGCCACTCTTGCATTTGGAGCGACCCATGGCTTCCCGCAAATCCATCGGCCTGATGATGCTCGCCAGCCTTGCCTTGGGCGCCTGCGATGACACCTCCACGCCTTCGGTCATTACTACCGGCCGCTTTGCGCATTGCACGGAGGAGGCGCGCTATGACACCTGTTTCGAGCTGAACCGCCCCAGTGACACCCAATACGCCAGCCTGGAGCAGAACCCCGACCGTTTCGACATCGATGCCGACGGGCTGCCGATGGCGGTGCAATTGGTCTGGGGCTCGGATTTCTTCAACAGCATCAACCGTGCGCCCCAAGGGCAGGTAGTCGCGGTGGGCGGGCCACGCCTGCAGTTGAGCGAGGTCTCGGGCACAGGCGGCGCGGCCTGGCATACCCAGCGCTTCAGCGAGTACGCCGATGTGCTGCGCGGCGCGGCCTTGGCCGCGGACGGCACGGGCTTCGCCGTGGGCAGCCGCGGGGTGATCTTTGCCCGGCAGCCGGGGCACGACCAATGGGAGCGCTACAACCAGGTGTTTGCCCGCCAGGACGATCCCGCGCACAAGGACCTGGAGTTCGACGGCGACGCCTACGGCGTGTCCATCATCGACGCCCAGCATGCCGTGGTGGTGGGGGAGGAGCGCATCCTGCGCACCGAGGACGGCGGCCAGCATTGGCAGCGGGTGCCCATCCCGGCGGGCAAGGTCGCCCTGCAGGATGTGCAGTTCGTCGACACGCAGACCGGCTGGGCGGTCGGTTCTGGCGCGACCTTGTTGCGTTCCAACGACCAAGGCCGCAGTTGGCACAAGGTCGACGCGCCGATCCGCGATGCGCACCTGATGGGGCTGGACTTCAGCGACCCTCGGCACGGCTGCGTCGCCGGAGGCTACCAGGTCTGGTGCACCGAGGATGGGGGTGGCCAGTGGCGGGAGAGCACGCTGCACATCTCCATCGACATGAGCCTGGCCGACCGTGTCGGCATCACGCGCGTAAGGTTCCAGGACGCCCAGCGTGGCTGGCTGGTCGGCAAGAACGGCCTGGTCATGCGCACTGCCGATGGCGGCAAGCATTGGGAGTACGTTACCCACCTCAGCCGGCTCAAGGGCCAGACCTTGAGCAACGCCGAACTCTGGGGCCTGACCATCGCCAATGGCCGGGTCTGGGCGGCCGGAATTGGCTGGACCGGCGAACGCACTGTTGAAAAGAACACCCTCAAGTCCGGCGGGTTGGTGGTGTCCTGGGCGATCGAGCCTTGATGCCCAGGGCCGCACGCATCGCGGGTGCTTGTCCTGGATTTTCTAGCGCCCTTGAGATCGAGCGCCGCGCGGGCGGCGCTCGATCTCAAGGGCGCCA
>JAEWGL010000226.1 GCA_023388335.1 Pseudomonadota bacterium | reverse complement strand
CATTGGAACCACCTGATCCCATCCCGAACTCAGTAGTGAAACGATGCATCGCCGATGGTAGTGTGGGGTTTCCCCATGTGAGAGTAGGTCATCGTCAAGATTCATTTCGCAAAACCCCTATCTGCGCAAGCAGGTAGGGGTTTTGTCTTTTCAGGCGCTGGCGTCCGGCGACACAAAAAGCCTCATACCCGGCCTTCTTGCCGCCACGAAATCCCCCGTTCCCCATGATATGGTTTCCCTCAGGAACCATCCGTCTCGCACCAGGGTATCTCAATGTTCAGCACGTCCTCCTTGCAGCCCGGCTTCATGGTCGTTCACAGCAACCGTCTGGATGACCTGCGCAGCCTGGTGGTGAGTTGGATGCGCCGCTATCCCCTGGCGCCACTGGAGAACGAGATTGCCCTTGTGCAAAGCAACGGCATCGCCCAGTGGCTCAAGCTGGCCCTGGCCGAAGACCCGTTGGATGACGACCTGGGAGGCTGCGGCATCGCCGCCGCTATCGATGTGCAATTGCCTGGCAGTTTCATGTGGCAGCTGTACCGACGCGTGCTGGGGCGCGACGAGATCCCGGAGGTGTCACTGCTCGACAAGGCGCCGTTAACCTGGCGCCTCATGCGCCTGCTGCCTGAGCTGATCGAGCGTCCGCATTTCGAGCCCCTGCGTCGATTCCTTACCGATGACAGCGACCTGCGCAAGCGCTACCAGCTGGCAGAGCGGTTGGCCGACCTGTTCGACCAGTACCAGGTCTACCGGGCTGATTGGCTCAAGGATTGGGCGGCTGGCGAGCACGTGGTGAACACCGCCCGTGGCGAACGCAAGCCGCTGGTGGCAGGCAATTGCTGGCAGGCCGAGTTGTGGCGCGCGCTGCTTCTGGACGTGGGTGAGGAGGGCATGGCGCAGAGTCGGGCCGGTGTGCATCAGCGCTTCATCAAGCGCATCACCACCGTTGAACACGCACCGCCCGGGTTGCCCTCGAGGGTGATCGTGTTCGGCATCTCCTCCTTGCCAGCCCAATCACTGGAAGCCTTGGCCGGCCTTGCGCGTTTCAGCCAGGTGCTGCTGTGCGTGCACAATCCTTGTCGTCATCACTGGGCCGATATCGTCGCCGACAAGGACCTGCTCCGCCACCAGTACAAACGCCAGCAACGCAAGCAGGGCATGCCCCTGCAACTGGACGACGAGTCTCTGCACCAGCATGCCCATCCCCTACTGGCTGCGTGGGGCAAACAGGGCCGTGACTATATCAACCTGCTCGACAGCTACGACGACCCAGGCAGCTACCGTGGCGTGTTTACCGAAGGGCGCATCGACCTGTTCAGCGATGCCCAGCCGGGCAACCTGCTCAACCAGCTGCAGGACGACATCCTCGAGCTGCGCCCCCTGGCCGAGACGCGCAGCCTATGGCCCGAGGTCGATCCGACCAAGGATCAGTCGGTGCGTTTTCACCTGGCCCACAGCCCCCAGCGCGAAGTCGAGATCCTTCACGACCAGCTGCTCGCCCACTTCAGCGCCGATCCCCAGCTGCGTCCGCGTGATGTGATCGTCATGTTGCCGGATATCAATACCTACGCCCCGCACATCCGCGCCGTGTTCGGCCAGCTGGACCGCAAGGACCCGCGTTACATCCCGTTCACACTGACCGACCAGGGCCAGCGTGGCCGCGATCCGCTGCTCATTGCCCTGGAGCATCTGCTCAAGCTGCCCGATAGCCGTTTCACCGTCAGCGAAGTCCTCGACCTGCTCGACGTTCCGGCCCTGCGCGCGCGTTTCGCCATCAAGGAAAGCGACCTGCCCACCCTGCACCGCTGGATCGACGGCGCCGGCATCCGCTGGGGCCTGAACGCCGAGCAGCGTGCAACGCTTGGGCTGCCCGAGGGCCTTGAGCAGAACACCTGGCGTTTTGGCCTGCGGCGCATGTTGCTGGGCTATGCCGTGGGCATGGGCGAGGGATGTGACGGCATCGAGCCTTTTGATGAGATCGGTGGCCTGGATGCGGCATTGATCGGCCCGCTGGTGGCATTGCTCGATGCGTTGGAGGTGGCCTGCCAGGCCCTGACCCAGCCGGCCACCGCAGCGCAGTGGGGCGAACGCCTGCATGCGCTGCTGCAGGTGTTCTTCCTCGCCGAGACCGAGCATGACGACTACCTGCTGGTGCAATTGCAGACCCTGCGCGAAACTTGGTTGCAGACCTGTGAGTCGGTGGGCCTGGCAGACCTGCTGCCGCTAACCGTGGTCCGCGAGGCCTGGCTGTCGGGCCTGGACCAGGGCAAGCTGTCCCAGCGCTTTCTTGCCGGATCGGTGAACTTCTGCACCCTGATGCCCATGCGTGCCATTCCGTTCAAGGTGGTCTGCCTGCTCGGCATGAACGATGGCGACTATCCGCGCGCCCAGCCACCGCTTGATTTCGACCTGATGGCCAGCGATTACCGCCCTGGAGATCGCTCGCGCCGGGAGGACGACCGTTACCTGCTGCTCGACGCAGTGCTCTCGGCCCGCGACCAACTGTACGTGAGTTGGGTAGGACGGAGCATACGCGACAACAGCGAGCGCCCTGCCTCGGTGCTCATCGGCCAGCTGCGTGACCACCTGGCAGCTGGGTGGCGGCTGTGCGGCACGCAAGAGGGGGGGGACTACGATGGCGGTGAACAACTGCTGCACGCCCTGACCCAGGAACATCCACTGCAGCCTTTCAGCCAACGCTACTTCCAGAAGGGCAGTCCGCTGTTCAGCTATGCCCGAGAATGGCACGCGCTGCATCAGGCGACGGAGCAGGGCCCATCGGGCGAGCAAATGCTCGCCCCCTACAACAATGACGAGCCGCTGAGCCTGACACTGTTGCAGGACTTCCTGCGCCACCCGGTGCGGCACTTCTTCAGCCAGCGGCTCAAGGTCTTTTTCGAGGCCCTCCAAGCGCCAATGGCCGATGAAGAGCCCTTCGTTCTCGATGCCCTGCAGCGTTACAGCGTCAGCGAAAGCCTGCTGACCGCGGCGCTCGCTGAGCCGCAGGACAGCGAGCGGGCATTGCAGGCCCAGGCTCGTCGGCTGCAGGCCTATGGCTTATTACCGCTGGCCGGTTTTGGCGAATGCCTGCAGCTTGAGCTGGTCCAGCCCTTGCCGGACTTGCTGCTGCGTCACCAGCAACTGTTGCAGCGCTGGCCGCAGGTGATCGACAGCGCCTTGCCGATCCACTTCGAGCACGGTCCGCACCAGCTCGAAGGCTGGTTGGGGCGCGTCTACCAGGCCGATGACCACAGCTTGCTCAGCATTACCACCGTACCCAATACCATCAGCAGCGGCCGCCACAACCTCAAATGGCATCGCTTGGTACCGACCTGGGTACTGCACCTGGCCGCGTGTGCCGTCGGCCACCCGCTGCACAGCGCGCTGGTCGCCAGCGATATGACCCTGTTGCTTGCCCCGCTGCCGCAGGTGCGCGCTGCCGAATTGCTCGGTGATCTGCTGGTGGCGCGTCAGGCAGGCATGAACGCCCCGCTGCCGGTGGCGGCCAAGACCGCCTTTGCCTGGCTCGCCCACAGCGACCCCGACAAGGCCCAGGCTGCCGCTGCCCGCGCGTACGAGGGCGATGGTCAGAACAGCAACGGCGAGCGCAGCGAGAGCATCGCCCTGTCCCGCCAGTTCCGCGACTTTGCGGCGCTGACTGCCGACGAAACCTTCGAGGGCTGGTGTGAAGCCCTCTACCGCCCGTTGATCGATGCGCCCTGGCAGACCCTGGGCAACCAGGAGAACGCCGCATGACCCAGCAGTCCCGCCCACTGGCGCTGAGTTTCCCGCTGCACGGCAGCCAGTTGATCGAAGCGAGCGCCGGGACTGGCAAGACGTTCACCATCTCCGCCCTGTACCTGCGCCTGATCCTTGGCCATGGCGGGGAGCAGGGCTTCGACCGTGAATTGCTGCCTCCGCAGATCCTCGTGGTGACCTTCACCGATGCGGCTACCAAGGAATTGCGCGAACGCATTCGTACCCGCCTGGCCGAAGCGGCGCGCTTTTTCCGCGACGAGCTGCACGAGGCCGATCCACTGCTCTGGCAGTTGCGCGACGCCTATCCCCAGGCCTCCTGGCTGCGCTGTGCCAGTCGCCTGGAAACGGCGGTGCAATGGATGGACGAGGCGGCGGTCTCGACTATCCACGGCTGGTGCCAGCGCATGCTGCGCGAGCATGCCTTCGACAGTGGCAGCCTGTTCACCCAGAGCCTGGAAACCGACCATAGCGAATTGCTGGGCCAGGTCATGCGTGACTACTGGCGACGCTTCTGCTACAGCATGCAAGGCGATGCCTTGGCCTGGGTGCGCAGCAACTGGATCAGCCCGCACGCCTTGCTGCCGCGAGTTCGTCCGCTGTTCGGCCGCCAGCGGGTCGATAACGGCGATGAGGAGCCTCAGGCGCTGATCGACACGGTGCTGTTGCAACGTGCTGAGCAGTTGAGCCAACTCAAGACCCCCTGGGCGCAGTGGGCAGACGAATTGCTGCTGCTGTGCCGTGACGCACTGGCGGCCAAGCAGGTCGATGGACGCAAGATGCAGGCGCGTTACTTCGAGCCCTGGTTCGAAAAGCTGAAGGCCTGGGCCACCGACGATGACGTCCATGAGCTGGACATCGGGACCGGCTTCACTCGCCTGACCCCCACTGGCATGGCCGAAGCCTGGAAAGTCGGCGAGCCGCCCGCACACCCGGCCTTGCAGGCGATGGAAAACCTGCGCCAGCAGCTGCACGACCTTCCCAGTCCCGATGCCTGCCTGCTGGAGCATGCCGCAGCCTGGGTCTGGACGCGCTTCGAGGTGGAAAAACGCCGACGCGCCGAGATGGGCTTCGACGACATGCTCCTGCGCCTGGATCAGGCCCTTAACAGCGAGGCCGGTGAGCGCCTGGCCTCGTTGATCCGCGAGCAGTTCCCGGTAGCCCTGATCGACGAGTTCCAGGACACCGACCCGGTCCAGTACGGCATCTTCGAGCGCATCTACCGCATCAGCGAGAATCGCAGCGAGACCGGCCTGTTCATGATCGGCGACCCCAAGCAGGCGATCTACGCCTTCCGTGGTGCCGACATCTATACCTACTTGAGCGCTCGCCGGGCGACCACCGGCCGCCTGCACAGCCTGGACACCAACTACCGCTCCAGCCAAGCCATGGTCAGCGCGGTGAACCAGGTGTTCCTGCAGGCTGAGCAGCGCAGCCTGGGCCGTGGCGCCTTTCTATTTCGGGACGGGGGGGATAACCCCTTGCCCTTCGTCGAAGTCCAGGCCAAGGGACGTGGCGAACAGTTACAGATCGACGGCCAGCCCTGCGCGGCGTTGCATCTGTGGCACCTCGGCAGCGAAGAGCCGGTGTCCAGCACCACCTACCGGCAGCAACTGGCGGCCAGTTGTGCCAGCCACATCGTTGCCCTGCTCAACGGTGGCCAGCAGGGGCGCACGGGCTTTCGTAATGACGAAGGCGTGCTGCGGCCGTGTCGGCCCTCCGACATCGCCATCCTGGTGCGCGACGGGCGCGAGGCGCAGCTGATCCGCGCCGAACTGGCTGCAAGGGATGTACGCAGCGTTTACCTCTCCGACAAGGACTCGGTATTCGCGGCGCAAGAGGCTCATGACCTGCTCGCCTGGCTCAAGGCCTGCGCCGAGCCGGACTCCGAGCGTCTGCTCAAGGCCGCGCTGGCCAGCCTCACGCTCGACCTGCCACTGAGCGCCCTGGAACAACTCAATCAGGACGAGCGGGTCTGGGAGCGCTGGGTGATGACATTCCGCGACTATCGCCAGACCTGGCAGCGCCAGGGTGTGTTGCCGATGTTGCGCCGCCTGCTGCACGACTTCAGCCTGCCACGCACCTTGATGGGCCGCAGCGACGGCGAGCGCGTGCTGACCAACCTGCTGCACCTGGCCGAGCTGCTGCAGCAGGCCTCCGGCGAGCTCGATGGCGAGCAAGCGTTGATCCGACATCTGGCCGAGCACCTGGCCAGTTCCGCACAGGCCGGCGAGGAGCAGATCCTGCGACTGGAGAGCGATGAGCAGTTGGTCAAGGTGGTGACCATCCACAAGTCCAAGGGCCTGGAGTATCCCTTGGTCTACCTACCCTTCATCTGCACCAGCAAACCGGTGGATGGCCAGCGCCTACCGCTGGCATGGCATGACAGCGAAGGGCACGCACACTTGACCCTGACCCCGGACAGCGAGCAAATCGCCCGCGCCGATGACGAGCGCTTGGCCGAAGACCTGCGCCTGCTCTATGTGGCCCTGACCCGTGCCCAGCATGCCTGCTGGCTCGGCGTCGCCGACCTGAAGCGAGGCAGCAACAAGGCTTCGCAATTGCACCGCTCGGCCCTCGGTTATCTGCTCGGAGGCGGTGCACCATTGCCAGCCTCCAGCCAGTTGAGCGAATGGCTCGGCAACCTGCAGGCCGCCTGTGCGGCGATTGCCTGCCAAAGCGTGCCCGAGGCCGCCGACGCCAAGTACCTTAGCCCCCGCGCTGGACATGAGTTGCTACCAGCGCGCAAGCCGCGGCGGCAGGCGGCGGAAAACTGGTGGATCGCCTCCTACAGCGCCTTGCGCATCGGTGACGAGGGCCTCACGGCCGACAGTTCACAGGCCCAGCAATTGCTCGATGATGAGCGCCCCGATGTCCAGCAGTTGCGCGAAGTACCCGCGGACAGCGGCGATATCCATCGCTTCCCGCGCGGCCCGAACCCCGGCACCTTCCTTCATGGGTTGCTCGAGTGGGCTGGGCGCGAAGGCTTCGCCCAGGTCAGCGACAACCCTGAGTTGATCGAGCGCACCGTGGGCCAGCGCTGCAATCGCCGTGACTGGACTGGCTGGATCCCTGCCCTGAACCAGTGGCTGCAGCAGCTGCTGGTGCAGCCCATGCCGCTGCAGGCGGATGGGCCGTTCCTGGTGCTGAGCCAGTTGCGTCATTACCAGATCGAGATGGAGTTCTGGTTCGCCAGCCATCAGGTAGATGCCGTGTGTCTTGACCGCCTGGTGGCCCAGCATACCCACCAGGGGGTGCCACGCCTGGCGGTGCAACCGAACCAGCTCAATGGCATGTTCAAAGGCTTCATCGACCTGGCCTTCGAGCTCGACGGCCGCTACTACGTGGCCGACTACAAGTCCAACTGGCTGGGTCCCGATGCCCTGGCCTACAGCACGCCAGCCATGGAACAGGCGATCCTCGCCCACCGCTACGACTTGCAGTACGTGCTCTACCTGCTCGCGTTGCATCGGCAGCTGCGTGCTCGTCTGCCCAACTACGACTACGACCGTGATGTCGGCGGCGCCCTGTTCATCTTCCTGCGTGGCGCTGCCGCCGCGACCTGCGGCCTGTACTTCGTCAAGCCGCCGCGTAGCCTGATCGAGCAGCTCGATGCGCTGTTCCGTGGCGAACACGAGCCTGAGCAGCAGGACCTGTTTTCTGGAGTGGCCCCATGACCCGACGTCTCCACGACCTTCTGCCAACGCCGCTGGAGGCCGCGCATTTGGCGGCCCTGGCGCCGTTGCAGGCCAGCCATGACCTGCTCACGCTGCTCGACCGCTGGGTCGAGCGCGGCTGGCTGCGGGCCCTTGACCGGGCGTTCGTCAGCTTCCTGGAGGAGCGCGCGCCGGGCAGCGATCCCTTGGTGCTGCTGGCCGCGGCCCTGGCCAGTCACCAACTGGGACACGGTCATGTCTGCCTGGACCTGGGACAGACCCTGGCCGAGCCGGACTTCGCCCTGTCGCTGCCTCCCGAGGGCGACGCCCTGGCCGGCCCTTTGCTGCTTCCCTCGCAATTGCTGGCGAGCCTGGACCTTGCAACCTGGCTGCAGCGGATCGTCGCCAGTGGCCTGGTGGCTGCGGCCGATGCGCCAGGCCAGGGTTCCCGGCCATTGGTCCTCAGCGGCCAGCGCCTGTACCTGAGGCGCTACTGGAGCTACGAGCGACGCATCGATGCGGCCCTGCGCGATCGCCTGACGCAGGGGGAAGCCATCCCGGATGACTTGCCCTCCCGTTTGGTACAACTGTTCGACAGCGGTGCCGTACCCGGGCAAGTCGACTGGCAGAAACTCGCCTGTGCCCTGGCCACCCGTGCTGCGTTCAGCATCATCACCGGCGGCCCCGGCACCGGCAAGACCACCACGGTGGTGCGCTTGCTGGCACTGTTGCAGGCTCCCGCCGTGGAGCAGGGGCGGCCCTTGCGCATCCGTCTGGCGGCGCCCACCGGCAAGGCCGCGGCCCGCCTCACCGAGTCGATCGGCCAGCAGGTCGAACGGCTGACGGTCAGCCCGCAGGTGCGCGAACAGATCCCTACCGACGTCAGCACTGTGCACCGGCTGCTTGGCAGTCGGCCCGGTTCGCGGCATTTCCTCCACCATGCCGGCAACCCCTTGCCGCTGGACGTGCTGGTGGTCGACGAGGCGTCGATGATCGACCTGGAAATGATGGCCAACCTGCTCGATGCCCTGCCGGCGAAGGCGCGCCTGGTGCTGCTCGGTGACAAGGACCAACTGGCCTCGGTGGAAGCGGGCGCCGTGCTCGGTGACTTGTGCCGTGATGCCGAAGAAGGCTGCTACTCGCCCGCCACCCGCGCCTGGCTCGAGCAGATCAGCGGCCAATCCCTGGAAACCAGCGGCTTGCGCGCCGGCGATGCCGCGCAGCATCCACTGGCCCAGCAAGTGGTGATGCTGCGCTTCTCGCGGCGCTTCGGCGAAGGCAGCGGCATCGGCCAGCTGGCGCGGCTGGTCAACCGCCAGCAGGCGCAGGCCGCGCGTGACCTGCTGACCCTGGCCCCGGACGATGTCTTCAGCCTCGCCCTGCGCGGTGAGCAGGACCGGGCCTTTGACCGCCTGCTGCTCGATGGCCTGGGCCGGGGCGCGGATGGGCCTCAGGGCTACCGCCGCTACCTGCAGGCGATCGGCCGCCAGCGTCCCGCACCCGGTACCGCGGCCGACGATCCCCGCTGGGAACACTGGGCCGGCACTGTCCTGCACAGCTTCGAGTCCTTCCAGCTACTCTGCGCGGTCCGCAGGGGGCCCTGGGGCGTCCAGGGCCTGAACCAGCGTGTGGAGCGGGTGCTTGACCATGCCGGGCTGATCGACAGCCAGCAACCCTGGTACGAAGGACGCCCAGTGCTGATGACCCGCAACGACTATGGCCTGGGCTTGATGAACGGCGACATCGGCATCGCCCTGCGCCTGCCGGACGAGCATGGCGAGCCGATGCTACGCGTCGCGTTCGCCCGCAACGATGGCCGCGGCGGCGTGCGTTTCGTCCTCCCTAGCCGGCTCAGCGAGGTGGAAACCGTGTTCGCCATGACGGTGCACAAGTCCCAGGGTTCGGAGTTCAGCCACACCGCGCTGGTACTGCCCGATACCCTCAACCCCGTGCTGACCAAGGAGCTGGTGTACACCGGCATCACCCGCGCCAAGCACTGCTTCAGCCTGATCGAACCCCGCCAGGGCATCTTCGAGGCGGCGGTATCGCGCAAGGTGCGGCGGATTTCCGGGTTGATGCTGGAGCAGGTCTGATTCTTTTCGGTTGGGGAGGGCAAGGGAGGCCTATTGATCGGCGTAACGTATTTTTCGCGTATCGCCCATCGCCTGCGCATTGGCCTCGGTCACGTCGGGGGATATAACGTAAGCGGACGGGGAACACACCTTGCGCAGATCAGACAGGCATCCACTGATGCGGAAGCAACTGTTCGATTTTCACTCGCTCGGTGCATCGGCAGCCGCGTCAGCACATCTTTGAAATAGGCATACGGATCGTGCCCATTCATGCGCGACTGGATCAAATTCATGATCGCCGCTGCCCGTTTGCCGCCGTGAGAGATCCGGCAAACAACCTGTTGGAACGCCCCAGTGTCCATGGCCTTATCTAGCTCTCGACTGGATTATTATCTATGGGTACAGCCCCATCTTCCAGATAGCGCATCAGCGCTACCCAGCGTTTAAGGCTGTAATCCAGCGCTTTGGCTGCCGCTGATCCGTTGGGCACAAGATCGCGCTGGGTCAACACATTTGAAGACTTGTTCGGAGATTCCTTAGGGATCGGCCGGGTCCGTGACGCATTTCCTCAAACGTTCCATATCCGTACCGCGTCCCGGACTTGAATCAATGTCCCCATTCGCGTCGAGATATATCTCGGTTTTGCGCCATTTAGGAGTGATATTCACGCAATGGTTACGACCACTGGCATTCCACCAATAGAACTCCATAAAAAAGTCATCATCTGGGAAAATGTGCCCAAAGTCAGATGTCGCTTCCCCCGGAAGCAGCCCGCCGCGTCCACCGCGATAGATCCTGTGCTCAGTATTCCAGGTCATCGAGAGCTCCTCTTTACCCTCCTTCGAGTAATAAACGGTCACTACTGGGGTCGCCCCCATCCAAAATACGAAGGGCGATAGCAGTAGCAAAAAGAGAATACCGAAAACGTACCTGTATTTAATGGGTTTGGCATTTATGGACACGGACACCATCTCCCCATTCATTTGGTGGGACTGCAAGTACTTCGTCCATGACCATCTTCGCCGTTATGCCTCCGTTGGGATATTGCCGGTACAGCTTCACCCCAATACCAATGGAGATTCGATCAGGAGCATCATCCCACGCCCTTAGGCCATCGACATTCGGCGTCCTATTTGGACCCGGTAGCTTCCATTGGTCCTTGGGTTCCGTTGTGACCTCAACGATTTTACGTTTAGCGTCTGAAATTATCTGCTCGACACCGGCGCCATCCAATAGGACGCTTTCGGACAGGCCACCAGCTCGACCCACGTACCCATAGTGGATGTTGGACCAAATGTCATAGAAGTAATCGTAGTCACCTTGTTTGTGATACACGGACTTGTACTTCTTCGCGAGTATCGGCTTGTGATCCCACGGGCGATGTTGCCCAACGCGCTCAGTCCAAATGGCAAACGCCTTGGCCTTTTTGGCCAATGCCAAACTGTAGAAGTCCGGACCTTGGCCAAGCCGCATGTAGAACGGCAACGCAGCATACTTACGCGCTTCTTCGTCAGGATCAAAGCTGTTTAGTTCTTTCATCTGCCGCACTGAAGGGCTATTCATGTTGGTGTTCATCTCGCCAGCAATGTAGCTCGCCAGCTTTTCCATCATGTCAGGATTTTTGCAAACGACAGGTTCCGCTTTTGGCTCAGGCTCCTCACCGGCTGCTTTAGGATCTACCAATGCGTTCGCCGCCTTGGCCTTCTCTGTAAGCTTTGGGTCAGCCAACAAGATAGCCATCTTCTCATCGTCCACGGAACCATCTGGCCGGAAGGCTCCCAGCGCCATGAAGTTAATAATGGTTGCACCGCCAGCGTCCCCCATGACAAACCCACCGAAGGTGTCACCAGATCCCGTAATGATCGTCCCGCCGTGACTGGTCGAGCTCCCTAAAAAGGGCCATAGGACGACCATTCACTTGAATAGAAGGAAAGCCTGTAGTGATGACTGCCCCACATCCACAGGTATCGCCAACACGGGCAGAGCCCATGAAGTTGATGTTGACGTCACCACTGGCAGAAGTAATTGGAGTCGTGCCGTGACCGGGCAATGGGCAGACGTGTTGGTCACCTAATCGAGCAGAAGAGATCATTCATCATCATCCTTGCGCCTTTATCCATAGACATAACCAGCCTTTAGCTGGCTCGCGGAGGCTGCCAGAAACCGAAGAGCTGGTCTGTAGGAACAGTCTTGATCTCGGGTGGAATAGTCTCTTCGAGGGTGTGGCAGAAAAATCCGAATAACCTGCTCACTGCGCACACATGCGCAGGTCCCACGCGCCTTGGCCTGAGGTGCCTTCGTGTGGGCGCTCTTGGATGAGCGTGTGGGGTGGACGTGGCGGGGCGCCATGTCACACGTCCTGTCATCACGCCTGCCACAGGTTGCCGCGATGATGCGCACTGCTCGCCACGACAGTTTCCCTTACGCCTCGTAGACCCTCACTCTGTAAACCGAAGGTCTCGCGTTTCGCCCAGCAATAGCGGGCGGTTAAGCTCGGTTACCTTGCGGATGTAATCCCACAACAACGTAATCCGCTTGAGCTTCCTCAAATCCTCCCGGCAGTACATCCAGAACTGCCGGGTGACCTCCACCTCTTCGGGCAGAACGGCAACCAGCCGCGGATCCTGGGCGGCCAGGAAGCACGGCAGAATGGCCAGGCCACGGCCTTGCAGGGCAGCGGTGTACTGGGCAATGACGCTGGTGCTGCGCAGGTTCGCGTTGGCGTTGGGAATCAGATTGGCCAGGTACAGCAGCTCGGAACTGAACGCCAGGTCGTCCACATAGCTGATGAACGGGTGGTCGGCCAGGTCGCTGCCCTTGCGGATCGGCGGATGGCGGTCCAGGTAAGCCTGGGTCGCATACAGCCGCAGGCGGTAGTCGCATAGCTTGCAGCACACGTAGGGCCCATGTTCCGGGCGTTCCAAGGCGATGACGATGTCTGCCTCGCGCTTGGACAGGCTGATGAAATGCGGTAATGGCAAGATGTCGACGGTGATCGCGGGGTAGGCATCGACGAAGTGGCTCAGCTGCGGGGTGATGAAAAAACTGCCGAACCCCTCCGTGCACCCCATGCGCACATGCCCGGACAGCGCGACCCCCGAGCCGGACACCTGCTCGCAGGCCATGTGCAAGGTGCTCTCGATCGACTCGGCATAACCCAGCAGGCGCTGGCCTTCGGCGGTGAGCACGAAGCCGTTGGTCCGGGACTTCTCGAACAGGAGGGTGCCCAGTGCCAGCTCCAGCGAGCCAATGCGCCGCGACACCGTGGTGTAGTCGACATTCAGGCGCCTGGCCGCGCTACTGGCCTTGCGGGTGCGCGCTACTTCAAGAAAGAACTTCAGGTCGTCCCAGTTCAATGAACCCAGGGAGGTGAGGTTTTTTTGCATGATGGTCCGGCTTTTATGTGCGTTCTTGTTAGATGTTTGCACATCTATACTCCAAACAGCCCTCAGACCCAAGCGCCCCGCGTTTGCCACCGGCGCTGGCGATCTCGTCCCCAACAATAATTCCAGGAGAGCGCAGATGAACGCACCCCATACCCCTGACCAGGCCAAAGTCGAGCAGGTCAAGCTGCTGATCGACGGCCAGTGGGTCGAATCGAAAACCAGCGAGTGGCGCGATGTGGTCAACCCGGCCACCCAACAGGTGCTGGCGCGCGTCCCCTTCGCCACGGTGGAGGAAGTCGACGCTGCCGTGTCCGCTGGCCAGCGTGCTTTCAAGACCTGGCGCGACACGCCGATCGGCGCGCGTCTGCGCATCATGCTCAAGCTTCAGGCGCTGATCCGCGAACACAGCAAACGCATCGCCCAGACCCTTAGCGCCGAGCAGGGCAAGACCGTGGCCGACGCCGAAGGCGATATATTCCGCGGCCTGGAAGTGGTCGAGCATGCCGCCTCGATCGGTACCCTGCAGATGGGCGAGTTCGCCGAAAACGTCGCCGGCGGCGTGGACACCTACACCCTGCGCCAGCCTATCGGCGTCTGCGCCGGTATCACGCCCTTCAACTTCCCGGCGATGATTCCGCTGTGGATGTTCCCCATGGCCATCGTCTGCGGCAACACCTTCGTGCTCAAGCCCTCCGAGCAGGACCCGCTGTCGACCATGATGCTGGTCGAACTGGCGCTGGAAGCCGGCGTGCCGCCCGGTGTGCTCAACGTCGTGCACGGCGGCAAGCAGGTGGTCGATGCGCTGTGCACCCATGAACATATCAAGGCGATTTCCTTCGTCGGCTCGACCGAGGTCGGCACCCACGTCTACAACCTGGCCAGCCAGCACAACAAGCGCGTGCAATCGATGATGGGCGCCAAGAACCACGCCGTGGTGTTGCCCGATGCCAACCGTGAGCAGACGCTCAATGCCTTGGTCGGTGCCGGTTTCGGTGCTGCCGGCCAGCGCTGCATGGCCACCTCGGTGGCGGTGCTGGTGGGCAAGGCCCGTGAGTGGCTGCCTGAACTCAAGGCCTTGGCCGCCCAGCTCAAGGTCAATGCCGGCAGTGAGCCGGGCACCGACGTCGGCCCGCTGGTCTCCAAGCGCGCGAAAGAGCGCGTGTTGGGCCTGATCGAAAGCGGCATCCAGGAAGGCGCCACACTCGAGCTCGATGGACGGGACATCACGGTGCCGGGTTACGAACAGGGCAACTTCGTCGGGCCCACCTTGTTCTCCGGCGTGACCACCGATATGCAGATCTACACCCAGGAAATCTTCGGTCCGGTGCTGGTGGTACTGGAGGTCGATACCCTCGACGAGGCCATTGCCCTGGTCAACCGCAACCCCTTCGGCAACGGCACCGGCTTGTTCACCCAGAGCGGCGCGGCAGCGCGCAAGTTCCAGAACGAGATCGACGTCGGTCAGGTCGGTATCAACATCCCGATCCCGGTGCCGGTGCCCTTCTTCAGCTTTACCGGGTCGCGCGGGTCCAAGCTCGGCGACCTGGGTCCTTACGGCAAGCAGGTGGTGCAGTTCTACACTCAGACCAAGACCGTCACCGCCCGCTGGTTCGACGACGACAGCGTCAATGACGGTGTGAACACCACCATCAGCCTGCGCTAAGGAGACCACCATGCGTATCGCATTCATCGGGCTGGGCAACATGGGCGCCCCCATGGCCCGCAACCTGATCAAGGCCGGGCATTCGTTGAACCTGTTCGACCTGAACCAGACCGTGCTGGCCGAGCTCGCCGAACTCGGCGGGCAGATCAGTACCTCGCCCCGCGAAGCGGCGGCCAACAGCGAGCTGGTCATCACCATGCTGCCGGCCGCGCCTCATGTGCGCAGCGTATACCTCAACGAAGACGGTGTGCTGGCCGGTGTACGCCCCGGCACTCCGGTGCTGGACTGCAGCACCATCGATCCCCAGACCGCCCGCGATGTGTCACGGGCGGCGGCGGCCAAAGGCGTGGACATGGGCGATGCGCCGGTGTCTGGCGGCACGGGTGGTGCGGCTGCGGGCACCCTGACCTTCATGGTCGGCGCGACGCCCGAGCTGTTCGCCACCTTCAAGCCGGTGCTGGAACAGATGGGCCGTAACATCGTGCATTGCGGTGAGGTGGGTACCGGCCAGATCGCCAAGATCTGCAACAACCTGCTGTTGGGCATTTCGATGATCGGTGTGTCCGAGGCCATGGCCTTGGGCAATGCCCTGGGCATCGATACCCAGGTCTTGGCCGGGATTATCAACAGCTCGACGGGGCGTTGCTGGAGCTCCGACACCTACAACCCCTGGCCGGGGGTCATCGAGACCGCGCCCGCTGCACGCGGTTACACCGGCGGTTTCGGTGCCGAGCTGATGCTCAAGGACCTGGGCCTGGCCACTGAAGCGGCACGCCAGGTTCATCAGCCCGTGATCCTCGGCGCCGTCGCCCAGCAGCTGTACCAGGCCATGAGCCTGCGCGGCGACGGCGGCAAGGATTTCTCGGCGATCGTCGAGGGGTATCGCAAGAAGGTGTGACGAGCGAGGTGGAGTTCATCGCGGACCAGGTTCCTGCCCCATGTAACTGCGCACCTTGGGGGAGGGACTTGGGACGCGATTTTTTTGCAGGGTTGTAATGGCTGACTTTAGTGTTGCGGCGCCTTGAGATCGAGCGCCGCCCGCGCGGCCGCTCGATCTCAAGAGCGGCACAACACTCAAGACATGCACCTGGCAGCCCGCGGGAGATGTGCACACACCGTAGCCTCAGTGTGGCGCTGGCGACCGGCTGCATCTGACACCCAGCAGCGCCATTGCTCTGGGCCTGGCCAATCAGGCAAAGACAAAATACTTGCGCACGGTCTCGACCACTTCCCAGGTCCCTTTCATGCCCGGCTCGATGACGAACACATCACCAGCCTTCAGGTGCTTGGGCTCTTCACCTTCCGGAGTGACGATGCAGTAGCCGTCGAGGAAATGGCAGTATTCCCACTTCTCGTAGTTCACCTCGAACTTGCCCGGTGTGCAGATCCAGGTGCCCATGATCTTGCTGCCGTCCTGGGACAGGTAGGCATTCAGGTTGACGGTGTGCGGATCGCCGCCGATGCGTTTCCACTTGGTCGCATCGAGCACTGGGGTGGGGCAGGTTTCGCGCAGGACTGTGATGAAATCGGACATGCTGGGCTCCAGAGGCAAGGTGTTTGACCCGACACCATAGGCCGTCTGCGCGTGCGCCAGTTGCCTGGGCTCGACGTCCAGGTGTCTGGGCGCGCTGTCGGAACGCCCACCTCACAGAGAGGGGCGTACCGAAATTCGCCTCACACAGCACACAATCGCTCCACCAAGCTCGCCGCATACCCCGGCAATGCCGCAAAGTCGCGGGCACAGAGGCGCAGCTGGCGGTTGGCCCAATCTTCCTGCAAAGCCACCCAGCGCAGCGGCAACAGCCCTTCCCAGCGACGCACGGCAGCCAGGGGCACCACGCCCAGTCCGGCTCCGCCGGCAACCATGCGGATCACGCCGTCGAAGCCTTCGGCACGCACCCGCACCTGCATCCGCCGACCCAGTCGCAACGCCTGTTCCTCGAGGTGCAACGCCAAGGCACTGTTGGTGCCCAGGCCCACGTAGCCATATCCGAGGGTGTCGGCAAAGCTCAGCGCAGCCTGCTCGGCCAGGGCGTGCCCGGCCGGAAGGATCAGCACCAGCGGATCGTCGCGAAAGGGGCGGGTCTGCAGGTGGTCGCTGGGGGCGGCCGTCGAGAGGATGCCGAGCTCGGCCATGCCCTGAGTCAGGGATTGGACGATGCGCAGGCTAGGCAGCTCTTGGACATCGAGGCTTACCCCGGGATGTTCGTTCAGGTAGCCCGCCAGCAGTTCCGGCAGATACTCGGTGAGCGCGGCGGTGTTGCACAGCAGGCGTACCTGTCCCTGGACGCCTTGGGCATATTGGGCGAGGTCGTACTGCAGGCGCTCGACCTGCTGGCGGATCAGCCGGGCATGTTGCAGCAAGGCCTGGCCCGCGGGCGTGGGCTGTACGCCACGCCGGTTGCGTTCGAGCAGAGGAATGCCGAGCGAGGCCTCCATGGCACGGATGCGCGCGCTTGCCGCGGGCAGCGACAGGTGACTGCGCTGGGCGCCGGCGGTGATGTTGCCGCACTCCAACGTGTGCTGGAAGAGCGTGAGGTCGATCAGGTCGAAGTGCATCAGCCTCTGTCCTGGCAAGAGTCTGGCTGAGTATATGGCAGATGTTCAGGGCGCGGCGGCGGGTTCAGGATAGAGCCATGAATACAATCCTCGCGTTCTATCACCACCTGGGGCCAGCGCTTTGCGTGCTGGTGGTCTTGACGTTCTTCCTGGCGGGCACGGTGAAGGGGGTGATCGGCCTTGGCCTGCCGACCATCGCCATGGGCCTGCTCGGGCTGGCCATGCCGCCGGCGCAGGCCGCGGCCTTGCTGATCGTCCCCTCGACCCTGACCAACCTCTGGCAACTGGCGGCGGGCGGTCATCTGCTGGCGCTGCTGCGCCGCCTGGGCCCGATGTTGCTGATGATCTTCGTCGGCACATTGTTGGGCAGCGTCTGGCTCGGTATCGACAGCGGTCCTTGGGCGGTGCATGCCTTGGGGGGCGCGCTGCTGGTCTACGCGGGCTATGGGCTGCTCGGGCCAGCGCTGCGCGTAGCGCCTGTGCACGAGCGCTGGCTGGGCCCGCTGTGCGGCGCGGTGACCGGCGTGGTGACGGCCGCCACTGGCGTGTTCGTGATGCCAGCGGTGCCCTACCTGCAGAGCCTGGGGCTAGACCGCGACCAGATGGTCCAGGCCCTGGGGTTGTCGTTCACCGTTTCGACCCTGGCGCTGGCCGTTGGCCTGGCCGGGCAGGGTGCTTTGGGCGGCCAGGCGCTGGGGGCGTCACTGCTGATGCTGGCGCCCGCCCTGCTGGGCATGCTCGGTGGCCAATGGCTGCGTCAGCGTATCGGCGCGGCGGTGTTCAAGCGCTGCTTCTTCATCGGCCTGGCACTGCTGGGCGGACACTTGTTGATCAACGGCTAGCCGAGGAAGGGCTGAGCATCTCGATCAGCTGGACATCGAAATCACGCTCCAGGTAGTCCATGCGCTGCTCGAAAAACTGTTGCATGTGCGGCAGCGCCGAATGCACGTCCAAGGCCGCCTTGCTTGCCCAGACCTCGAAGAACACGAACAGGCTCGGGTCTGCCTTGTCGCGCAGCATGTGGTACTCGATGCAGCCCGGCTCTTGGCGGCTTGGCTCGACGTAGGCCCTGAACAGCGCCTCGAAGGCATCGGCCTTTTCCGGGCGGGTCTTGGCTTTGAGGATGAAGGCGTAGTGCTCGCTCATGGGATGGCCTCTAGGGAAATGGTAAATCGATTCTAAAGCAACAATAGGCTTGGTATTCGTGAATTGAAATCAAATGTATTTTGCCTGCGGATGGCTTTTTCCCCTGCCGGCAAATACCTAATCTGCCGTCATTCAAATTGACTCGGTCGGCAGGCGAAAGGCCTCGGATCGAAAACCTGATGAGGCCCTGCATGAAAAAGATCCTTCTGCTCAACGGTGGCAAACGCTTCGCTCACTCCGATGGCCGCCTGAACGAGACCCTTCACGACGCTGCCCTGGCCTATCTCGACCGCGCCGGCTTCGATGTACGGCAGACGTTCATCGACGGTGGCTACGACATCCAGGAAGAGGTCGAGAAGTACCTTTGGGCCGATGTGGTGATCTACCAGATGCCTGGCTGGTGGATGGGCGCGCCCTGGACCGTCAAACAGTACATCGACGAAATCTTCACCGCCGGCCACGGCAGCTTGTATGCCAACGATGGCCGTACCCGTTCCGATGCATCGCAGAAATATGGCAGCGGCGGCCTGGTGCAGGGCAAGCAGTACATGATCTCGGTTACCTGGAACGCCCCGCAGCAAGCCTTCGATGACCCGAGCGATTTCTTCGAAGGCAAGGGCGTGGACGCGGTGTACTTCCCCTTCCACAAGGCCAATCAATTCCTCGGCATGACCGGGCTGCCGACCTTCCTGGCGGTGGACGTGATGAAGCGGCCGAATGTCGAGGCCACTGTCGCGGCCTATGAGGCGCACCTGGCCAGGGTCTTCGGCAAGGCCGCATGACCCGCGCTTGCGTCGGCGGCGGCGAGCGGCTATCAATCACGGCTCACTCCACCAGCAGGACTGTCGCGTGAAAACCCGTTCCGATGAATTGCAGGTGTTCGTCTCGGTGATTGACTGCGGATCGATCTCCGCGGCGGCCGAACAGATGGGGCAGACCCCCTCGGCGGTGAGCCGAACGCTGTCGCGCCTGGAGGCCAAGCTCGGCACCACGCTGATCAACCGCACCACCCGGCGCATGGACCTGACCGAGGAGGGGCGGTTTTTCCTCGAGCGGGCCAAGGCCATTCTCGAGCAGATGGACGCGCTCGAAGAGCGCCTGTCCCTGCATCGGCAAACACCCTCCGGGCGCCTGCGGATCAATGCCGCAGCGCCGTTCATGCTGCACGCCATCGTGCCATGGATCGGCGAGTTCCGCCGCCAGTACCCCGGCATCGAATTGGAACTGAACACCGACGACCTGATCATCGACCTGCTCGAGCAGAGCACCGACGTGGCCATCCGCATCGGTGAGCTGGCCGACTCCAGCCTGCATGCCCGCTCGCTGGGCTGCAGCCCGATCCAGGTGCTGGCCAGCCCGGCGTATCTGGCTCAGCACGGTACCCCGCAGCGGGTCGAGGACCTGGGCGCGCATTGCCTGCTCGGCTTCAGCGCGCCCGAGAGCCTCAACCAGTGGCCGTTGCGCCATGCCGAGGGCGATCGCTGGAGCATCCGTGCGCACCTGCTCGCCTCCAGCGGCGAGACCCTGCGCCAGCTGGCCCTGGCTGGCGAAGGCATCGTCTGCCTGTCGCATTTCATGACCCACGACGATATCCGCGCCGGCCGCCTGCAAGTGTTGCTGGCCGACGCCAACAACGGTTATCGCCAGCCGATCCATGCGGTGTACTACCGCAATACCCAGCTGGCCCTGCGCATCCAGTGCTTCCTCGATTTCATCCAGCAGAAGCTGGCGGCCTACGCCTGCTGAGTTGCTTGTAAGCGACAGATACTGCCCATAGACGGCGCAAAGCGCCTGGTGTGTTTGCTTAGTCGCACGGCCTCGGCCTTAATGATTGATCAACAAAAACAACACCAAGGACGTCCACATGCGCAGTGTCATGTTCCACTCCCTGGCCCTTGGGGTCGCTGTCTTCAGCAGCTCCCAGGCCTTTGCGGTACCCTTGGAGGGCGCTGCGGTGGCCGCGCCCGATCAATATGGCGCACAGGTCGCCGCCGATATCCTGAAAAAGGGCGGCAACGCGGTGGATGCCGCCGTGGCCACGGCCTTCACCCTGGCGGTGACCTACCCCGAGGCTGGGAATATCGGCGGCGGTGGCTTCATGACCCTGTACATGGACGGCAAACCCTACTTCCTCGACTACCGGGAAGTGGCGCCCAAGGCCGCGAGCCGCAACATGTACCTGGACGACAAGGGCGAGATCATCGAGAACCTGAGCCTGGTCGGTGCTCGCGCCGCCGGGGTGCCGGGCACGGTGATGGGCCAGTGGGAGGCGCACCAGAAGTTCGGCAAGCTGAAGTGGTCCGAGCTGCTGACCCCGGCCATCGGCTATGCGCAGAACGGCTTCAAGATCGCCGCCAAGCAATACCAGTACCGCGAGGACGTCCAAGGCCTGTTCAAGGACAGCACCAACTTCAACGCTTACTTCGGTCACATGAAGGTCGGCGAGACCTTCAAGCAGCCCGAGCTTGCGCAAACCCTGGAGCGCATCGCCGACAAGGGCGTCAGCGAGTTCTACCAGGGCCGCACCGCGGACCTGCTGGTGGCACAGATGCAGGCCGACAAGGGCCTGATCAGCAAGGACGACCTCAAGGACTACAAGGCCGTGTGGCGTGAGCCGATGGCCATCGACTGGCGCGGCAACGTGGTCTATACCGCGCCGGTGCCTAGCTCCGGTGGCGTGGCCCTGGCTCAGCTACTGGGGATCAAGGAGCAACGCGCCGCTGACTTCAAGGGCGTCGAACTCAACTCGGCGCGGTATATCCACCTGCTGGCCGAGATCGAAAAACGCGTGTTCGCCGACCGCGCCGACTACCTGGGCGATCCGGCCTTCACCAAGGTGCCGGTAGACCAGTTGATCGCCCAGGCGTACCTGGCCAAGCGTGCCGAACAGGTCAACCCGACGGCGATTTCCGAAACCGACAAGGTCCGTCCAGGTCTTGAAGCGCACCAGACCACGCACTTCTCCATCGTCGACAAGCAGGGTAACGCGGTCAGCAACACCTACACCCTGAACTGGGACTATGGCAGTGGCGTGGTGGTCAAGGGCGCGGGCTTCCTGCTCAACGACGAGATGGACGACTTCAGCGCCAAGCCGGGCGTGGCCAACGCCTTCGGCGTGGTCGGAGGCGATGCCAATGCCATCGAGCCAGGCAAGCGCATGCTGTCGTCCATGAGCCCGAGCCTGGTCACCCGCGACGGCCAGGTCACCCTGGTGCTCGGCACGCCGGGTGGCTCGCGGATCTTCACCTCGATCTTCCAGGTGATGAACAACCTCTACGACTACAACCTGCCCTTGGAAAAGGCCGTGGCGGCCCAGCGCGTGCATCATCAGCTGCTGCCCAAGGACACGATCTACTTCGACGCCTATGCGCCACTGACCGGCAAGGTCGCCGAGGAGCTGAAGACGATGGGGTATACCTTGGAGGACCAAGGCTGGGAGATGGGGGATATCCAGGCCATCCGTGTCAATGGCACGGCGCTGGAGACCGCCTCCGACCCACGCGGACGTGGGGTGGGGATGGTGGTCAAGTAAAGCCCAATGGGGCTGCAAAGCAGCCCCATTGTTAGCCAGGGTCAGACGCGGAAGTGGCTGACCAGGGTCTGCAGCTGGTTGCCCAGGCGCGCGAGCTCGACGCTGGACGCCGCGGTCTCGCCACTGGCGGCGGCGGTCTGCTCGGAAACGTCGCGCACATTGAGGATGCTGCGGCTGATTTCCTCGGCCACGGCGCTCTGCTGCTCGGCCGCGGCGGCGATCTGCTGGTTCATCGACTGGATGTTCGAGACCGTGCGGGTGATGCTTTCCAGCGAGGCGCCAGCCTTGCGGGTCAGTTCGACGCTGCTTTCGGTCAGGGTACGGCTGCCGAGCATGACATTGGCGACCTGCTGAGTGCCGTTCTGCAGGCTGGCGACCAACTCTTCGATCTCTTCGGTGGACTTCTGCGTGCGCTGGGCCAGGCCGCGCACTTCGTCGGCCACCACCGCGAAACCACGCCCGGCCTCGCCAGCACGGGCCGCTTCGATGGCGGCATTGAGCGCCAGCAGGTTGGTCTGCTCGGCCACCGACTTGATCACGTCCATGACGCTGCCGATTTTCTGGCTTTCCTGCTGCAGCAGGTCCATGGCCTCGGTGGAACGAAGCACCTCCCCGGCCAGGCGTTCGATCTGGTTGATCGCCTCGCCCACCACGCGGTCACCGGAGCGGGCTTCACCGTCGGCTTCAGTGGCCGCCTGGGAGGCCTGCTCGGCGTTGCGCGCTACTTCCTGAACGGTCGCGGCCATCTCATGCATGGCAGTGGCAACCTGGTCGGTCTCGACCTTCTGGCTGTTGACCCCGGCGCTGGTCTGTTCGGTCACGGCCGACAGTTCCTCGGCGGCGCTGGCGATCTGGGTGACGCCGTCACGGATACCGGCGATCAGGTCGCGCAGGGTCGTGCCCATGCGCGCGATACCCTGTTGCAGAACGCCCAGTTCGTCACGACGGGTGACGCGTAGGTTATGGGTGAGATCGCCGGCAGCGATCTTCTCCACCACCTCCAGGGTCTCGCGCAGCGGACGGGTGATCTGGCGGGTGATGAGCACCGCGGCCAGTACGCCGAACAGCAGGGCCAATAGGGTGGCGATGATCTGCAGCGAACGGGCCTGGGCACTTTCGTTGTCACGGCGTTCAAGCTGAATCTGATACAGTTGATCGCTGATCTTGACGATATCGGCGCCCTCCACGGTCATTTCCTGACGAGCCTCGACATTCCCGAGGATGGCATCACGGAACTGGCGCAGGGCTTCGCGGTAGCCGAGCACGGCGCTTTCGAATTGCTGAATGCGCGGCGCTTCTTCAGGTAGCGCGCGCTTGAGGCTGTCGATCTGGGCCAGGGCGTTTTCCAGCTCGGCGCGCGCGGTCTGTTCGGCGCTGGCGTTGTTGTCGGCGATGTAGCTGCGCACGGCCAGGCGCAACTGGCTCAACTGCTGCCTGGCCTTGTTGATCACCAGATGGTCTTGCAGGCGCTCCGCGTCACTTTGCGATCCGGCGAGCACGTCGTGGTCGAGCGCCTCGATTACCTCATCGGCTCGGCTGGCCGCTTGGGTCATGGCAGCCCGCGCCGCCAGGCTATTCTTGTAACCGGTGCGCATCTTTTCCAGCGACACCTGGTACTGTTTGATGATCTCGCCCAACTCGCGCAGCAGCTTGACGTTTTCCGGGCTGACGAAGGTGGTGACCAGTTTCTGTTGCTGGGCGCTGAAGGCATCGAGCTTGACCTTCACATTGGCCGCCGAGGTATCGTCGCCATTGGTCAGCATGTATTGCAGGCGGGCCACGCGCAGGTTGGTCAGGTCTTTATTGAGCTGAGCGATGTCGCCCATCCAATTGCTGCGGTTGATCAGGCTGCCCAGGCTGTTCCAGCCTGTCAGGGCCAATAGGCCGGTCAGCAGAAGGACCAGGCCGAAACCCAGCCCAAGTTTTAGATTGACACTTATATTGGCAAACCAGTTGTTCATGCACGCCCTCCGGAATGATTTCGCTCACTTGATCTCAATCGCCAGGCGTTGTTGTTCTTGGGCCCCGCTGATGTCGTGGAGCTGTTATCGGCGGACGCCGCGGAAGCTGAAACGCTTTTTTGCCGGAAGTTGTTACATGACCGCTAGCGGCGGCGCCGCTAACCGTCTCAGAGGTTGCGCGCGCTGAAGGTGTCGCACTCGGTGACCTCGCCGTTGGCAAAGCCGGTCTTGAACCAGCGTACCCGCTGCGCCGAAGTACCATGGGTGAAGGAGTCCGGGACCACGCGCCCCTGGCCCTGTTGCTGCAGACGGTCGTCACCGATGGCATTGGCGGCGTTGAGTGCCTCTTCGATATCCCCTGGTTCCAGCCAGTTCAAGCGTTTCTGCGCCTGGTAGGCCCAGACACCGGCCAGGCAGTCGGCCTGCAGCTCCTGGCGGACCAGCAGGCCATTGTCGCCTTCCATGCGTTGGCCGCGCTGGCGGGCGGCCTGGACCTGGTTCGAGACGCCGAGCAGGGTCTGCACGTGATGGCCGATCTCGTGGGCAATGACGTAGGCCTGGGCGAAATCGCCCTCGGCGGCAAAGCGCTGCTCCATCTCGCGGAAGAAGGTCATGTCCAGGTAGACCTTCTGGTCCGCCGGACAGTAGAACGGGCCCACGGCGGAGGAGGCAAAGCCGCACGCCGAGTTGACCTGGCCGCTGAACAGCACCAGCTTGGGCTCGCGGTACTGGCGACCACCCTGGGCGAACAAGGCTTTCCAGGTGTCTTCGGTGTCGCCGAGCACCGAGGCGACGAACTCGGCCTGCTCATCGTTGCCCGGTGGCGCCTTGCCCGTGCCGGTGGCTGGCGCGCTCTGCTCCATCTGCCCGGTGAGCTGACCGAGAATCTGCAGCGGGTCCTGGCCGGTAAGCCAGCCAATGCCGACGATCAGCAGGATGGCTCCGATGCCCAGGCCCTTGCCACCCCCGAAGCGCATGCCGCCACCGCCCTGACCCCGGGCATCGACCACATTGTCGCTACGCCTGCCTTTTCGCCATTGCATGAAGCTCTCCCGACCCTGGAAACATGAAGATAAAGATTAGCCCAGGCCAAGGATGCCTGTCAGATTTACCCGTTATCCATAACCACACGGTTATGGCTATGGCCGCTGTTTTCAGTATTCAGGGGGCGCGACATACCTGAAACTGCAATCTCGCCTGCCACGCACAGGTGAATCGATAATTCCAAGAGAGAGGAAAACCGGCATGCCTGCCCAGGACACCAGCCGCTTCGTGATCCGTGATCGCAACTGGCACCCCAAGGCTTTCACCCCCGATTACAAGACTTCCGTGCCGCGCTCACCGCGCCAGGCCCTGGTGAGCATCCCGCAGTCGATCAGCGAGAGCACTGGCCCGGACTTTTCCCACCTGGGCTTTGAGCCCCACGATAACGACCTGCTGCTCAACTTCAACCATGGCGGTCTGCCGATCGGGGAGCGCATCATCGTAGCCGGACGCGTCTGCGACCAATACGGCAAAGCCGTACCCAATACCTTGGTGGAGATGTGGCAGGCCAACGCCGGTGGCCGCTACCGGCACAAGAACGACCGCTACCTGGCCCCGCTGGACCCCAACTTCGGCGGTGTCGGTCGCACCCTCACCGACAGCCAGGGCTACTACAGTTTCCGGACCATCAAGCCAGGCCCGTATCCGTGGCGCAACGGCCCGAACGATTGGCGCCCGGCGCATATCCATGTGTCGGTCAGCGGCCCTTCGATCGCCACGCGCCTGATCACCCAGCTGTATTTCGAAGGCGACCCGCTGATCCCGCTGTGCCCGATCGTCAAGTCCATCGCCAATCCCGAGGCGGTGCAGCAGCTGATCGCCAAGCTGGACATGAACAACGCCAACCCGATGGATTGCCTGGCGTACCGCTTCGACATCGTCTTGCGCGGCCAGCGCCGGACCCACTTCGAAAACTGCTGAGGAGGCCTGCCAATGCCTATCGAACTGCTCCCCGAAACCCCTTCGCAGACCGCCGGCCCGTACGTGCACATCGGCCTGGCCCTCCACGCGGCCGGCAACCCGACCCGTGAGCAGGAGATCTGGAATCGCCTGGCACGCCCCGAAGCGGCGGGCGAGCACATCGTGCTGATCGGCCATGTCTACGACGGCAACGGCCACCTGGTGCGCGATTCGTTCCTGGAGTTCTGGCAGGCGGACGCTTCAGGCCAGTATCACGACGACTTCAACCTGGAGAAGCCGTTCAACAGCTTCGGCCGCACCGCCACCACCTTCGATGCCGGCGAGTGGGCCCTGCACACGGTAAAGCCGGGCGTGGCGAACAACGCGGCGGGCGTGCCAATGGCGCCGCACATCAATGTCAGCCTGTTCGCCCGAGGCATCAACATCCAGCTGCATACCCGCCTGTACTTCGACGACGAGGCCGAGGCCAATGCCAAGTGCCCGGTGCTCAACCTGATCGAACAGCCGCAGCGGCGCGAGACGTTGATTGCGCGGCGTTGTGAAGTCGAGGGGAAGACGGCGTATCGCTTCGATATCCGGATTCAGGGGGAAGGGGAGACGGTGTTCTTCGATTTCTGAGGCCGGATCTGCTTTAGACAGCGCCTTTGCGCAGCCTTTTTCGCGGGTAAACCCGCACAGGTACCCCGCAGGTCTCGAAGACTGCGGGGTATTTGTGGGAGCGGGTTTACCCGCGAAAAGGACGCCTCCCGATTACCGGTTCAGCGCCGCACCAGCAACACCCCACTTTCCATGTGATGGGTATAGGGGAACTGGTCGAACAGCGCGCAACGTTCGATGCGGTGGGTGTCCTGCAGCTGGGCGATGTTCGCGGCGAGGGTCTCCGGGTTGCAGGAAATGTACAGGATGCGCTCGAAACGGCGGGTCAGCTCGCAGGTGTCCGGGTCCATGCCGGCGCGCGGCGGGTCGACGAAGACGCTACCGAAATCGTAGCCCTTCAGGTCGATGCCCTCCAGGCGGCGGAAGGGGCGCACCTCGTTGAGGGCCTCGGTCAGCTCCTCGGCGGAGAGGCGCACCAGGCGCACGTTGTCCACCCCGTTGTCGTCGAGGTTGTGCAAGGCAGCATTGACCGAGGTCTTGCTGATCTCGGTGGCCAGTACCTTGCGCACGCGGGTAGCCAGGGGCAGGGTGAAGTTGCCGTTGCCGCAATACAGCTCGAGCAGATCGTCCTCACGCTGGCCCAGGGCGTCGTAGGCCCAGCCCAGCATCTTCTGGTTGACCGTGCCGTTGGGCTGGGTGAAGGCGCCCTCGGGTTGGCGATAGCGGAAGGTGCGCCCAGCGACCTCGAGGGCCTCGACGGCGTAGTCGCGGCCGATCACCACACGCTTGCCCTTGGAGCGACCGATGACGCTCACGCCCAGGTCCTCGGCCAGTCGGCGAGCCGCGGCCTCCCAAGCCTCGTCCAGCGGACGGTGGTAGCACAGGGTAATCATCGCATCGCCCGCCAGGGTGGTGAGGAACTCCACCTGGAAGAGCTTGAAGCTCAGCGCCTGGCTGGCTTGCCAGGCAGCCTTCAGGCGCGGCATCAGCGCGTTGATCTGCTGGCTGGCGATGGGGAAGTCGTCGATGAGGATCGGCGTGTGCTTCTCGCCCGGCGCGAACATCGCATAGTGTCGCTCTTGATTCTCGCGCCACAGGCGGAACTCGGCGCGCAGCCGGTAGTGCTCGCGCGGCGAGTCGAACACCAAAGGCTGCGGCGCGGCAAAGGGCGCCAGCAGCTCGCGCAGGCGGGCGACCTTGGCGGCCAGCTGCTCGGCGTAGCGCGAAGGGTCTAAGACGGCACTCATGCGTTGAACCAGCCCAGCTTGATGACGAACAGGATGGAGAGGATCACCAGCGCTGGGTTGAGGTCGCGGTGGCGACCGGAGATCAGCTTGATGGCGGTCCAGGCGATGAAACCGAAGGCAATGCCGTTGGCGATCGAGTAGGTCAGCGGCATGGCCAGGGCAGTGACCACCACCGGCGCGGCCTCGGTGACGTCGTCCCAGTTTATTTCCGCCAGGCCCGAGGCCATCAGCACGGCGACGAACAGCAGGGCCGGGGCCGTGGCGAAGGCCGGCACGCTGCCGGCCAGTGGGGCGAAGAACAGCGCCAGCAGGAACAGCACCGCGACCACGATGGCAGTCAGGCCGGTACGCCCGCCCGCGCTCACGCCCGCGGCGGACTCGATGTAGCTGGTGGTGGTCGAGGTGCCCAGCAGCGAGCCGGCCATGGCGGCGGTACTGTCAGCGATCAGGGCGCGCCCCATCTTCGGCATGTGGCCGTCCTTGCCCATCAGGCCGGCGCGCTTGGCGACGCCGATCAGGGTACCGGAGTTGTCGAACAGGTCGACGAACAGGAAGGCGAAGATCACGCTGATCAGGCCGATGTCCAGCGCGCCCTTGATGTCCAGTTGCAGGAAGGTCGGCGCCAGCGAAGGCGGCATCGACACCACGCCGGCAAACGGCGTGAAGCCCATCAGGATCGACACCAGGGTCACGGCGAGAATGCCGATCAGCACGGCGCCACGGACCTTCATGGCTTCCAGCGCGACGATCAGGAAGAAGCCGAGGGTGGCGAGCACCGGGGCCGGCTGCCTGAGGTCGCCCATGCCCACCAGGGTGGCTGGGTTGTCCACGACGATGCCCGCATTGTTCAGGGCGATCAGCGCGAGGAACAGGCCAATGCCGGCGGCGATGGCCGAGCGCAAGGGCAGCGGGATGCTGTTGACGATCCATTCACGGATGCGAAAGATCGACAGCAGGAAGAACAGCACCGCTGAAAGGAACACCGCGCCCAGCGCCACCTGCCAGCTGTGGCCCATGTGCAGGACCACGGTATAGGTGAAGAAGGCGTTCAGGCCCATCCCCGGCGCCAGGGCGATCGGATAGTTGGCGATCAGGCCCATGGTGGCCGAGCCGATGGCCGCGGCCAGGCAGGTAGCGACGAAGATCGCACCCTTGTCCATGCCGGTCTCGCCGAGGATGCTCGGGTTGACGAAGAGGATATAGGCCATGGCCAGGAAGGTCGTGACGCCCGCGAGTATCTCGGTGCGCACGTTGGTGTTGTGTGCTCTTAATTGAAACAGCCTTTCCAGCATGCCCGCTCCCCATGGCGCTATGTCGCCGTGAAATGTATCGACCCCATCAGCAAAGCACAGACCGTACCGGCTGCCTTGGTTTTATCTGGGGTGGAAAAAAGCCGCGCATCATACCAGCATGATTGGTGGGCGGTAACGCATCTTGCAATACACTGCGCTCATCTGTGGGCAACCGCACCGCTATCCCCACCGCACTGCTACCGAAGCCCCCAGAATGCAGCTGATCGACTACCGCGACCTGTGCCCAGCCCAACGCGAACAACTGATCGAGATAGAAGTGCTGGCTGAGCAGGTACGCTTTGCCGGGGATATCGCCAGTGCGCTCTACAGGCTGCTCAGCGTCGACAGCGATGACAGGCGTGGCGTGGTCTTGCTGATGAACAGCGAGCCCAAAGCCTTCATGTTGCTGGAGCGCCGTGCGTTCCTGCCGGCCTGGGCCGATCCGCAGGCGATCATGCTCAGCGCCTTGCAGGTCGACCGGCGGTGCCAGGGACGCGGTGCGGGTCGTTTCTGCATGGCCGCGTTACCGAGCATGGCTCGGTCCTTGTGGCCTGACGCGCGACGGCTCGAGCTGTCGGTGGCCGCGGACAACCAAGCGGCGATCGCCTTGTACCTGTCGACAGGTTGGGTCGATGCCGGTAACGGCTACCGCGGCCGCATCGACTACGAGCGCAGGCTGATCCTGCGGCTCTGAGCGTTTGGCTGACGCGCACCGCGCGACCGCCAAACGCACCCTCATGGGTCAAGCGTCCTGCTGCTTGCTGTGCATGTGGTCACGCCCTGCCAGGGTCGGGAACAGCTTGATCCACACCCCGGTCACCAGCAACGTGCCCACGCCCCCGATCACCACCGCCGGGACCGTGCCAAACCAGTGCGCGGTCACCCCCGATTCGAACTCGCCGAGCTGGTTCGAGGCACCGATGAACAGGCCATTCACCGCACTGACGCGGCCGCGCATCTCATCCGGTGTCTCAAGTTGCACGAAGGCGCTACGGATGACCATGCTGATCATGTCGGCGGCGCCGAGCACCACCAGCACCGCCAGGGAGAACCAGAACGAGGTGGACAGGCCGAAGGCGATGGTGGCCACGCCGAAGATCCCCACGGCGGTAAACATCACCCGACCGACCTTGCGTTCCACCGGCACCCGTGCCAGCCACACCGACATCAGCAGTGCCCCGACCGCGGGGGCCGAGCGCAGCAGCCCCAAGCCCCAGGGCCCGGTCAACAGGATGTCCTTGGCGAACACCGGGAGCAGGGCGGTGGCTCCGCCAAGCAGGACGGCAAACAGGTCCAGGGAGATCGCCCCGAGGACGTCCGGCCGGCTGCGAATGAAACGGATACCGGCCAGCAGCGAATCAAGGCTCGCACGACCGCGCTGGGCGACCTGCGGGCGTACCTCCAGGCTCAGGGTCAACAGGCAGGCGATGGCATACAGCACCACGGTCGGGCCATACACCCAGAGGCTGCCGAAGGCATAAAGAAAGCCGCCCACCGCGGGCGCGACGATGGTCGCTGCCTGGGTCGCCGAGGCCGAGGCCGCCACCGCGCGGGGGAACAGGCCCGGCGGTACGACGTTGGGCAGCAGCGCCTGGGTCGCCGGCATTTCGAATGAGCGGGTGGCGCCGAGCAGGAAGGCGAGGATGAAGATCATCTCGCGACTGACATTGTCGGTGGCGCTGCCCAATGCCAGTGCGAGGGCGATCACCGCTTGCAGACTCTGGCACAAGGCGGCGACGCGGCGGCGGTCGTAGCGGTCGGCGACGTGGCCAGTGTGCAGCATGAACAGCACGCGCGGAGCGAACTCGACCAGGCCGACCAGGCCCAGGTCGAGGACGTTGCCGGTCAGCTGGTAAAGGTGCCAGCCGATGGCCACGGTGAGCATCTGGAAGCCGCTGGCGGTAAAGACACGGGCCAGCCAAAAGGCAAGGAAGGGACGGTGTTGGCGCAACAGCAACGGGGCGGCATCAGACATCGGCAAACCTGGGACCAAGCGGGGAGAGGCGCTGCAGGTTATCACCGCTTTGTAACAATAGGTTGCAGAAAAAGTATCCCCAGAGAGATCGGCTCACGCTTTCACATTTTTTGGAAGCCGGTGAGGCAACCGGTCACGCGGCAATCAACCACGCGTCCAGGAGGGCCATTGGCGGCTATGCTTCGAGCAATCGTTGACCTGGATCAAGGTCCAGCCGTAACGAATTGGCCAATTGGCCGGATTCCCTGCGATTCAACAGAACAATTCCAATTCGCCGTACTCGTAACCGTGGGGGCAGTAGGCGCCAGGCCTGATGCCTGAGTGCCGGATCACCTGACAGAGGAAGCACTATGTTCGGCTTAGAGGCTCTAGATCTCGCCCGAATCCAGTTTGCGTTTACCGTGTCCTTTCACATCCTGTTCCCGGCCATCACCATTGGCCTTGCGAGCTACCTGGCAGTCCTCGAAGGCCTTTGGCTGAAGACGGGCCAGAACGTCTACCGCGACCTCTACCACTTCTGGTCGAAGATCTTCGCCGTGAACTTCGGCATGGGCGTGGTCTCGGGCCTGGTCATGGCGTACCAGTTCGGCACTAACTGGAGCCGCTTCTCCGACTTTGCCGGGGCCGTTACCGGGCCCTTGCTGACCTACGAAGTGCTGACCGCGTTCTTCCTCGAAGCGGGCTTCCTGGGCGTCATGCTGTTCGGCTGGAATCGTGTCGGCCGCGGCCTGCATTTCTTCTCCACGGTGATGGTGGCGCTCGGTACGCTGGTCTCGACCTTCTGGATCCTGGCTTCCAACAGCTGGATGCATACGCCCCAGGGGCACGAGATCATCGACGGCCGCGTCATCCCGATGGACTGGCTGGCGGTGATCTTCAACCCATCGTTCCCCTATCGCCTGGCGCACATGGCCACGGCCGCCTTCGTCGCCACGGCATTCTTCGTTGGCGCCTCGGCTGCCTGGCACCTGCTGCGCGGGCGTGACAACCCGGCGATCCGCAAGATGTTGTCGATGGCCATGTGGATGGCGCTGATCGTGGCGCCGGTACAGGCGGTGATCGGCGACTTCCACGGCCTGAACACCCTCAAGCACCAGCCGGTGAAGATCGCCGCGATCGAGGGACACTGGGAGAACCAGCCGGGTGAGCCGACGCCGCTGATTCTCTTCGGTATCCCCGACATGCAGGCCGAGACCACGCGCTACAAGGTCGAGATCCCGGCCTTGGGCAGCCTGATCCTGACCCACAGCCTGGCCGAGCAGGTGCCGGCAATGAAGGACTTCGCCCCTGAAGACCGGCCCAACTCGCTGATCATCTTCTGGTCGTTCCGGGTCATGGTCGGGCTCGGCCTGCTGATGATCAGCGCTGGCCTGTGGAGCCTTTGGCTGCGCAAGCGCGATACGCTGCACAGCTGCCGGCCGTTCCTGCATTTCGTCCTGTGGATGGGGCCGTCCGGGCTCATTGCCATCCTCGCTGGCTGGTTTACCACGGAGATCGGCCGACAGCCTTGGGTCGTCTATGGCCTGATGCGAACCGCCGACGGTGTCTCCAACCACAGCTATGCGCAACTGAGCTTCACGCTGGTGATGTTCGTGGTGGTCTACTTCGCCCTGTTCGGTACCGGCCTGGGCTACATGATGCGCCTGGTGCGCAAAGGACCGCATACCGGCGAAGGCGATGAACACAATCCTGGGGGGCCTGGGCAGAAACGCACCCCCGCGCGTCCGCTCTCTGCCGCCTACGACGCCACGGTTGGCGACGATGTCAGCCTGAACAAGGAGAACTGAGCCATGGGTATCGATCTTCCGCTGATCTGGGCCGTGGTGATCATCTTCGGCATCATGATGTACGTGGTCATGGACGGCTTCGACCTGGGCATCGGCATGCTCTTCCCTTTCGTCAAGGACGAACAGGACCGCGACGTGATGATGAACACGGTCGCGCCGGTCTGGGATGGCAACGAAACCTGGCTGGTACTCGGTGGCGCAGCGCTGTTCGGCGCCTTCCCGCTGGCCTATGCGGTGGTGTTGTCGGCCCTCTACCTGCCGCTGATCCTGATGCTGGTGGGACTGATCTTCCGGGGCGTCGCGTTCGAGTTCCGTTTCAAGGCCAAGGATGAAAAACGCCACATCTGGGACAAGGCCTTCATCGGCGGATCGCTGGTCGCCACCTTCTTCCAGGGCGTTGCCCTGGGCGCCTTCATCGAGGGTTTCAAGGTGGTCGACCGCGGTTACGCCGGGGGATCGCTGGACTGGCTGACCCCCTTCAGCCTGTTTTCCGGCATTGGCCTGATCGTCGCCTACACCTTGCTCGGCTGCACCTGGCTGATCATGAAGACCGATGGCGAGCTGCAGCGGCGCATGCATCACCTGGCAAGGCCACTGGCGCTGGTGTTGCTGGTGATCATCGGCATCGTCAGCCTGTGGACGCCGCTGGCCTATCCGAACATCGCCGAACGCTGGTTCAGCATGCCCAACCTGATCTGGTTCATGCCGGTGCCGATCCTGGTGATGGTGACCTTCTACGGTCTGTTGCGAGCGGTGGCGCGCAGCGCCAATTACCTGCCGTTCCTGCTCACCCTGGTGCTGATATTCCTCGGCTACAGCGGCCTGGGCATCAGTCTGTGGCCAAACATCATCCCGCCGTCGATCTCGATCTGGGACGCTGCGGCGCCGCCGCAGAGCCAGGGCTTCATGCTGGTGGGCACACTGTTCATCATTCCGTTCATCCTCGGCTACACCTTCTGGAGCTACTACGTGTTCCGCGGCAAGGTGACCCACGAGGATGGCTACCACTAGGAGGGCCTGGTCATGACTGGCAAGCACAGCATCGAGCAGGAGAAAAAGCCACTGTGGCAGCGGTTGGGCTGGCTGGTACTGATCTGGGGCGCCAGTGTCGCGACCTTGGGGGTGCTGGCCTGGCTGATGCGACTGTTCATGAGTGCGGCGGGGTTAACGACGCACTGAACGCCAGGGGCAGCCGCCGCAGCCTGCTGCTCCTGCCCTTTATTTTCGCGCCTTGAGCACCACGAACTTGGGTGTCGCGGCGACTTGCTCCACCCCCCGGAACAGCCGCGCCAGCTTGCTATGGTAACCCAGGTGGCGGTTGCCGACGATGTACAGCGCGCCGCCGACCACCAGCGCTTCGCGCGCCTGCTGGAACATGCGCCAGGCCAGGAAATCACCGACTACCTGCTGTTGGTGGAACGGTGGGTTGCACAGCACGACGTCGAGCGATTGCTTTTCCTGGCTGGCCAGGCCGTCGGCGGCCTCGATACAGGCTGGGCGATCGCCCAGTGCGGCCTGCCAGTTCTCCCGGGCCGACTGCACGGCCATGTAGGACTCATCGAGCAGGGTGTAGTGCGCTTCGGGATTGGCCAGGGCGCTGGCAATGCCCAGTACGCCGTTGCCACAGCCAAGGTCGGCGACACGGGCCTGACCCAGGTTGCGCGGCAGGTGCGGGAGAAAGGCACGGGTGCCGATATCCAGGCCCTCACGGCAGAACACATTGGCGTGATTGAGCAACGCCAACGGCGGTGTGTCCAGGTGGTAGCGGGTCGGGTAGGGCGAGCGGGCAAGCGCGCGCTCCTCCACGGTGGCGGTGAGCAGCCGTGCCTTCTTCTGTGCCAGTGATGCCTGCACCGGGCCGATGTACTTCTCCAGCAGGTCGCCGGCCGCTCGCGGCAGGTGCTTGATCATCGCCCCGGCAATCACCTGGGCCCCTGGCGCCAGATGCCCTTGCAGGCGGATCAGTTGTTCCTCGAGCAGGGCTAGGGTTTTGGGCACACGCACCAGCACGCGATCGAATGGCCCCTGCCAAGCCTCGCTGGCCGGCACGAAGGGAATGCTGTCGTAGGCCCGGCCATTGCGCAGCAAGTTCTTTTCCAGAGCCAGGTGCCCTAGGTGCGAGTCACCGCTGCTGACCACCTGCAGCGAGCCGGCCAGGCTGATGGCCAGCGCGCCGAAGCTGTCGTTGAGCACCAGCACCTTGCAATCGGCAGCGAGGGCGTGGGTAGCCAGGTGCTCCAGCAGGTACTGGTCGGCGGCGTCGAAGGCCTGCAAGGGATCGTTGGCCTGGTCCGGCTGGCGGGTCAGGTCGAGTTCGGCGAAGGGGCTGGTCAACAGGGGCATGGTCGGCTCGGGTACAGACGCGCCCACCACAGGAAACGGCGGGCTGAAACGCATGATTCTACCGTGCTTTGCGCGCAGCGGGAGGCTTGCCGGAGCATGGCAGGCCATCGATGGCGGCAATCGCGATGTCCGCGAGGTGCTTGCTGATTCAGGAGAGCGGGCTGCGGTGATTGCCACACATTTGCCGCTATCCGGCATCTCGCATCCTATCCATAGCGCCCTTGCGCGGGATGGCCCTACGAACCAGCGGTGTTCATTCCCGGGCCTTTGCGCGACACTTATGCGACCTGATCGATGGAGCCAACCATGACCGCCAGCGCCGAGAAATTCACCCGCCAGACCTTGGTCGACGTGCAACCGTTGACACCGAACCTGTTCAGCCTGCGTACCACCCGGGATTCGGGGTTTCGCTTCCGTGCCGGGCAATTCGCCCGCCTGGGCGTGACGAAGGCGGATGGCAGTGTGGTATGGCGGGCTTATTCGATGGTCTCGGCGCCCCACGACGAGTACCTGGATTTCTTTTCCATCGTGGTGCCGGGCGGGGAGTTCACCAGCGAGCTGAGCCGCTTGAACGAGGGCGACAGCCTGTTGATCGACCGTCAGGCGTTCGGCTATCTCACCCTCGACCGGTTTGCCGGGGGGCGTGACCTCTGGCTGCTCGCAACGGGTACGGGGATCGCGCCATTCATGTCGATCCTGCAGGACTTCGAAGCGTGGGAGCGGTTCGACAACATAAAGCTGGTGTATTCGGTGCGAGAGGCCAAGGAGTTGGCGTACTTGGACGTGATTGCCGGCTTGGAGCAGCGCGATTACCTGGCCGAGCATGCAGGCAAGCTGCAGTTTATTCCAGTCGTCACCCGAGAGTCGCACCCCGGTGGGCTGAACGCACGGATCACCACGCTGATCGAGAATGGCGAATTGGAACAGACCGCTGGGCTGGCGCTGAGTCCCGAGCATTCACGGATCATGCTCTGCGGTAACCCGCAGATGATCGATGACACGCGCAAGGTGCTCAAAGCCCGCGATCTGCAACTGAGCCTGAGTCGACGGCCCGGGCAGGTCGCGGTGGAGAACTACTGGTAAGTCGATTGCGGTTCAGGTGTCAAGAAGGCCATGCTTGGCGGCGACGGCAATGGCGCCGGTCTTGTTACTCGCATTGGTTTTGCTGATGATGCTGCGGATATGAAAGTTAACGGTGCTTGAAGACAATTGCAAAATAGTCGCAATTTCTGAGGCGGTCTTGCCTGCGGCGCACCATTTCAGCACCTCCATCTCTCGCTCGGTCACCACAGGCATGACTTCTGGACGGTGATGCTCAAGCAGAAGCGGATGCATCAAATTGCATAGCCACAGTGTTCGGGTACAGCCTTCGTAGAATTCAGCCGGATCGACCTCTTTCGTCGCTCGCGCAACGCTTAGCTGGGTCTGGCTGTGATGGTCGTTCACCCAGAGCGTCCAGCCATGGCGCAGTCCATGTGAACAGGCGTGTTCCCGCAAGTCTGGCGTTTCATTGTACAACCCATCGTGCCAAAGCAGCGACTGGATTGAATGAAGGCAGTGTGTATAAACCGGATCGATCTTGTCGTACTCCAACCGTCGGTACTGCTCATTCCACGCCGCTGGGTAATTGTTGTAGTCAAACCTTTTAGGCTGCCCCGCCAACCCTGGAATCCGTAGGGTCAGGCTCAGGTATTCCATGTCGAGCGCTTGAATCAACGAGACCGCGATGTTCAACAGCTCGGAAGGATTGCGCTTGCCTCGAAGACGCCGCATCGCGCTCATGCTCCATGGGGACATTTGAAAAGCTCCGCTCAAGAAGGGATCCAATCCTCTCGGACTGAGCTAGTGTAGGAAAACTCCTATGTGGCGGCGGGAATTCAGACGTAAGGTTGTACGGATCAGTGAAAATCGCACAACTTCCGTACATCCTTGAAAGATCCAAAGCGAGCAGCGCTACCATGATATCGGCGGCGTGGAGGCGCCGCCGTCTTCTAGGGTCAAGGCAGGCGGTTCTGGTCCTGATGCTGCGCCTTGAGCAGGTCGCGGATCTCGGCCAGCAAAGTTTCCTGCGGGGTCGGTGCTGGCGGGACGCTGGGCGCGGCGGCCTCTTCACGCTTGAGTCGATTGATCACCTTGACCCCCATGAAGATGGCGAAGGCGATGATGAGGAAGTCGATCACCGTCTGGATGAACTTGCCGTAGGCCAGGACTACCGCCGGAATGTCACCTTGCGCGGCCTTGAGGGTGATGGCCAGATCGCTGAAGTCGACGCCACCGATCAACAGCCCAAGCGGCGGCATGACCACATCGCCGACGAAGGATGAGACGATCTTGCCGAACGCGGCACCGATGATGATACCAACGGCCATGTCCACGACATTGCCCTTGACCGCGAAAGCCTTGAACTCATTGATTACGCTCATTAGGTTAACTCCTTGTTACAAATGATGAGGGTTAAGGCAGTGTAAATCAGCATTGGGGTTCACACTGTGTACCGCTGTTAGTGACTTCGGTTATATCGAATAGTTTTGTCATAGGCCGCAGGCTCGGCTGGGCAGCCGCTCAGTTATCATGGCGGTTTTCCAGGAGACGGATCCATGGCCAAGGCCAAGCGCATGTATGGCTGCACCGAGTGCGGCGCGACCTTCCCCAAATGGGCCGGGCAATGTGGCGAGTGCGGCGCCTGGAATACCTTGGTCGAAACCGTGCTCGAGAGCGGCGCGGCGGCGGCGCCCAGCGGCCGTACCGGCTGGGCCGGGCAGCAGGCGCAGATCAAGACGCTGGCCGAAGTCAGTGTCGAGGAGATCCCGCGTTTCAGCACCGCCAGCACTGAGCTGGATCGGGTCCTCGGCGGCGGCCTGGTGGACGGCTCGGTGGTGCTGATCGGCGGCGACCCAGGCATCGGCAAATCGACCATCCTGCTGCAGACGTTGTGCAACCTCGCCGAGCGCATGCCGGCCCTGTATGTCACCGGCGAAGAGTCGCAGCAGCAGGTGGCCATGCGCTCGCGACGCTTGGGCTTGCCCCAGGAGCAACTGCGGGTGATGACCGAGACTTGCATCGAGGCGATCATCGCTACCGCGCGTCAGGAAAAACCGCGGGTCATGGTCATCGACTCGATTCAGACCATCTTCACCGAACAGCTGCAATCGGCGCCCGGCGGCGTTGCCCAGGTACGTGAGAGCGCGGCGTTGCTGGTGCGCTATGCCAAGCAGAGTGGCACGGCGATCTTCCTGGTCGGCCACGTCACCAAGGAAGGCGCCCTGGCCGGTCCGCGGGTGCTGGAGCACATGGTTGATACCGTGTTGTATTTCGAAGGGGAATCCGATGGCCGCCTGCGCCTGCTGCGGGCGGTGAAGAACCGCTTCGGCGCGGTGAACGAGCTGGGTGTGTTCGGCATGACCGACCGTGGCCTGAAGGAGGTCTCGAATCCCTCGGCGATCTTCCTCAATCGCGCCCAGGAGGAGGTCTCCGGCAGTGTGGTCATGGCCACCTGGGAGGGCACCCGACCCATGCTGGTGGAGGTGCAGGCGTTGGTCGACGACAGCCACCTGGCCAACCCACGTCGAGTCACCCTGGGCCTGGACCCGAACCGCCTGGCGATGCTGCTGGCGGTGTTGCACCGCCACGGCGGTATCCCGACCCACGACCAGGACGTGTTCCTCAACGTGGTGGGCGGGGTAAAGGTCCTGGAGACTGCCTCGGACCTGGCCTTGCTGGCCGCGGTGATGTCCAGCCTGCGCAACCGGCCGCTGCCCCATGGCTTGCTGGTGTTTGGCGAGATCGGCCTGTCCGGTGAGGTGCGGCCGGTGCCCAGTGGTCAGGAGCGCTTGAAGGAGGCGGCCAAGCATGGCTTCAAGCGCGCCATCGTGCCCAAGGGCAATGCGCCGAAGGAGTCACCGGCGGGTTTGCAAGTGATTGCCGTGACCCGCCTGGAGCAGGCCTTGGACGCCTTGTTCGAGTAAGCGCCGCGGGTACAGCGGGCGCCGCAGCGCCCCCGGTTACCGCGTCGCGCTCGGCCCTCACCCTAGCCCTCTCCCAGAGGGAGAGGGGACCGGTCGCGGTGTTGAGTCGATTGCGTTACCAATCGCAGTGGATCAGTGCTCCGCCGCGGTCGCCTGGCGCTTGAGCGGCGGGGTCTCATCGGTCTGCTCGAGCACCGGAATCTCCTTGCCTTCGGCGTCGAACAGCTTGCCATCCTTGAAGTAGTCGCCATCACGCAGGGCGGAAAGGTCCGAATATTGGATGGATCGCTCGTAGCCGGCGGCGAACACTGACTGCTGGTCGGAGTTGCCAGTCTTGAAGTGGTTGAATGCCAGGTTCAGGATGATGGCCATGATCGCTGCCGAGCTGATCCCGGAGTGGAAGATGGTTTCGAACCAGTTCGGGAAGTGGTGGTAGAAGTTCGGTGCGGCGATCGGGATCATGCCGAAGCCCAGGGAAGCGGCGACGATGATCAGGTTCATGTTGTTCTTGTACTCGACCTTCGACAGGGTGCGGATGCCACTGGCGGCCACCGTGCCGAACAGCACGATGCCCGCGCCACCCAGCACCGACGGCGGTACGGCGGCAATGACCCGGCCCATGACCGGCAGCAGGCCCAGCAGCACCAGGATCATCCCGCCGGTGGCCACCACATAGCGGCTCTTCACACCTGTCACGGCGACCAGGCCGACGTTCTGGGCGAAGGCGCTCTGAGTGAAGGAGCCGAAGATCGGTGCCAGGACGCTGGAGGCCATGTCGGCGCGCAGGCCGTTGCCCAGGCGTTTGGCGTCGACCTTGGTCTCGATGATCTCGCCCACCGCGAGGATGTCCGCCGAGGTTTCCACCAGGGTCACCATGATGACGATGCACATGGACAGAATCGCGGCGATATGGAAGGTCGGCATGCCGAAGTGGAAGGGCGAGGGGAAGGCCACCAGCGGGCCTTGGCCGACCTTGCTGAAGTCGGTCATGCCCAGTGACCAGGCGATCAGGGTACCGATGATCATCGCCAGGAGGATCGACAGGCGCGAGATGCTGGCACTGCCCAGCTTGCTCAGCATCAGCACGATGCCGAAGGTCGCGGCGGCCAGGCCGATGTTGGCCATGCTGCCGAAGTCGGGCGCCTGGCTGTTGCCGCCCATGACCCAGCGTGCGGCGACAGGCATCAGGGTCAGACCGATGGTGGTGATGACGATACCGGTGACCAGTGGCGGGAAGAATTTGGTGATGCGGGAGAAAATCGGCGTGATCAGGAAGCCGATAAACGAGGCTGCCATTACCGCCCCCAACACACCTTGCAGGCCGCCGCCCGCCTCGCTGCTGAGAATGGCACCCATGGTCGCGACGCCGGCAAAGGAGACGCCCTGCACCAGGGGTAACTGACAACCGAAGAACGGCAAGCCCAAGGTCTGCAAGAGCGTGGCCAGCCCCCCGGCGAACAGTGACGCGGCGATGAGCAGGCCGATGTCGGCCGGGCTAAGGCCAGCGGCCTGGCCGAGGATCAGGGGCACCGCGACGATCCCCCCGTACATGGTTAGAACATGCTGCAGGCCGTAGGCCAGGTTGGCGCCGAGGCCCAGATTCTCGTCTTCAGGACGCTGGGATGAAGACGTACTCGGGGACGTAGTCATTGAGCAGGCTCTCTGTTTATTGTTGTGGCACTACTGTAGACAAATCCTACAAGGGATTGCCATCACAATTGTATACAATATTTAGATTGGAGCGCGAACAGGCGTGCCGTCGAGTCGCACAACCCCTGTATGCAGATAGCGTTCCAACTGTAGAGAGCCGCTACCAGAGGGGTGTGTACACATCCTCCGGCCCCAGCAATGAAGCTGTCTGGGTAGACAGGAAACACGGAAGGTCAGGTAGATAGCTGGCTAAGAGATTTCAAACTTCGATGAGTTCGCGCAGTTCCCGCATCATTTCGGTGCTGTCGGCCAGGTTCAGTTCTACAAGACGGTGCAAGTGAGTCATCGAATCGATATCGATGTGCAGGCAGACAAAGCCAAGGCGGTCGTCCTCCTCATGGCGTTGTTCGACCTGCATCCGCACCGTGGCCTGAGGACCGAGATGGATCAGCGCATCGAAGTCCTGGGTGAGGTCGGCGTTCCAGGGAGTGGGACGCTCGATCAGCAGCCCCTTGAGGGAGAGGTCGAGCAGCTTGACCTGCCAGCAGCGCTTGCCCTGGAACAGCTCGGTCGGCGCGTCGAAGGCAATGCGCTGGAAACGGCGGCGTTCATAGTGATCGCTCATCATCGGTAAAGCCCTCTGCAGTACGTCATGATTAGGGTGGAAGGAGTGTGTACAACGCGTGCCGCTGACCCGGCCGCGAAGGCTCTAGACCAAAGCAAGTGTGGCAATGCGTTGAGACTCGCCCTAGACTCGTTGGGCGGTCTTTCCAATCCACCAGCTGGAAGTAAACCATGAACAACAATAATAGCCTGCTACGCCACATTCCGTGGCTGGCGCTGGCAGTGTTAGGAGCCTGTGCGCTGGGTGTGGTTGCCTTGCGTCGCGGTGAGGCAATCAATGCCTTGTGGATCGTGGTCGCGGCGGTTGCCATCTACCTGGTCGCCTATCGCTACTACAGCCTGTTCATCGCCACCAAGGTGATGCAACTCGATCCCCGTCGAGCGACCCCGGCGGTGCTCAACAACGATGGTCTGGACTACGTGCCGACCAACAAGCACATTCTTTTCGGTCACCACTTCGCCGCCATCGCCGGCGCCGGCCCATTGGTCGGTCCCGTGCTCGCGGCGCAGATGGGCTATCTGCCGGGCACGCTCTGGCTGATTGCCGGCGTGGTGCTGGCCGGCGCGGTGCAGGACTTCATGATCCTGTTCCTGTCCACCCGTCGCAATGGCCGCTCCCTGGGCGACATGGTGCGCGAGGAAATGGGCCGTATCCCAGGTACCATCGCCCTGTTCGGCTGCTTCCTGATCATGATCATCATCCTTGCGGTGCTGGCGCTGATCGTGGTCAAGGCCTTGGCCGAAAGCCCGTGGGGCATGTTCACCGTGATGGCGACCATTCCGATCGCCATGTTCATGGGCATTTACATGCGCTACATCCGTCCCGGGCGGATTGGCGAGATCTCGCTGATCGGCGTGGTGCTGTTGCTGCTGTCGATCTGGCTGGGGGGGGTGGTGGCGGCCGATCCAGTCTGGGGCCCGGCGTTCACCTTCACCGGCGTGCAAATCACCTGGATGCTGGTGGGCTATGGTTTCGTCGCCGCAGTACTGCCGGTGTGGCTGGTGCTGGCGCCGCGTGACTACCTCACGACCTTCCTCAAGATCGGCACCATCATCGCGCTGGCGATCGGTATCCTGATCATCGCGCCCGAGCTGAAGATGCCGGCGCTGACCCAGTTCACCGACGGCACCGGCCCGGTCTGGAAGGGCACGCTGTTCCCCTTCCTGTTCATCACCATCGCCTGTGGCGCGGTGTCCGGCTTCCATGCGCTGATCTCCTCGGGCACCACGCCCAAGCTGCTGGACAACGAAGTCAACGCCCGCTACATCGGCTACGGCGCCATGCTGATGGAATCCTTCGTCGCCATCATGGCCATCGTCGCCGCCTCGGTGATCGAGCCGGGCGTGTACTTCGCCATGAACAGCCCGGCGGCTGTGGTGGGTTCAGACGTCGTGTCGGTGGCACAGACGGTCAGCAGCTGGGGCTTTGCCATTACCCCAGAGCAACTCGAAGCGACCGCCAGGGACATCGGCGAGCACACCATCCTGGCCCGTGCCGGCGGCGCGCCGACCCTGGCGGTGGGTATCGCGCAGATCCTTCACCAGGTATTGCCGGGTGAGAACACCATGGCGTTCTGGTACCATTTCGCGATCCTGTTCGAAGCCCTGTTCATCCTCACCGCGGTAGACGCCGGTACCCGTGCCGGGCGCTTCATGCTGCAGGACTTGCTGGGCAGCTTCGTGCCGGCGCTCAAGCGCACCGAGTCGTGGGGCGCCAACATGCTGGCCACTGCCGGTTGCGTGGCCCTCTGGGGCTACCTGCTGTACCAGGGCGTGATCGACCCGCTGGGTGGCATCAACACGTTGTGGCCGCTGTTCGGTATCTCCAACCAGATGCTGGCCGGCATCGCGCTGATGCTCGGCACCGTGGTCCTGATCAAGATGAAGCGCCAGCGCTATATCTGGGTCACCCTGCTGCCAGCCGTCTGGCTGCTGATCTGCACCACCGCCGCGGGCCTGATCAAGCTGTTCGACCCGAACCCGGCGGTGGGCTTCCTGGCCCTGGCCAACAAGTACAGCGTGGCCCTGGATGCCGGGCAGGTCCTGGCGCCGGCCAAGAACATTGACCAGATGCAGCACGTGATCTTCAACGCCTACACCAACGCGGGCCTGACGATCCTGTTCCTGGTGGTGGTGTTCAGCATCCTGTTCTTCGCCCTCAAGGTTGGTTATGCCGCACTGGGCCGCAAGGACCGCACCGACAAGGAAACCCCGTTCCAGGCCTTGCCTGACGCGTAACCAAGAGGAACGCAGTGATGTTCAACGACCTTGGTCGACTGGGTAAATACCTGGGGCAGGCAGCCCGCCTGATGGTCGGCATGCCCGACTACGACACCTACGTCGAGCACATGCAGGCCAAGCATCCGGACAAACCGGTGATGAGCTACGAGGTGTTCTTCCGCGAGCGCCAGGAGGCCCGTTACGGCGGCAAGGGAGGCCCCAAGTGCTGTTGAACCCCGGCCACTGAGGACGGTTGAACCTGTGGGAGCCCGGCATGCCGGGCTCCCACAGTCATTTTCAGTAGAGGAGATTCTCCGTTTGCAAGCCCCCATCCCCGTTACAGTGCTCAGCGGCTTCCTTGGCGCCGGCAAGACCACCTTGCTGCGCCATCTGCTCAAGGCTGAGCACGGCCTGAAGATCGCGGTGATCGAGAACGAGTTCAGCGACGCCGACATCGACACCCAGTTGCTCGGCGACGAACCGGTGCAGGTAATGACCTTGGCCAATGGCTGCGTGTGCTGCAGCATCCACACCGACCTGACCAAGGCCTTGTTCCTGTTGCTCGAACGCCTGGATGCCGGTGAGATCGCCTTCGACCGCCTGGTCATCGAATGCACGGGCCTTGCCGACCCGGCGCCGGTGGCGCAGACCTTCTTCATCGATGAAGCGTTGCGCGATCGCTATATCCTCGATGGCATCATTACCCTGGTTGATGCCGCCAATGCCGACCAGCACCTCACCCAGGCCATTGCCCAGGCCCAGGTCGGTTTTGCCGATCGCCTGCTGCTGAGCAAGACCGACCTGGTCGAGGCCACGGCGGTCGAAGCCTTGCGCGAACGCCTGTCGCGGATCAATCGTCGCGCAGCGATCCGGGTGGTCGAACATGGCCGCATCGATCTGGCCGAGCTGCTCGACGTGCGCGGCTTCAACCTCAATGCCGATCTGGGCGCCAACCTCGGCTCCAGCCTGCGCCCGGTGGTTCAGGTGGCAACCCCGGACCGTATTTCCAGCCTGGTCCTGCGCACCCATAGCGCCTTGGACATCGACCGCCTCAGCGACTTCATGAACGAGCTGCTCGAAGCCCATGGCAAGCAGCTGCTGCGCTACAAAGGTGTGCTGAACATCGCCGGTGAGCCGCGTCGCCTGGTGTTCCAAGGCGTGCTCAAGCTGTATGGCTTCGATTGGGACAGCGAATGGGCCGACGGCGAGACACGCGAGAGCGTGATGGTGTTCATCGCCGATGACTTACCGGAAGAGAAAATTCGGGCAGGGTTCGAGGCGCTTTGCCAGGCTTGAAGGGTATCCAGTGCTGGCCGGTGAGCCGCCGGACGGCGGCCCCTTGCGCTGTACGGCAGCAGTGCAGCTGGGTCAATCGGCGCTCAGCCAGTCGACATGGCGGGCTTCGATCTGCAAACCCAGGGTGCTGACCGCCGCCGACGCCTGGCAGGCCAGATAGCCGCCGACGGGATAGATGCCCTGCATCACGACAGGCTTGCCGTCAGCGCTGGTCAGCTGGATATCGAGCGGGCCGTCGCCGACCTGCCGTGCGTCTAAGGCTGTGCCAGTGGCCGCCTCCTGAATGCTCCAGCATGCCGGATCCGCGCTGCCGATCGGCTGAGCTTCAAGCAAACCTTGAGGGCTGCAGAATATGCCCTCACCCTGGTGATTGCCGCTGCGCACATAGATCCGGTACCCAACAGGACTGTGGCGAAAGTAGAGCAGCACGGGCACGGCATCGACCGTCCTGTGAAAGTCGACCAGCCCCAGTTCCTGGCCATGCTGCCAGTCCTCATCGGAGCCATCCAGCATCCCAAGGGCCCTGGAGCCGTCGCGAAGCTGAACGTCATCCGAGAGAGGGCCGGTGATCCATACCGGTCCCCCGCTCAATGCTGCGAGGAAGTTGAGCGGATGGCCGTTGGCCCACAGGGTTGCAGTGAACGAACGTTCCTTGTCCATGGTGTTTTCTCCTGAGTGTGCCCGCGCCACCCATTGTGGCCGGTCGCGGAGCATCGTCACGCAAGCCAGGGTGGGCGGAAAGCGGGCAGGTTTCCGGGCGCGAGAGGCTGCGTACCGCGGATATTGTGATCGACTCGGTCCCTGTGGGAGATCGCCCAGCCCGCTGGGCTGCGCTGTCGCGCAGAGAACAAAGCCTGCAAGCGCGGCGCAATACTCTGTGGGAGCGCCGAACCGCCGCCCCCACAGGGTTCAGCTAAATCAATGAGTTAGCGTGTGTTCTATGAGGAGCGGTTTCAACACCCTCAGCCACCCACAAAAAAGCCCGGCACACAGGCCGGGCTCTTTCACATCAGGCAATCGCCTATCAGTTGCCGTACACCGGCAGCTTCTTGCAGATAGCCTTGACCTTCTCGCGAACGGCGTCGATCACCGCTTCGTTGTTCAGGTCGGCGAGAATGTCGCAGATCCAGCCGGCCAGCTCGCGGCATTCGATTTCCTTGAAGCCACGGGTGGTGACGGCAGGAGTGCCGAAACGCAGGCCGGAGGTAACGAAGGGCGAACGTGGGTCGTTAGGCACCGAGTTCTTGTTCACGGTGATGAACGCCTTACCCAGGGCCGCGTCCGCGTCCTTGCCAGAGATGTCCTGCTTGATCAGCGAGAGCAGGAACAGGTGGTTCTTGGTGCCGCCGGAAACGACGTCGAAACCACGCTCGATGAACACTTCGGCCATCGCCTGGGCGTTCTTCACGACTTGCTGCTGGTATTCCTTGAACTCAGGCTGCAGGGCTTCCTTGAAGCAGATCGCCTTGGCGGCGATGACGTGCTCCAGTGGGCCGCCCTGGGCACCCGGGAAGACTGCGGAATTGAGCTTCTTCTCGATGTCGGCGTTGGCGCGCGCCAGGATCAGGCCGCCACGTGGACCACGCAGGGTCTTGTGGGTGGTGGTGGTGACCACGTCGGCGAACGGTACTGGGTTGGGGTAGACGCCCGCGGCGACCAGGCCGGCGACGTGGGCCATGTCGACGAACAGGTAGGCACCGACCTTGTCGGCGATTTCACGGAAGCGGGCGAAGTCCAAGACCTGCGAATAGGCCGAGAAGCCGGCGACGATCATCTTCGGCTTGTGTTCGACCGCCAAGCGCTCGACTTCGTCGTAGTCGATCAGACCATTGCCGTCGATGCCGTACTGGATGGCGTTGTACAGCTTTCCGGAGGAGCTGACCGACGCACCGTGGGTCAGGTGACCGCCATGGGCCAGGCTCATGCCCAGGATGGTGTCGCCGGCCGACAGCAGGGCCAGGTAGACCGCGGCGTTGGCCTGGGAGCCGGCATGCGGCTGGACGTTGGCGTAGTCGGCACCGAACAGCTGCTTGGCGCGGTCGATGGCCAGTTGCTCGACGACGTCGACGTACTCGCAACCACCGTAGTAGCGCTTGCCTGGGTAGCCTTCGGCGTACTTGTTGGTCAGAACCGAACCCTGGGCTTCCATGACGGCGGGGCTTGTGTAGTTTTCCGAAGCGATCAGCTCGATATGCTCTTCCTGGCGCTGAGCTTCTTGCTCCATGGCGGCAAAGAGATCGGCGTCGTACTTGGCAATGGTCAAATCACGGCTGAACATGGCGGTCCTCAAGGATCGGGCTGAAAAGGGGGGCATTCTAACCCATTGCCTCGACAGAGGCATATGAAGTGGCGTCATGTCGCGGACCAATGGAATTCACGTCAGCTGCAACTGCAAGCCGCGTCGCTGCACTGTCTGCATTACGCCAGGTATGTCAGCGGCGTAGCGTGTTTTTTCTTGCAGCTTGCCAGCTCTGTTGCTTGGCCAGCTGCCAGCCAGCCTGCGGTGGGAGGCGGCATGAGTCTGCAAGCTGTGCGAAAATGCCCTCGCTTCATTTACAACGCTTTGGAGATGTACGGTTTTGGTTACCCATTATTCCACCAACGGCAACGACTCCGCCTGTGGTCGCAGCAGTCAGAGCCTGGTTAGCACAGCGCTGGCCGACGAGGTCTCGTGCAAGTCTTGCCAGCGTTCTCTGGCCAAGCCCGAGGCTGTCACCGCCCGGGCCGCGGTGCGCAAGAGCCCGTCGCTGGCCGAGTTGCGCAAGACGGTCAGCAAGGCTGCCCCCAAGCCTGCTTCGGCGGGCGCTTTCAGCGTCAAGGCCAGTTGGCGTGAACGCCTGACAGCGCAATCCGACCGCTGCCGGCTGCCGCGTGGCATTGCCAGACAATCCCACGTCTGAGCCCTTCCTCGCGCCGTGCCGGGCTCACCGGCGCGGCCCGTCATCTGCCCATCGGCGCAACGCTGCGTCTTGGCGTAGAATGGTCGACTTTGTTCAATGACACCCCGTAAATGCATCGCCGGATTCCGCCGGGATGTCACCGGCAGGCGCTGATCCAGCGCCTGCCAGGTTTTCGTCGATGTCTTTACCTATATCTGATAGAGGGCTTGGTTTTGGCTCAATACGTCTACACCATGCATCGGCTGAGCAAGGTCGTGCCGCCGAAGCGGGAAATCCTGAAGAACATTTCGCTGTCGTTCTTCCCGGGCGCGAAGATCGGCGTCCTCGGCCTCAACGGCGCCGGTAAGTCGACCCTGCTGCGGATCATGGCCGGCGTCGACAAGGAATTCGACGGCGAAGCCCGTCCGATGCCCGAGCTTAACGTCGGCTACCTGCCCCAGGAGCCGCAACTGGACCCGAGCAAGACCGTGCGCGAAGTGGTCGAGGAAGCGGTCAGCGTGATCAAGGACGCCCAGGCGCGCCTGGACGAGGTCTACGCGGCCTATGCAGAGCCCGATGCCGACTTCGACAAACTGGCGGCAGAACAGGCCAAGCTCGAGGCCATCCTGCAGGCCGCCGATGGCCACAACCTGGAGCGCCAGCTGGAAGTCGCCGCCGACGCCCTGCGCCTGCCAGCGTGGGAGGCCAAGATCGAGCACCTGTCCGGTGGTGAGAAGCGCCGCGTGGCCCTGTGTCGCCTGCTGCTGTCGGCCCCCGACATGCTCCTGCTCGACGAGCCGACCAACCACCTGGACGCCGACTCGGTGGCCTGGCTGGAGCGCTTCCTGCACGACTTCCCAGGCACCGTCGTGGCCATCACCCACGACCGTTACTTCCTCGACAACGTCGCCGGCTGGATCCTCGAACTGGACCGTGGCGCCGGTATCCCGTACGAAGGCAACTACTCGGGCTGGCTGGAGGCCAAGTCGGACCGTCTGGCCCAGGAGTCCAAGCAGCAGAGTGCTCATGAAAAGGCCATGAAGGAAGAACTGGAGTGGGTGCGCAAAGGCGCCAAGGCCCGCCAGTCCAAGTCCAAGGCCCGTCTGGCGCGCTTCGAAGAGATGCAATCGCAGGAATTCCAGAAGCGCAGCGAGACCAACGAGATCTATATCCCGGCCGGTCCCCGCCTGGGCGACAAGGTCATCGAGTTCAAGAACGTCAGCAAGGGCTATGGTGATCGCGTACTGATCGAGAACCTCTCGTTCGCCATGCCCAAAGGCGCCATCGTCGGCGTGATCGGCGGTAACGGTGCCGGTAAGTCGACCCTGTTCCGCATGCTGATGGGCAAGGAGCAGCCGGACTCGGGTAGCATCGAGATCGGTGAAACCGTGCAGTTGGCTTGCGTCGACCAGAGCCGTGAAGACCTGGACGGTGGCAAGACCGTGTTCCAGCAGATTTCGGACGGTTCCGACCAGATCCGCATCGGCAGCTACGAGATCCCGTCGCGCACCTATGTCGGTCGTTTCAACTTCAAGGGCGGCGACCAGCAGAAGTTCGTCAAGGACCTCTCTGGCGGTGAGCGTGGCCGTCTGCACCTGGCCTTGACCTTGAAAGAGGGCGGCAACGTCCTGCTGCTCGACGAACCGTCCAACGACCTCGACGTCGAGACCCTGCGTTCGCTGGAAGAAGCGCTGCTGGACTTCCCTGGCGCCGCGATCGTGATCTCTCACGACCGTTGGTTCCTGGACCGCGTGGCGACGCACATCCTGGCCTACGAGGACGACTCGAGCGTGGTGTTCTTCGAAGGCAACTACACCGAGTACGAGGCCGATCGCAAGAAGCGCCTGGGCGATGCCGCCGCGCAACCGCACCGGGTACGGCACAAGAAGCTGGCGCAGTAAACACGCCGTTCGCTGCACGATAATGGGGCCCATTGTGGCCCCATTTTCATGCCTCAAATTCAGGTTTGAGCACAGCCCCTGTAGAAGCGCGCTTGTCCGCAAAAGCGCCCATATACGCAGCATTGCTGCTCCTGCTGACGCCGCTCGGGCAAGCCTGCTCCCAGAGCGGATTGGTATACATTTATATAATCCGCACCATAAATATTCATAAAAACGACATTCCGCCCTATTCCAGTGCGATACGTTCTTGATAAAGTCCCGGGAAAAATTCCTATAAGTCCTCCTATCTGGTGAACCTTGTCATGATCGAATCCGTCGACGATTTCCTCGCCCGTCTCAAGCAACGCGACCCTGCCCAGCCCGAGTTCCATCAGGCCGTGGAGGAGGTGCTGCGCAGCTTGTGGCCTTTCCTGGAAGCCAATCCGCACTACCTGCAGGCCGGTATTCTGGAGCGCATGGTGGAGCCGGAGCGGGCAGTGCTGTTCCGCGTGTCGTGGGTCGACGATCAAGGCAAGGTGCAGGTCAACCGCGGCTACCGCATCCAGATGAGCAGCGCCATCGGCCCGTACAAGGGCGGCCTGCGCTTCCATCGCTCGGTGAACCTGGGCGTGCTGAAGTTCCTGGCCTTCGAGCAGGTGTTCAAGAACTCCTTGACCTCGCTGCCCATGGGCGGCGGCAAGGGCGGCTCGGACTTCGATCCCAAGGGCAAGAGCGACGGCGAAGTCATGCGCTTCTGCCAGGCGTTCATGAGCGAGCTGTACCGGCACATCGGTGCCGACCTCGACGTGCCGGCCGGTGACATCGGGGTTGGCGCCCGCGAGATCGGCTTCATGTTCGGTCAGTACAAGCGCCTGGCCAACCAGTTCACCTCGGTGCTGACCGGCAAGGGGATGTCCTATGGCGGCAGCCTGATTCGTCCCGAAGCCACCGGCTACGGTTGCGTGTACTTCGCCGAAGAGATGCTCAAGCGCCAGGGCAAGCGCATCGACGGCCGCCGCGTGGCGATCTCCGGTTCCGGCAACGTCGCCCAGTATGCGGCACGCAAGGTCATGGACCTGGGCGGCAAGGTCATCTCGCTGTCCGATTCAGAAGGCACCCTGTATTGCGAAGCCGGCCTGAACGATGAGCAATGGGCTGCGCTGATGGAATTGAAGAACGTCAAGCGCGGCCGCATCAGCGAGCTGGCCGAGCCCTTCGGCCTCGAGTTCCGCAAGGGCCAGTCGCCGTGGAGCCTGCCGTGCGATATCGCTCTGCCCTGCGCGACGCAGAATGAACTGAACGGCGAGGACGCCCGTACGCTGCTGGGTAACGGCTGCCTCTGCGTGGCCGAAGGCGCGAACATGCCAACCACCCTCGACGCGGTGGATATCTTCATCGAGGCTGGCATCCTGTTCGCTCCGGGCAAGGCGTCCAACGCCGGTGGGGTCGCGGTCAGCGGCCTGGAGATGTCGCAGAACGCCATGCGCCTGCTATGGACTGCGGGCGAGGTGGACAGCAAGTTGCACCACATCATGCAGTCGATCCACCATGCCTGCGTGCACTACGGCGAAGAAGCCGACGGTACGGTCAACTACGTCAAGGGCGCCAATATCGCCGGCTTCGTCAAGGTCGCCGACGCGATGCTGGCCCAAGGCGTGGTCTAAGCGTCACCCACTTCGATGGCAACGATCTCGATCATCTGGTCGCCCGCCGGTCGTTGCCAGAGCACTTCATCTCCGGGGCCGGCGCCGAGCAGCGCGAGGCCCAGCGGTGAACCCCAGTTGACCAGGCCCTGGGTTGCATCGGCCTGGTCTTCTCCCACCAGTTGCACGTCATGCTCCACGTCATGCGCGTCGACGAAACGCACCCGGCTGCCAATCTGCACCTTGTCCCCCAGGGTGGCGGGCGGTACCACCTGAGCGCTTTGCACCCGCGCTGTGAAATAGCGCAGGTCGCGCTCGCTGTCGGCCAGCCGCTGCTTGTCCGCTTGCTCTCCCAAGGCGAGCAGTTCGCTGCGCACGGCACTTAGGCTGGCGACCCGCTGTTGCAGCAGGGCCAGCCCGCTGGCGGTGACATAGTTGGGTTGATCGCTGACCCGGCGCTCGACCGGTTGGCTGGCCTGGGCAGCGGCCTGGTCTTCATTGACGAATGCTCGACTCATTTTTTTAGCTCCAAGCTCCAAGCTGTAAGCGGCAAGATAAGCTTCTAGACCCCTGGGAACACTGAACGATCACGCGGTCTGCTTTTTCTTGCAGCTTGCAGCTTGCAGCTTGCAGCTTGCAGCTTGCAGCTTGCAGCTCAGTAGTTGTACCACTTGAGTTCGAGCATCACCTCGTTCTGCGCCGACGCCAGCTGGCTGAATTCGCGCTTGGCGCTCAACCTCACCCCCAGGTCGCGGGTCACTTCCCACTGCTGGTTGAGGCTCAGGCTGCGGCGCACTTCGCCGTTGGTGAAGTAATCGCCCTTGGCTTCCAGGCTCAGGTTGCCCAGGCCGTTGCGCCACAACAGGCCACCGTTGAAGCCGGCCGCGGGGGCGATGAACTGGGCAAAGTCGTTGTGGTGCTCCACCCGCACCGTGCCCAGGGCGAAACCGAGCAGGCCGTCGGCCAACTGCCAGGTACCGCCAGCGCCACCGTTGACGTGGCTGACCAACACTTCGTCTTCATGCTTGCCCGGCACCCGTTCAAGGCCCCCGGCCACTTGCCAGGACCAGGGCTTGAGCAGGTCGTTGCGCGGGGTCAGCGAGCGGATGGTAGCCAGGTCCAGGCGCTGCACCTGCCAGTCGTTGCCTTCGTACTGGCGCAGCTTGAGTTGGAGGATCTCGATCTGCGCCCCGAGGGGGAAACCGTAGGCGTTGTCGTTCAGGTCATGGTAGGCCATGCGCAGGCCGTACTCGGCGAAGGCGCGGTCCTCGCGGGTACCCACGCCAAACTGCCAGGTGCGCGACTGGTGACCGTGCTCGGGCAGGCCGGGTCGCTCGATGTCCAGCGCGGGCGGTGGGTTGCGGTTGATCGCGCGCAGCAATTCGAAACTGCGCCGGGCGCGCTCAGGGTCGCGCTCCTGGCCGGTTGCGCGGTAACGCTCCAGGCGGAAGGCGGCATCCTGCACCAGCGCCTGGCGGTCACGGGGCAGGGTGGTGAAGTCGGGGTCTTGCAGTTTCGCGGTGTCGGCACTGATGGCCAGCACTTGTGCCTGCTCGGCATCGTCCAGCGGCTCGGCGCGGGCCAACAGCTCGCGTTCGCGCGAGGGCCGGTAGCGGGTGCTCTCGACCAGCCCGGCCTGCTTGACGGCCTTGACCGTGTCGGTGGGGATCGCGGTAAGCGGGAACTGCGAGGTCAGGTCCAGGCTCGGACGTGCCACCTGCAGCAGTTCCAGCAGGCGGTAGGAGCAGTTCTCGTCGAAGAAGAAGTAGTCGAAGCGGATCTGCTTGAGTTCCCAGACGTGCTCGACCATGCGCCCGGTTTCTGCAGCCGTCAGGTTGAGTTGGTACTCCCACAGGTCGCGATTCTCCAGGCTGCGGTACTCGGACAGCTTCTCCTGGTACGGCACCAGGGCGAACAGGCCCGGGTAGCCACCCATCAGGCCTTTCCAGGCATAGAGAATGCTGTTGTCGCTGCCTTCGATGTAGGCGCCGAAATTGATGGCATAGCTGAGCAGCGAGGTCTGGTCGCTTTTCGCCGCCGCCTGGTCGATCCGCAGCAGGGTATGGCCGAACATCGACGAAGGGCTGTTCAGGTAGGCCGCGGGGAACACCAGCACGGCGCTGTCGGGCGAGACGTCCTGGTACCACTGGCGGTACGCCTGGCAATCCGGTTGCGGCAGGTCGGTCAACTGTAGTTGCTCGCGCAGCCAGCGGGTACGGGCCGGGAATACGCACTGGGCATGCTTGTCGCCCAGCTCGGCTGGAGCGTACAGGGCCTGGAGGGTGGCCCGCAATTCACGGTCGGGGTGGTGGCCGCCGTCTTCGGCGAGGAAGAAGTGTTCGTCGTCGACGTAGCTGCGCCAGCCGCCGAGCTTGCCGGTCTCGTAGTGACCCAGGGCAATCCAGTAGCGGTCGGCGGCCAGCTGTTGCAGGCGCGCCTCATCCGGCAGTTGAGCGGCATGAAGCGGGGCACTGGCACAGAGGGCCAGGCAGGCAAGGCGTTTGAGCATATCGGGCAACTACGTCTGAATGATGCCGAAAGGAAGGCGGGCAAAACCCTGCCCCCAGGGGGCAGGGTAGGCCAGACTCAGGCCTGGGTGGCGTATTTGGCCAGGCGCGGATCGCTCTTGAGAATGGCCAGCGTGTTGCTATGGACATCCTCGGCAGTCACGTCGGCGCTGTTGAAGATCTGCTGGAAGTGCTGGTGGGTGACAGCGGCGAAGTGCGCGCGGTCTTCAGGGGCTACGCCAAGGACCACCGCGTAGGTGGTCAGGGCTTCGCCCTGGCCCTTGGCCATGTCCTCGGAGAGCTCGTTCATCATGCCGTTCATGGCAAACCAGGATTTGCCGCCGTAGGTCAGGGATGCGTTGGTCGAGCAGCCGTTGGTGCCGGAGGTCATGCCGAAGGTGGCGTTACCGGAGGTGCCGTTGGTGGTGGAGGCAAGGAAGTGCGCCGGGGTGCCGCGCTGGCCCTCGAACAGCAGGTTGCCCCAGCCGCAGTCCGGCCCGCCTGGCGCCTGGGCCATGGCGTTCAGGGAGACGGCGGTGAACAGAGTACCCAGAAGAATCCGTTTCATAGCTTTGTTCTCTTTCTCGGAAGTACCAAAGGTCAGGGTTTTCTGGCCCATGCAGCAGCCAGGTCGGGGGAAGCGTATACCCACCCGCGCAGTTTGGAGTTTAGGCATGATCTAAAGGTTGCGTGAGTGAGTGCGAAAAATTGCAGGCAAGAGTGACGCGACATAAAGTCCCGGTGAGCCTTGCAACGCGCGGTCAGGCGGCGCCAGAATGCCGTCATCTGCCCCGCCGAAGTAAGGAAGCCACATGCCCGATCCTGTCGCTGCGAGCCTGCGTCTTGCGCCTGAAGCCCTGACCCGGCGTTTTACCGCTGAACAGTTTGCTTTCACCAATACTGACGATTTGGAGCCGTTTCGTGGTGTGCTGGGCCAGGAACGTGCCGTCGAGGCCCTGCAGTTCGGCGTTGCCATGCCGCGCCCTGGCTACAACGTGTATGTCATGGGTGAGCCGGGCACCGGGCGCTTCTCGTTCGTCAAGCGCTACCTCAAGGCCGAGGGCAAGCGCCAGCAGACCCCGGCCGACTGGCTCTACGTCAACAACTTCGACGAACCGCGCGAGCCGCGTGCGCTGGAATTGCCCGCCGGCACCGCGGGTGACTTCAGCACCGACATGAACGGCCTGATCGACAACCTGCTGTCCACCTTCCCGGCGGTGTTCGAGCACCCTTCCTACCAGCAGAAGAAGAGCGCCATCGACCGCGCGTTCAATCAGCGTTATGACCGGGCCCTGGATGTGATCGAGCGAGCTTCGCTGGAAAAGGACGTGGCCCTCTACCGCGACAGCAGCAACGTCGCCTTCACCCCCATGAGCGACGGCAAAGCACTGGACGAGGCCGAGTTCGCCCAGTTGCCCGATGAAGTGCGCGATCGCTTCCATGAGGATATCGCCGGTCTGGAGGAGCGGCTGAACGAAGAACTGGCCAGCCTGCCGCAATGGAAGCGCGAGTCGAGCAATCACTTGCGCCAGCTCAACGAAGAAACCATCACCCTGGCTCTGGAGCCGCTGCTGGCACCGTTGTCTGAAAAGTACGCGGAAAACGCGGTGGTCTGCGCCTACCTGCAATCGATGCAGCTCAACCTGCTGCGTACGGTAGTCGAGCAACTGGTCGAGGATAGCAAGCCCGATGCCGTGGCGCGCAAGCTGCTCGAGGAGCAGTACGCGCCGAGCCTGGTGGTCGGCCACCACGCCAGCGGTGGCGCGCCGGTGGTGTTCGAGCCGCACCCGACCTACGACAACCTGTTCGGCCGCATCGAATACAGCACCGACCAGGGTGCGCTGTACACCTCCTACCGCCAGCTGCGCCCCGGTGCCCTGCACCGTGCCAACGGCGGCTTTCTGGTCCTCGAGGCGGAGAAGATGCTCGGCGAGCCCTTCGTCTGGGATGCGCTCAAGCGTGCCCTGCAGTCGCGCAAGCTGAAGATGGAGTCGCCGCTGGGCGAGCTGGGCCGTGTCTCGGCCATCACGCTCAATCCGCAGATGATCGCCCTCAACGTCAAGCTGGTGATCATCGGCTCGCGCCAGCTGTACTATGCGCTGCAGGACCATGATCCGGACTTCCAGGAGATGTTCCGCGTGCTGGTCGACTTTGACGAAGACATGCCCATGGCAGACGAGAACCTGGAGCAGTTCGCCCAGTTGCTCAAGACCCGCACCAGCGAAGAGGGCATGTCGCCGTTGACCTCTGATGCGGTCGCGCGCTTGGCCACCTACAGCGCGCGCCTGGCCGAGCACCAGGGGCGACTGTCGGCGCGCATCGGCGACCTGTTCCAGCTGGTCAGCGAGGCCGACTTCATCCGCCAGCTGGCCGGCGACGAGATGACCGACGCCGGTCACATCGAGCGCGCGCTCAAGGCTAAGGCCACGCGGACCGGCCGGGTGTCGGCGCGGATCCTCGACGACATGCTCGCCGGTATCATCCTGATCGACACCGAGGGCGCGGCCATCGGCAAGTGCAACGGCCTGACCGTACTGGAGGTGGGTGACTCGGCCTTCGGCGTGCCGGCGCGAATTTCGGCCACCGTCTACCCGGGCGGCAGCGGCATCGTCGACATCGAGCGCGAGGTCAACCTCGGCCAGCCGATCCACTCCAAGGGGGTGATGATCCTCACCGGCTACCTGGGCAGTCGCTACGCGCAGGAATTCCCCCTGGCGATTTCGGCGAGCATCGCCCTGGAGCAGTCCTACGGCTACGTGGACGGCGACAGCGCCTCGCTTGGCGAGGTCTGCACGCTGATTTCGGCGCTGTCGAAGACGCCGCTCAAGCAGTGCTTCGCCATCACCGGATCCATCAACCAGTTCGGCGAAGTACAGGCCGTCGGTGGGGTCAACGAGAAGATCGAGGGCTTCTTCCGGCTCTGTGAGGCCCGGGGCCTGACCGGCGATCAGGGGGTGATCATCCCGCGTCCCAATGTCGCCACCCTGATGCTTGATGAACGCGTGCTGCAGGCGGTCGAGGCAGGCAAGTTCTATGTCTATGCGGTGAGCCAGGCCGATGAGGCACTCAGCCTGCTGGTCGGCGAGGATGCCGGGGCGCCGGATGAAAACGGTCAGTTCCCTGATGGCAGCGTCAACGCTCGGGTAGTGGAACGCCTGCGCTTCATTGCTGAAATGGTCAGCGAGGAAGAGATCAAGGAAGCGGAAAAGGACAGGCTCGAAGAGGCCTTGGCACAGGCTAAACCGGCCTGAGTCAATAAACCGGCGCGCCGGCACAATGCTACCGTTCAGCGCCGGTTTTCCACCTGCTCTGGTCATCATCTATGCTGGAACAAGGACAGCAATCAGGTTCAGGATGGAACAGCCTGCCTCTGGCGGGCTGACCGCGATTTTTATCGAGGGTCGTCGCCATGCCGCGAAGCCTCAGCCTTACCCGCCAATGCATGGGCCTGGTGACCCGCATTGAGTGCAGCATCCGTCCACTGGCCGGTGACAAGGGCATGTGGACCCTGCTTTTTGCAGCCGGCATGGCCGGTGAACAACCCTCGGCAATCAAGGCCCAGGGGCCTTTTCATGGGCCGCTGGTGGCCGAATCCGTGCTCAACGCCATCGTCGACAGCCTGACCCTGCATGGCTATCAGGTGGCCGACGATCCGCCGATCTGGTGCCTGCACCTGCAGGCGCAGCTTCGTCGAATCAACGGCGAGCGTGTGCGTAACCTCGGTGACTACCAATTCCAGCCGGAAAACTGAGCCGCACACGCTTCATCGCCTGCGGCGCCCTGCCGCAGGCTTTTCTCTGCCACGGGTGGCTGGCTATACTCGCGCTCGCTTTTTTGCCACCTGACGGGTCTTATCTTCCATGGAACGTGTCCTCGAAAACGTGATGTATGCCTCGCGCTGGCTGCTCGCGCCCATCTATTTCGGTCTGTCGCTGGGCCTGCTGGCCCTGGCGTTGAAGTTCTTCCAGGAGATCTACCACGTACTGCCCAACGTCTTCGCTTTGAGCGAAGCGGACCTGATCCTGGTGATCCTGTCGTTGATCGACATGTCGCTGGTTGGCGGTTTGCTGGTCATGGTGATGTTCTCCGGCTACGAGAACTTCGTCTCGCAACTGGACATCGATGACAGCAAGGAGAAGCTCAACTGGCTGGGCAAGATGGACTCTTCCTCGCTGAAGATGAAGGTCGCCGCATCGATCGTCGCCATCTCCTCGATCCACCTGCTGCGGGTGTTCATGGATGCGCAGAACATCTCGACGCAGTACCTGATGTGGTACGTGATCATCCACATGACCTTCGTTATCTCCGCCTTCGCCATGGGCTACCTGGACAAGCTCACCAAGCACTGATCCGCAGTGTCGATGAACCTGGTGCATCGGTCGGTGCGGGATAAAAAGGCGCAATTTGCGCAACCAGGGGCAGAAGGACCTCGAACTGTCGATTTCCCGGCGTTCCGCCTGGTAGCTGATCTGCCTCGCTGCAGTATGCTAGGCTGCTCGCCCTTTTCATCAAGGGCGCGGCTGTCGCGCGCCCTGTAGCGGAGCAAGCTAATGTCCGAACTCAACCTGTCTACCGACGAAACCCGCGTCAGCTACGGCATTGGCCGTCAACTGGGCGGTCAGCTGCGCGACAACCCGCCACCTGGCGTGAACCTGGACGCCATCCTGGCTGGCCTGACCGATGCCTTCAATGGCCAGGAAAGCCGTGTCAGCGAGGCCGACCTGTCGGCCAGCTTCAAGGTCATCCGTGACGTCATGCAGGCCGAAGCTGCTGCCAAGGCTGAGGCCGCCGCGGCTGAGGGCAAGTCCTTCCTGGTTGAAAACGCCAAGCGTGAGGGCATCACCACCCTGGCTTCGGGCCTGCAATTCGAAGTGCTGACCGCAGGCGAGGGCGCCAAGCCATCGCGTGAAGACAACGTGCGTACCCATTACCACGGTACTCTGATCGACGGCACCGTGTTCGACAGCTCCTACGAGCGCGGCCAGCCAGCCGAATTCCCAGTGGGCGGCGTGATCGCTGGCTGGACCGAAGCACTGCAGCTGATGAACGCCGGCAGCAAATGGCGCCTGTACGTGCCAAGCGAACTGGCCTACGGTGCCCAGGGCGTCGGCAGCATCCCGCCGCACAGCGTGCTGGTGTTCGATGTGGAGCTGCTGGACGTACTGTAACGTCCTTGGCTCCAGCCCGCCGGCTGCCTCCCTGTGGGGGCAGTTGGCAGGCCAGTCAATGCCACTGCGCGCCGCCCGGACGCAACGCCCGGGCATAGCAGAACAGAAACAGGTTGCGCACCAGCTCTTTAAGCACGATGGGCTCGTTGGAATTGAGGCCGGTGAAGTCCAGGTCGCCCTGGTCACGCAGCTCATCCAGCGCCTCTTCCTCGATCACGGCACAGACTTCGCCGGTTTCCCGGTGCAGGATGCGCAGGTAGGGGTGAGGACGGTCAAGCCAGGCGTCGATCAGATAAGTCATGGCTATTCTCCTTGGAATCAATTTCCAATGAGAATAATTCTTATTATCAGAATAGCAAGTGCCTATTGGCGGATTTCTGTCCGACCGGTCGCAGAATCCATTGCAGAATCTGTCGAGGCCACCGCGGCAGCCCCGTTTCGCGGGCGCTTCAGACCTTACGCACGAATTCCGATTTCAGCTTCATCGCGCCGATGCCGTCGATCTTGCAATCGATGTCGTGGTCGCCGTCACACAGGCGGATGTTCTTGACCTTGGTGCCAACCTTGACCACCAGGGACGAACCCTTGACCTTGAGATCCTTGATCACGGTGACGGTATCGCCATCCTGCAGGACGTTGCCCACCGAATCCTTCTTCACCACCTCGTCGCTGGCAGCTTCGGCTTCGCCGTTGGCCGGCCACTCGTGGGCGCACTCCGGGCAGATCAGCTGGGTGCCATCTTCATAGGTGTATTCGGAGTTGCATTTGGGGCAGGGTGGCAAAGTGCTCACTTAGGGTCCTCGAACAGGTGTGTAAAAGCACACATTGTATAAGGTTTTGCCTCGAAGCGGGTCAGCAAGATGTGCATCGACCCATTCGCGAATAAGTCGCAGCGACGATTCGGCGCTGCGACTTGTTCGCGAATGGGTTTTGTAGAGGATTAATGCGTACGGGCTACAGCGAACTCGCTCAGCTCGACCAGCGCATCGCGGTACTCGCTGGCAGGCAGCACGTCCAGGCAGGCGATGGCGCGGGCAACGTAGTCGCGGGCCATCTGCGCGGTGTAGTCCAGCGCGCCGGAAGCTTCCACGGCGACGCGGATCTGCTCCAGGTCCTCAAGGCCACCTTTCTGGATCGCCTGGCGAACCAGCGCGGCCTGTTCAGCGCTACCCTCACGCATGGTGTAGATCAGCGGCAGGGTCGGCTTGCCCTCGGCCAGGTCGTCGCCGACGTTCTTGCCCAGGGTCTGCGCGTCGCCCTTGTAGTCGAGCAGGTCGTCGACCAGCTGGAACGCCACGCCCAGGTGGTCGCCGAAGGTCCGCAGGGCCTCGCGCTGGGTCTCGCCGGCTTCGGCCAGGGCGGCGGCGCTGTGGGTCGAAGCTTCGAAGAGCATCGCGGTCTTGCCGCGGATGACGTCCATGTACACCTCTTCGGTGGTGCTGGCGTCGCGCACCTTGGACAGCTGCAGCACCTCACCCTCGGCGATCACGCGGGTGGCCTTGGAGAGGATCTGCATGACCGGCATGGAGCCCAGCTCGACCATCATCTCGAACGAGCGCGAGTACAGGAAGTCACCGACCAGAACGCTCGGCGCATTGCCCCACAGGGCGTTGGCGGTGGAGCGGCCACGGCGCATGCCGGACATGTCGACCACGTCGTCGTGCAGCAGGGTGGCGGTGTGCAGGAACTCGATGGTCGCGGCGAGCAGGCGCAGGTCGTCGCCTTCGCGGCCCAGAGCCTTGCCACAGAGCAGTACCAGCAGCGGGCGCAGGCGCTTGCCGCCGGCCGAAGTGATATAGTCGCCGATCTTCGATACCAGCGGCACGCGCGAGGTCAGCTGCTTCTTGATGATCTCGTCGACGGCGCTGAAATCGTCAGCTACCGCGCGGTAGAAAGCTTGGGGTTGCATCGGCTGCTCCATTGGGGTTGCGCGGCATGCTAGGTCGCGGGTCCCGGCGTGTCAAGGCGCGGCGCCCGCGGGCCGGGGTCGGTACTTGCAAGGGCGCGGCGGCTTGCGTACAATCGCGCACCCTGAACTTCCCTGGGCAGCACCTGCCTTACGCAATTGCACCGGGCCGTTCCAGCCCTATGCAGCCATGCCAGCCAATACTCTTCCTATAAAGAGCTGGGTGAGCAGGATTATCGGAGAAATACCATGTACGCAGTAATTGTTACCGGTGGCAAGCAGTACAAAGTCGCCGAAGGTGAATACCTGAAGATCGAGAAACTGGAAGTCGCCACTGGCGAATCCGTGACCTTCGATCGCGTTCTGCTGGTCGCCAATGGCGACGACGTGAACATCGGCGCCCCAGTCGTTGCTGGCGCCACGGTTGTCGCTGAAGTCGTTTCGCAAGGCCGTCACGATAAAGTGCGCATCATCAAGTTCCGTCGCCGTAAGCACCACATGAAGCGTATGGGCCACCGCCAGTGGTTCACCGAGATCAAAATCACCGGTATTCAGGCGTAATCGCCTTAATCCCCAATCTTTGGAGAATTGAACCATGGCACATAAAAAAGCTGGTGGTAGTACCCGTAACGGTCGCGACTCAGAATCGAAACGCCTTGGCGTGAAGATGTATGGCGGCCAGGTCATCAAGGCCGGCAACATCATCGTCCGTCAGCGTGGCACCCAGTTCCACGCCGGCTACGGCGTTGGCATGGGCAAGGATCACACCTTGTTCGCCAAGATCGAAGGCGTGATCAAGTTCGAGAAGAAAGGCGAGTTCAACCGCCGTTACGTAAGCGTCGTCGCGGGTTAATCGCGCTGTCGCTGGAGAAGCCCCGTCATGCGACGGGGCTTTTTCGTTTGTGGTGAGTCTCTTGCAAAGCTGTTTGTATGGGCTGCCGGCGCTGGGTTCTACGTCGTGACGGGGCCGCCGCGCTCATTTTTGCAAGAGCCTTATGTCTTTGTGTCATTCAGCTCGTCCACCTGACGAGAGGCGGTTTTTATGAAGTTTGTTGACGAAGTATCGATCCGGGTCAAGGCCGGTGATGGTGGTAACGGTTGCATGAGCTTCCGCCGCGAGAAGTTCATCGAGAACGGTGGTCCCAACGGCGGTGACGGTGGTGATGGCGGTTCGGTGTTCATGATCGCCGACGAAAACCTCAACACCCTGGTCGACTACCGCTACACCCGGCATTTCGATGCCCAGCGCGGTGCCAACGGCGGCAGCACCGACTGCACCGGCAAGAAGGGCGAAGACCTGGTCCTGCGCGTACCGGTGGGCACCACCGTGATCGACGCCAGCACCCAGGAAGTCATCGGTGACCTGGTCAAGGCCGGGCAAAAGCTGATGGTCGCCCAAGGTGGCTGGCACGGCCTGGGCAACACCCGCTTCAAGTCCAGCACCAACCGTGCGCCGCGCCAGACCACGCCGGGCAAGCCGGGTGATCAGCGTGACCTGAAGCTGGAAATGAAGGTATTGGCCGACGTCGGCCTGCTCGGCCTGCCCAACGCCGGCAAGAGCACGTTCATCCGCTCGGTTTCGGCCGCCAAGCCGAAGGTTGCCGACTACCCGTTCACCACCCTGGTGCCAAACCTGGGCGTGGTCAGCGTCGACCGCTGGAAGAGCTTCGTCATTGCCGACATTCCCGGCCTGATCGAAGGCGCCTCCGACGGTGCTGGCCTGGGTATCCGCTTCCTCAAGCACCTGGCGCGTACCCGTCTGCTGCTGCACCTGGTCGACTTGGCGCCGCTGGATGACAGCAGCACCGCCGATGCCGCTGAAGTCATCGTCAATGAGCTGACCCGCTTCAGCCCGTCGTTGGCCGAGCGTGATCGCTGGCTGGTGCTGAACAAGTCCGACATGCTCATGGATGACGAGCGCGACGAGCGGGTCAAGGAAGTGGTCGAGCGCCTGCAGTGGGAAGGTCCGGTCTACGTGATCTCGGCCATTTCCAAGCAAGGCACCGAGCAGCTCAGCCGCGACATCATGCGCTACCTCGAAGACCGCGCCGATCGCTTGGCCAATGACCCGGCCTATGCCGAGGAACTGGCCGATCTCGATCAGCGTATCGAGGACGAGGCACGTGCCCAGCTGCAGGCCCTGGACGATGCCCGCGCCCTGCGCCGCACCGGCGTCAAGAGCGTGCACGACATCGGCGACGATGACGACTGGGATGATGACGAGGACGACGAAGACGGTCCGGAAATCATTTACGTGCGCGACTGATCGGTTGCAGTACACTAAACGCCGCTCTCTGGAGCGGCGTTTTGGTATCTACGGTATCTACAGATTCGACATAGGTTGGAAGAAGATGCGGAGCAAGGTGACGGGTGCGCGGCGTTGGGTGGTCAAGATCGGCAGCGCCCTGCTGACGGCCGATGGCAAGGGCCTGGATCGTGCGGCCATGGCCGTGTGGGTCGAGCAGATGGTGGCGCTGCGCGAAGCGGGCGTGGAGTTGGTGTTGGTGTCCTCCGGGGCCGTCGCGGCCGGCATGAGCCAGCTGGGCTGGGCCAAGCGACCGAGCGCGATGAACGAGCTGCAGGCAGCTGCCTCGATCGGCCAGATGCGCCTGGTGCAGGCCTGGGAGTCGAGCTTTGCCGAGCACGGCAAGCACACCGCGCAGATCCTCCTGACCCACGATGACCTGTCCGACCGCAAGCGTTACCTGAACGCCCGCAGCACCCTGCGCACCCTGGTGGAGCTTGGCGTGGTGCCGGTGATCAACGAGAACGACACCGTGGTCACCGACGAAATCCGCTTCGGCGACAACGACACCCTGGCGGCGCTGGTGGCCAACCTGGTCGAGGCCGACCTGCTGGTGATCCTCACCGACCGCGACGGCATGTTCGACGCCGACCCGCGCAGCAATCCCGATGCCCAACTGATTTCCGAAGCCCGTGCCGATGACCCAAGCCTCGACGCCGTAGCCGGCGGTACCGGCGGCGCACTGGGCCGTGGCGGCATGCAGACCAAGCTGCGTGCGGCGCGCCTGGCGGCGCGTTCGGGTGCTCATACCATCATCGTTGGCGGCCGTCTGGAGCGGGTGCTCGATCGCCTCAAGGCAGGTGAGCACCTCGGCACGTTGCTGTCGCCGGAGCGCGGCATGCTTGCCGCGCGCAAGCAATGGCTGGCCGGGCACCTGCAGACCCGCGGCACCCTGGTGCTCGATGCCGGTGCGGTGCAGGCGCTGCGTCAGGCCAACAAAAGCCTGCTGCCGGTCGGCGTCAAGACTGTGCAAGGCAGCTTCCGTCGCGGCGAGATGGTGGTCTGTGTCGGCCCCGACGGCCAGGAAGTGGCCCGTGGCCTGGCCAACTACAGTGCCCTGGAGGCGCAGAAGATCATCGGCCAGTCCTCTGAAGCCATCGAGGGCTTGCTGGGCTACATCGCCGAGCCCGAGCTGGTACACCGTGACAACCTGATTCTGGTCTGAGGAAAGATACCGTGCTGAAAAGGATGCTTGCCGTTGCCGCCCTGGCGTTGCCGATGCTGGCGGGGGCCGAGGAGATCGGCCAGGTCTCGACCGTGTTCAAGTTCGTCGGTCCGAACGATCGCATCGTGATCGAGGCGTTCGACGATCCTAAGGTGCAAGGGGTGACCTGCTACCTGTCGCGGGCCAAGACCGGCGGTCTCAAGGGTGGCCTGGGCTTCGCCGAGGACCGCGCCGAAGCTTCGATTGCCTGCCGCCAGGTCGGGCCGATCAACTTCAAGGGCCAGCTCAATGATGGCGAAGTCGTGTTCAAGGAGCGCACCTCGCTGGTGTTCAAGACCATGCAGGTGGTGCGCTTTCTCGACAAGAAGCGCAACACCCTGGTCTACCTGGTATACAGCGACCGGCTGATCGAAGGCAGCCCGCAGAATGCGGTGACGGCGATTCCGATCCTGCCGTGGGCGCAATAGCCGCGGCCTTGAGTCAGCCTCCGCGGTGCCCCTTTCGCGGGCAAGCCCACAGGGATTGCATTGCCCTAGCGGCTTGCGCTGTACCTGTGGGAGCGGGCTTGCCCGCGAACGGCGCGCCGCGATTTGAACGGCTCTACGCCACGACCTGCGCCTCTTCCTCCAGCACCTCTACCTTCTCCTCCTCCAGCCGGCTGATGTACTTCCAGTCCGCCTCGTCGATGTAGATGCCATTCGGCCCGCTGCCGCCTTCCAGGTCGATCGCCACGTGCGCCGAGACCTGCGGCTTGACGCTCGCCAGAATCGGCACGAAGCCCAACTGCTGGCTGGTCTCGAGCAGGGCGGTCTGGTTGCGTTCGTCGATGTCGGCCGCTTCGTCCAGGTAGTAGGGCAGGCGCACGCGGCCGGCCAGGTCGCGGTCCATCAGGTGCAGCAACAGGTACATGTTGGTCAGCGCCTTGATGGTCATGGTGGTGCCATTGGACGCCGCGCCGTCGATGTCGGTGTGGATTACCGGCTGACCGCCGACCTTGGTGATCTCGAACGCCAGTTCGAACAGGTCCTTCAGCCCCAGCTGGTTGTGGTTGGCCGCCACCAGCCGTGCCAGGTATTCCTTGGCCTCTTCGTTCTTGTTGTCCTGCTCGGCACTCTGGCTCAGGTCGAATACCGACAGGGTTTCGCCTTCCTCGTACTGGCCGGCACTGTGGATGATCTGGTCGATGTGCCTGAGCGCGTCCTTGTTCGGCGCCAGGACGATGCGGAAACTCTGCAGGTTGGAGACCTGGCGCTTGTTGATCTCGCGGTTGAACAACGCCAGTTGGTGCTCGAGGCTGTCGTAGTCGCTGCGGATGTTGCGCAAGGTCCGGGCGATGTCGGTGACCGCGGCGCGGCGCGCCTTGGCCAGGGTCAGGGCTTCGTCGGTGCGGTGCGCATAGGCGTTGATCAACAGGTGCAGGCGGCGCTCCATGTCGTCTTCGCTGTCGAACTTGGCCACGCCCTTGAGGCGTACCTGGGCGTACAGGGCTTCGATCTGGCCATCGACGCGTTGCAGTGCCTGCCAACTGTCCTGGTAGTCGTTGAGCAGCGGCAGGAGGTTGTCCAGGGTGTCATCCACCGGCTCCATGAACGGCGTGCCCAAGGGCAGGTCAGCCGGCAGCAGCTGGCGACGGCGCAGCGCGTCATCGAGGGTGCGCTGCTTGGCTTCCATGTCGGCGATCTGCCGGCCGACCAGCTGCAGCTTGGCCGACAGCTGCTGGACACGCTCGGTGAAGGCATCGCTGGAGCGCTTGAGCTCGTCCTGCGCGGCTTCCAGCTGGGCCAACTGCTCGAGCTTTTCCGGCTCCTCGGCGGACAGGGTCTGGGTGCGGCGGAAGTCTTCCAGCGCCTTCTGGGCGTCCAGTACCTGCTGGTACAGGGCCTCGGTCTGGCGCTTGCTCGCGGCGCGGTCGGCGGCCACGGCCTGCTGGGTCTTGAGCTGCTTGAACTCTTTTTCCAGGCGCTCCTTCTGCTCGCGCAGCGCGGCACGGTCGGCCAGGGCCTGCAGCGCTGGCGGGTCGATGTGCGAGAGGTCGATCGACAGGCCTGGTACTTCGAAACGGTCGGCCTTGAAGCCCTCGAGCAGCGCCTGAATCGATTTGACCCACAGCCCGCTGTCGTCGAGCTCGATACCCTGCTCGCCCAACGGCAGGCTGAACAGGGCGCCGTTGAACAGGCGCATCAGGCGTTCGACGTCCTGCTGGGAGAACTCCTCGCGCAGGCGCGCATAGCTGTTGTTGTCGGCATGGTCCAGCTGCTGCCTGACCGATTTCAGGCGCTTTTCCAGATCGCGCAGGCGCTCGTCGAGGTCTTCGGCGCTGAACTGGCGCGATTGGGCCAGGGCCCCGGCCAGTTCATCATGGGCGTCCTTGGCGGCCAGCAACTGCTGCTCCAGCACCTTGACGTCCTCGACCAGGGCGAAGCGGTGCTTGAGCACCGACAGCTCGCCGAGCCAGCGCTGGATGCCGGTGATGTCGCGCTCCAGGCGCATCAGCTCCTGGGTGCCGCTGCGCTGGGTGTTCTGCAGGCCGTCCTGTTCGTTCTGGTAGTGTTCGGCCTGGATGACCAGTTCTTCCTTGCGCGCCATGGCGTAGTCCTGCCAGGTGCCGAGCAAGGTATCGAGCAGCGGTGAGAGGCGGTGCAGCTTGCCGCGCAGGATGTCGCGGTGGGCCACGCCGTTGGCCAGGGCCTCGACCAGGGATCCGGCGGCGACCAGGGCGTTGTAGTCCTGCTCCATGCGCCGTACGTCGCGGAAGGCTTCTTCGCAAGCGGCGATGTAGTCGACGCTGCCCGAGCGCAAGCTGTGCTCGAAGGCATCGAGGAACAGCTGCTTGAGCTTGGCCGCGGTGATCTCGCGCATGTGCAGCAGGTTGATGAACAACGCGCGGAAGGTCTTCAGGCTCTGCTCGCTGGTGGAGCGCAACGGGATCAGGGTCAGGTCCAGCGGCACCGAGGTGTGGCCGCCGACCAGCAAGCGGCGCAACTCGTCGGGCTTGAGCTCATAGGCCTTCAGGCCGTTGCGCTCCAGGTTGGTGAACAGCTCTTTCTGGCGCAGGCAGGTGTCGTTTTTCTGGTAGTGGGCCAGGTCCAGCTCGCCGGCATAGGCGAAGAACTGGTGGCCGAAGCCGCCGCCTGGCCCGCGGCCCACCACGCCGATCACATGGGGGCCGTGGGGCAGGTTCACTTCACAGAGGATGTAGCTGGTGTCGGTGGCGAAGTAGAAACGCCGCGATTGCTCCAGGCTGTACTTGCCGAAGCTCATGTCGGACATGCGCGCCAGGATCGGGAACTGCAAGGCATTGATCGAGGCGCTCTTGCCCAGGTTGTTGGCGCCGTAGACCGACAGCGGGTGTTCCAGGGGGAACAGGCCAAGGCTGTAGCCAGCGGTGTTGAGCAGTGCGAAGCGGCGGATGCCGTAGCGTTCCTGGCTCATGCGTCAATCTCCTGTTGCTCGAGGGCAATGGCCCGGGCCAGGGCCTGTTCTTCGCTTTCCTCGAACGGGCTGAGGTCGAGCGGATCGTCGGCGCCCCCCGGTATCTGCAGGTCGGGTTCCTCGGCCAATACGGGGGTGGGCAGCGGCAGGGCGCTATGCAGGCTGGCGACCAGGTCGCGGTCCTGTTGCACCGACAGGCACACGTCGAGGAAGCGGTGCATCGGCGGCAGGAAGCGGTAGATGCCGTTTTCTTCGCTGGCAAAGCCCAGTTGGGTCATCCGGCGCAGGATCTTCTCTTCCAGCTCGTCCGTGGTCTGTACCTCGGCCTGGAGGAACAGGTCGCGGTATTTTTCCAGCAGCGAAGGCAGCTCGTCGCGGCCGAGGCTGCCACCGTCGAGCACCGCCATCGGGTCGCGGCCCTGGTCGGCCAGGTGCTCGACCAGGATGAAGGTGAACAGCGACAGGCGCTGGGCCGTCTTGTTGACCTGCGCGGCGGCCTGCTCGGGCACGAAGTAGTAGAAGCCACGGGTGTCGCACACAAGCTCGAAGCCCAAGGCCTTGAACAGGCCGCGATACTGGTCCTGGAAGTTCGACAGGTGACCGTACAGCTCGGGGTCGCGATGGCTGATGTGAAAGCCCTTGAACAACTCGCGAAAGATCGGCGCGAGCTGGGACAGTTCGGAAAGATCAAGATGCATGGACAGGGCTCGCTTTGGCGGCAGGCGTAGGTTCGCGGCTGGAGGTCAGGGCAAAGGAGCGCAGGCTCACACGGTGCTCGCGGGTGGTATAGTCGCGCCGGTCGAGACGTTGGCGGCTGAAGCGCTTTTCTCGCGAGAGGCGCGAGAACCAGTACAGCAGTTCGTCGGTGGCGCCTTCAGGCTCCTGCTCCAGCAGCCAGACCATCAGGTCGGGCAGGGGCAGGGCGCCTTCGCAGCGTTCGAGCATTTCCTTGACCGTGCGCGGGGCGCGCGTGGGCGCCGTCTTGTCGGTCTTGTGCGCCTTGGGGAACTGCGCAGGCTTGGGCTCGAAGCGGGCCAGCGCATAAACGTAGGCTTCGACCTGGCTGGCGCTGCCGAGGAAGGTGCTCTGCGGCCGGGTGAACATCGGCATGGCTGCCTGCGGCACGGCGTCCAGGCCCTTGCGGCGGATCACCGACAGCGCCAGGGCGGCGCCGCGGGTCACGGCGTTGTGCCGGCGGGCTTCTTCGCGCAGTGGCAACAGCAACTCGCGGGCGTGGCGCAGGGTCAGCTGGGCGCTGGTCTGCATCTCAAGGATCCGCGCGTGGGTGCGCAGCAGCATGTCGTCGTCGACCAGATGACCCAGGCGCGCCTGCTCGCCCAGCAAGCGCAGCAGCACGGTCTCGACCTTGCGCACGCCCTGCTCGAAGGCACCGTCGGCGTTGACCAGCTGGATCATCGGCTCGACGTACTCGTCCCAGGTCGCCAGCACCTCGGCATAGCGCTGGCGCAGCGGGATCTGCCGGTCGCGGGTCTTGGCCCGCTCGGCCACGGCGACCAGCGCCTGTTCGTCGTTGTCGAGCTTCTTGAGCACGTCGCGCACGCGCATGTCGAGCAGGCGCAGCTGGCGCGCCAGGTCGTCGCGGTCGCGGTTGTCGAAGGCGTCCTGGATATGCCCGGCCAGACGCTCCAGGTGGCGCAGGTAGGCCTCGATCTCCAGGCACAGGCCCAAGCGGTGCTCGCGACGCAGATAGGCGAGAAAGTCGTGGATCTGCGCATTGAGTTCGAAGCGGTTCGGGCTCTTGGCCACCGGCACCAGGATGTCCAGGCGGATCCACACGTCGAGCAGTTGGGTGATGTCCTGCGGCGTGCTCTCCAGTTGTTGCTGGGCCAGCTGCTGACGCAGTTCGATCAGGCTCAGGGTGCCCTGGTCGAAACGCTCGCATAACGGCTCGAGCAAGGCCCAGTGTTCGGCTAGGGCGCGCAGGACGCGCTTGGGTTCGATCATTGGCGGGTCGACTCGTTGCCAAGAAAAGCGCCGATTGTACTGCATCGATGGGGCCGGTTTTCACCCCTGATCGGCTCTTGGCGTTTTCTGCCGATCTACTGCGGCGCACGGCGCGCAAGGACGGTAGAATAGTCGACTGACTTTTCCCCGGATGACCGCGCCTTGTTGACCGAGTCCCGCCGCCGCGCCTACCTCAACGCCATGCAAGTGGTGCACTGGCTGCCGCGTGCCGAACTGCCGTTCGCCGCCGCGTCGCGCCCTGAGCTGCTGCTGCCGGTGGCGCCGCCGGTCGCGCCCGAGCTCGAAGTGTTGCCGCGGCCCGCCGCGGCTGCCGCGGCGCCTGCGCCGGCAGCGCGTGTTCTGGAGCGGCCAAAGATCGAGATCCCGCGGCCATCCATCGCCACCAAGGCGGTGAGCAAGCCGGTCGAGGCCGAGCGCGAAACGCCATCCCCCGCCAGCCGTCCCGCCCCCGTGCCGCCGCCGCGCTTCGCGCTGCAGCTGCTGCGTGCCGGCAGCTGCCTGCTGCTGGTCGAGCTGGTGACCGGCCAGCCGTTGCAGAGCCGCGATCCGTCCTACCTGCTGCTCAAGGACATGCTGCGTGCCGCCGGGCTGCCCGACAGCCCACAGATCATCGGCGAGCCCGTGCGCTGGCCGTTGCTGGCGCGCGGCAGCCTCGACCAGGGGCCGGAAGCGGCGCGCGACTTCGTCCAAGGTTTTATCCAGGTGCAGATGGAGGCAACGCCGTGCACCTGCCTGTGGCTGATCGGCCTGCCCGCCGTGCGTTTTGCCGGCCAGGCAGAAGACGACGCCTATTACCGCGAACTGTCGGTCCAGGGCCTGGGCACTGCCTGGGCCTTGCCCGGCCTTGAACTGTTGATGGACGAGCCGCAGCGCAAAGCGGACGTCTGGCAAGCGATGCGCCGGCTGATGGCGCGCTGGAAGCCTGTTGAATGAGTGATCCGATCAGTTTCCGCCCCATGACCGAGGCGGATCTGGATGCCGTGCTGACGATCGAATACGCCGCCTTCAGTCATCCCTGGACTCGCGGCATCTTTCTCGATGGCCTCAAATCATACGAAATCTGGTTGATGTTCGAAGGCGGGCAGCAGGTCGGCCACGGCGTGATCAACGTGATCATCGACGAAGCGCACCTGCTCAACATCACCGTCAAGCCCGAGAGCCAGGGCCGCGGCCTGGGCTTGCGCCTGCTCGAGCACCTGATGAGCCGGGCCTATGCGCTCAATGGCCGCGAGTGCTTCCTGGAAGTGCGCGCCAGCAACCAGTCGGCGTACCGCCTGTACGAGCGCTATGGTTTCAATGAGATCGGTCGGCGCCGGGATTACTACCCCGTGGCCGGTGGACGCGAAGACGCCCTGGTGATGGCCTGTACCCTGTTCGAATAAGGGTGTGACTCAGGTCCGTCATACAAGGGTATCCCTGATGAGGCACTGAACATGCACGACCTGCAGGAACTGATCGACAACAACGCGCGCTGGGCGGATGCGATCACCAAACGCGATCCCGAGTTCTTCGCCAAGCTGGCGCGCCAGCAAACCCCGGAGTTTCTCTGGATCGGCTGCTCCGATGCCCGCGTGCCGGCCAACGAGATCGTCGGCATGCTGCCGGGCGACCTGTTCGTCCACCGCAACGTCGCCAACGTGGTGCTGCATACCGACCTGAACTGCCTCTCGGTGATCCAGTACGCCGTGGACGTGCTCAAGGTCAAGCACATCCTCGTCACGGGCCACTATGGTTGTGGCGGTGTGCGCGCGGCCATGCAGAATCGCCAGCTGGGGTTGATCGACGGCTGGCTGCGCTCGATCCGCGACCTCTACTACGAGAAGCGCGACGAGTTGGCAGCGTTCGAAGGCGAGGCCAAGGTCGACCGCATGTGCGAGCTCAACGTCATCCAGCAGGTGGCCAACGTCGGCCACACCAGCATCATCCAGAACGCCTGGCACCGCGGCCAGCGCCTGTCGATCCACGGCTGCATCTACGGCATCAAGGACGGCCGCTGGAAGAGCCTGGACACCACCCTCAGCGGATTCGAGCAGTTGCCGCCGCAGTATCGGTTGCGGCCGGTGGAGTAAGGTAGGGTTTCGCATCAAGGGTCTGAGATGTTTTGCAGGCTTTAGTAGCGGTCTAGTGCCGGGACTGGGTAAGGGCTGATTGCCGCTGCTGAAGCAGCAGGAGCGGCCTTGTGCCGCGATCGACCGCGCAGCGGTCGCAACCCCTGTAACCGCGCTGCCCCAGACAGATCGAGATGGCTGGCTTTACGGCCGCTTCGCGGCCGATCGCAGGACAAGCCAGCTCCTGGGTTTGGAGCACAGATTAGACTGTGCCATATAGGGATGTTGTCCAGTCTGGCGGTGAACCAGCCTGTTTTAGGCCTTCAGAACAGTCTTCTTCCCGTTTGTTCCGCATCCGTCCAGCCTCCACATCCGCGAGGATCGCCTTGGCAAACCCGCTCAGGTAATAGGCGGCCCAGATCATGTCGCCATCTTCATCCACAGCCCCCGCGAGGATCAGCTTGTGCACGC